>QKAK01000076.1 GCA_003247225.1 Spirochaetota bacterium | reverse complement strand
CGCCGTCCGCCATGGCCCCTGCCGCCGCGGCCCCTGCCTCGTCCGCTTCCGACGACCTGCTCGATGGTCACGCCGTCGGCCTCGGACGCGCGGATCATGATGTCGCAGTCGCCGAGCCGCACCTGGAGCGGGCCGCCCAGGAAGCCTCGGCGCACGATGCGGCCTCGGGCTCCCTTGGTGAAGCCCATATCCGCGAGCCGCCTGCCGGTCTCGCGGCAGAGGCGGACGCCGTCGACGATGAATTCGTCGCCTTCGCCGATCGATGCTATGGTCATGGATTCCTCCTCGGATATACGTACCGATACTACTGTCGCTCGTTATGATAATGATTATCATTATCTATATTTGGCGATATTGTCAAGGGTTCGGCGGGATACTACGGATAGGGCGGTTTTTATCGCCGAGGAGGCTGGAGTCATACTTTCATAGCTTTTCTAGCCGGCGTATCTAGTCTATAAAGGAGCGATGCAGACGATAATGAAGTACGCGCTCGTCACGGGCGCATCCGGCGGCATAGGCAAAGAGTTCGCGATCAAGCTCGCGGCGGAGGGCTGGGCCATCATCCTGGTCGGACGGAACGAGGCGAGGCTGGAGGCCGTGCGCGCGAGCCTATCCGGCGCCAACGCGTCGGCGTCGGTCGCCATCCCCTGCGACCTCTCGCAGCCGGGCGCCGCCGGCCGGCTATACCGGGCCTGCGCCGAGCGCGGCCTCGCGGTCGACCTGCTGGTCAACAACGCCGGCTCCGGCGTGTTCGGCGATAGCCTGTCGCAGTCGCCGGAGGCGGTGGAGGCGATGGTCAACCTGAACGTCAGCGCGCTCACGAACCTGTGCGCGCTGTTCGGCCGCGACATGAAGGCTCGCGGCTCGGGCCGCGTCCTGAACGTCGGCTCGTTCGCCGGCCTCAACGCCACGCCGTACTTCGCCTCGTACGCGGCCACCAAGAGCTACGTGCTCGACTATACGCTGGCCCTGCGGGCGGAGCTGGCCGGCTCGGGCGTCGTCGTCACCTGCCTGCTCCCCGGCTACGTGCGCACCGACTTCGACGACAACGCCGGCATCGAGAGCGACGCGTACAAGAAGTTCTCCCGGTCGAACAGCCTCTCGGCCGAGCAGGTGGCCGATATCGGGCTAGCGGCCCTCGAGCGCGGCAAGGCCTGGACCATAGCCGGCGCCAGGAACAAGCTGGCGGCCTTCTTGTTCGGCCTGCTCCCGCGCACCGCGCCGCCGGCTATCATGAAACTATTCCTCGATAGACTCGTCTAACGAACACCCCGCAACCAGGATGGACTTACGATGAAGACGAACATTTCCGTGGTACGAGAGCTGCTCAGGAAGGATCCCGTCCTCGCCAAGAAGATGGTGCACCCCTTCGTCGCCCAGAAGAAATCGATGTACGTCGACAGGCTGCTGCACCCTGCTACGACGGCCGAGCTAGGGCTGATCTACTTCAGGCTGACGCCGCTGTGCAACCTGCGTTGCGTCATGTGCGGCCAGCGCGGCGACAAGGGCGTGCTCAAGGGCTCGTTCGCGGCGGGCGAGGCCAAGAAGATCGTGCCGCTCGAGGACTACAAGCGCCTCGTCGACCAGATCAAGCATAAGAAGCCGGTCGTCTACCTATGGGGCGGCGAGCCGTTCCTGTATCCCGACCTGTTCCCCCTGATAGACTACATGATGGAGGCCGGCCTCGTCGTCAGCGTCAACACGAACGGCACCTTCCTCGAGAAGTACGCCAAGGAGATCGTGGAGCGCAAGTGGCACGCGCTGTTCGTGTCGCTCGACGGCTTCGAGGAGACGAACGACCGCATCAGGGGCTCCGGATCGTATCGCCGCGTCGTCGACGGGTTCGAGGCGATCAACCGGGAGAAGGCCAGGCAGGGCTCCCACTACCCGTACATGGGCGTCGTCACCACCGTCAACAACCTTAATTACAAGGATCTGTACGCGCTGGCCGAGGCGACGAGGCCGTTCAAGCTGGCCTGGCACATCTACAACCTCGGCACCTACGCGAACGACGCCATCGTCGCGCGGCAGCGCGAGTTCATGAAGCGGGAGCTCGACACCGACATCGCCTGCCTGCCCGGCTACGCCACCGGCTACAACGAGGATATCGACGGCCAGGAGCTGTACGACATCCTGTCCCGCATCCACGCGATGGACATCGACCACCCGATCATCACCGTGCCGGCCCTCGAGCCCGACAAGATCGATATCTACTATAGCAAGCTCGAGGAGCCGGTGCGTACCCATTGCTCGGTGCCGTGGAGCCAGTGCAACATCGACTACAACGGAGACGTCTGCTTCTGCGCCGACTATAACGACTATCCGCTCGGCAACATCCGCGAGACTCCGTTCTTCGAGATATTCAACGGCGAGCGGGCCAGGAAATTCAGGCTGGCCCTCAAGAACTCGAAGGACGGTATCTTTCCGGGTTGTATCCGCTGCTATCAGAACATGCTGTGCGGCAGGCGGGTGAAGGGGTTCTGAGGAGCCGCCCGCGGCGGCCTCATCGCTCTATGCCCGTACGCGCCTGTACCCCGGTCCGGTAGTAATGCCGTATCTCGCGCATCTCGGTGACGAGGTCGGCCCGCTCGAGCATCGCGTCGGTCGCGTAGCGGCCGGTGACGACGAGCTCCACCGCGGGCGGCCTGACCCCGACGACGGCGAGCGCGTCCGCCTCGGCGACGACGCCGACCTTGACCGCTACGTTGAGCTCGTCGAGTATCACGAGGCCGTAGCGGCCGGAGACGAGGGCCTCGCGGGCGCGGGCCAGGCCGGCGCTCGCCAGGTCTATGTCGGCCCGCTCCGGGTCGCGGCGGATGAAGCAGCCGCGGCCGTACTGCTCGACGACGAGGCGCCCCGGGCCGAGCGCGGCGGCCAGTGTCTCGAGCGTCGCTATCTCCGAGTAGCGCATGCCCTTGATGAACTGCCCGATGTAGACGGACAGGCCCGCGCCGAGCGCCCGTACGCAGAGGCCGATGGCCGCCGTCGTCTTGCCCTTGCCGTTCCCCGTATATACGTGCACGTAGCCCTTATCCATGGCGGCTTCCGTACGGCTAGGGCCGGTCGCGGCCGGCGGATTTATCGCTCCGCTTGCCCATGCGCTCTAGCCAGCCGCGGAATTCCGAGTCGACGAATTCGAAGACGTCGTGCGCTTCCTCGAGTCGGGTCCGCAGCGACTCGTCCTTGCCGTCCAGGAGCTCGAGCCCTCGGTCGGCGATGGCGTGGAGCCCCGCCATGACCTCCATGCGCCTGCGCATGAATTCGAGCCAGCCCCCGTCCTTGAACCGGAAGTAGTCACGCCTCGGGACGAGGCACGGGGCCGGCTCGATGAGCCCCTCGCCGACGAGCAGCCTCGCCATCGTCGACACGGAGCTCTTGGAGGCCTGCAGGCAGTCGCACAGCTCGTTCAGGCTCTGGGACGGGGGGTCGGATATCAGGAGGACGCCCAGGACGCGGCCGGCCATCCTGGGCAAGCCCATCTGCTCGCAGAACAGCGCCACGTCCTCGATGAAATGGCGTTCGCCGATCTCTTTTCCTACCATAGGGGGAGTATTCCCCCCTCGGCCGTACGCTGTCAATATATGCGTTCTCGCATGCTTGTAATTTCTCAACGTTCAGTATTTACAGAACGAAAAGAATGCGCTATGCTTCCTCGTAGCGGCGGGGACGCGCTGTCGTCCCCGGCCGCGTACGGCGCGATACGAGCCGAAGCCCTCTCTCTTCCGCGAGGAAACATGGACGCAATCAGTAACCTGGACGAGCCCGCGGGCCTGTCCTCCGCCGAAGCCGCCGCGATACTAGCCTCCGACGGGTACAACGAGCTGCCGAGCGCCAAGAAGCGCACGGTCTTCGCCATCCTCTGGGACGTGGTCCGAGAGCCGATGTTCATCCTGCTCCTGGCCTGCGGCGCCCTGTACCTGATACTCGGCGATCCCCAGGAGGCTCTGATGCTGTTGGGCTTCGTCGTCGTCGTCATCGGCATAACGCTCTACCAGGAGACCAAGACTGAGAAGGCGCTGGACGCCCTCAGGGAGCTGTCGAGCCCGCGGGCCCTGGTCATCAGGGACGGCGTCCAGACGCGGATCGCCGGCCGCGACGTCGTGAGGGGGGACGTCATGCTCCTCCAGGAGGGCGACCGGGTGCCGGCCGACGCCGAGGTGCTACGTTCCACCAACCTGAGCGCCGACGAGTCGCTCCTGACCGGGGAGTCGGTGCCCGTACGGAAGACGCCGCGGAACGACGGCGAGGCGCGCCCGGCGGTCCCGGGCGGGGACGACCAGCCCTACGTGTTCTCCGGGTCGATGATCGTCAAGGGCCAGGGCATAACCCGCGTCCTCTCCACCGGGGCGCGGACCGAGATAGGCAAGATCGGCAAGGCGCTCCAGAGCCTGGAGACCGAGGACACCGATCTCCAGAAGCAGATAGGCGGCATCGTCAAGGCGTTCGCGCTGACCGGGTTCGCGCTATGCGCCGCCGTCATAGTCGTCTTCGGCCTGACTCGGCACGACTGGCTCGAAGGCATCCTCGCGGGCCTTTCCCTCGCGATGGCGACGCTCCCAGAGGAATTCCCCGTCGTCATGACCGTCTTCCTGGCGCTCGGGGCCTGGCGGATATCGAAGCGGCGCGTGCTGACGAGGCGGGCCCACGCGATCGAGACGATGGGCTCGGCCACCGTGCTCTGTACCGACAAGACGGGGACGCTGACGCTCAACCGCATGACGGTATCCAGGCTGTCGCGGGGAGGGGCGAGCTACGAGATAGGCGCCGAGGCCGCCGAGCTCCCGGAGGAGTTCCACGACATCGCGGAGTACGCCATACTCGCCAGCCCCGCCGATCCGTTCGATCCGATGGAGAAGGCGATGAGGGAACTGGGCGAGCGGACGCTCGCCTCCACCGAGCACCTCCACGCCGATTGGACCTTCGTGCGCGAGTACCCGCTCTCCGACTCGCTGCTCGCCATGAGCCGCGTCTGGGAATCGCCGGACCGCGAGCGCCTCGTCGTCGCGGCCAAGGGCGCGCCCGAGGCCGTCGCCGACATCTGCCACCTGGACGAGGCGGAGCTCGCCCGGCTCCGCGCCGATATCGACGCCATGGCGGACGACGGCCTCCGGGTCATCGGCGTCGCGGCGGCGAGCTTCGAGAAGGGTGCCCGGCCCGACGGGTCGCCCGACGGGTTGCCCGTCGGGCAGCACGACTTCGACTTCCGCTTCGTGGGCCTGCTCGGCCTCCTCGACCCCGTCAGGGCCGACGTACCGGCGGCCGTCGCCGCCTGCGCGGCGGCCGGCATACGCGTCGTGATGATAACCGGGGATTACCCGGGCACGGCGCGGAACATAGCCAGGAGCATCGGCCTGCCCGATCCCGACGCCATCATCACCGGGCCGGAGCTCGACGCGATGGACGACGCCGAGCTCCGGCGCCGCATCGCGACCGCCTGCGTCTTCGCGCGGGCGGTGCCCGAGCAGAAGCTCAGGATCGTCCGCGCGCTCAAGGACAACGGCGAGGTCGTCGCCATGACGGGGGACGGCGTCAACGACGCCCCGGCGCTCAAGGCGGCCGATATAGGCATAGCCATGGGCGGCAGGGGCACCGACGTCGCCCGCGAGTCGTCGGCCCTCGTCCTCCTGGACGACGACTTCGCCTCTATCGTGCACGCGATCCGGATAGGCCGGCGCATCTTCGACAACCTGCGCAAGGCCATGACCTTCATCTTCTCGGTCCACCTCCCGATTGCGGGGATGAGCCTGATCCCGGTGCTCCTCAAGTGGCCGCTGGCCCTCATGCCGGTCCACATCCTGTTCCTCGAGCTGATCATAGACCCGGCCTGCTCGATCGTCTTCGAGATGGAGGAGGAAGAGGCGGATATCATGAGCCGGAAGCCCCGACCCGTCGGCGAGCGGCTGTTCGGGCCCAGGATGATCTTCATAGGCCTGACCCAGGGACTCGGCATACTCGCCCTCGTCGCCGGCATCTACGCGTGGGCGCTCTCGTCGGGCTACGGCGTAGGCGAGGCGAGGGCGCTCGCGTACGTCAACCTGGTCTTCGGCAACATCGGCATGATCTTCTCCAACCGCTCCTGGACCGAGTCGATCCTCAAGAGCCTCAGGCGGCCGAACAAGGCGCTCTGGATAGTCGCGGCCGCCGCGCTCGGATTCCTGGCCCTGGCGCTGTTCGTCCCGGCGCTCAACGGGGTCTTCGGCTTCGCCCCGCTCCATCTCTGGGAACTCGGGCTCTGCGTCGCCACCGCCGTCGTGACGATCCTGATCAACGAATTCGCCAAGCTCCCCGTATTCGCGAGGGCCTTCGATAGGGGGCGCAGGCGATGACGGCGACTGAGAGGCGCCTCGGGCGCATGCGCGCCGTGTACTCGAAGGCCTTCGGCGCGATCGGCCCCCGGATCGAGGAGGCGCTCGGCGCGGACCGCTTCGCCGCCGTCGAGGCCGGCACTCCGGCCGAGATGGAGCGCCTGGCCCCGACCCTGCCGGAGCTCGGACGCGGGAACCCCCTCGAGGGAACGATGATCACGGCGGCGGTCCTTACGGCGGTAGGGCGAACGCTCATGGCCGCCGGCGACGGCGTAGCGGCGGCCGGCGAGGCGATGATCTCTATCGCCGGGCTCTTCTACGGCTCCCTCCCGCGGGCGGTGAAGCGGACCATGAGGGCGTTCTTCTTCACCCCGTTCGTCGTCGGGCGCTACGAGCGCTGGTCGAGGCGACCCGATTCCGTCCGGTCTCCCGGGGATTGGAGGATGACGGTCCTACGGGACCAGGACGATTGCGACGTCCGCATCGACTTCTTCGAGTGCGCCATACTCAAGTGGCTGACCTCGATCGGCTCGCGGGAGCTGTGCCCCTACCTGTGCTCCACCGACTACGAGTCCGCCGAGGCGTTCTGCCTGGGCTTCAAGCGGGAGGGGACGCTAGCGGGCGGGGCCGACCGTTGCGATTGCCGGTACTCGAGGAGGGCCGCGCGTCCTGAGCCGGCGCCATAGGGAGCTCCTGCGCGGAGAGAATGGGCATCGGCCGGGCGCGGGCTCGCGGCCGTCGTCCGCGCCCGGCGGATAGCCGGGTGCCCGTTCCTCCTGTTCCATCGCCGCCATGGTCTCCGCTATACTCTATGACGAGTTCCCGGAGGCCCCATGGATAGCAAATTCCTGCACGCGACGATGCTGCTGATACTCGTGACAGATCCCCTCGGCAATATCCCGCTGTTCATCACGGCGCTCGAGCGGGTGGCGCCGGCGCGGCGCACCCGGGTGATACTCCGCGAGGTGGCCGTCGCGTTCCTGATCCTGCTACTGGCTATGGTAGGCGGCCGGGCGGCGCTCGGCGTGCTCGGCATAGGCGACGCCAGCCTCAAGGCGGCCGGCGGCGTGATACTCCTCCTGATCGCGATCAATATGATCTTCCCCGCCGCCGGCGC
>QKAK01000107.1 GCA_003247225.1 Spirochaetota bacterium | reverse complement strand
ATCAGGTCGGCGAGGTACGGCTTCTTCTTGAGGTCGGAGACGAGGCCGGCGGCGCGCTGCTTGTTGACGTAGTCGGGGCTCTGGAAGCTGTAGGTATAGTTGGTGTGGACGTCGTAGGTGCCGTTCATCAGCGCGAAGGCGTCCTCGGTCATCACGAGCTCCTCGTCGGTGGGGATCACGTAGACCTTGACCGGGCTGTCGGGGGCGCTGATCTCGAGCTCGGCGTTGCGGCACTTGGCCTTCTCGTTGCGCGCGGGGTCGACCTTGATGCCCATGCCCTCGAGGCCGAGGGTCGACAGGCGGCGGGTGACGGGGCCCATCTCGCCGACGCCGGCGGTGAAGACCAAGGCGTCGACATGGCCGAGCGCGGCGTAGTAGGCGCCGATGTACTTCTTGATGCGGTAGCCCTCGAGCTCCTGGGCGACGATGGCGATCTTGTCGCCGGCCTCGGCGGCGTTCTCGATGTCGCGCCTGTCGGACCAGCGGCCGGTGATGCCGAGCACGCCGGATTCCTTGTTCAGCGCCTTCTCGACCTCGGCGGCGGTGAGGCCGGCCTTCTTCATCATGTGGAAGACGATGCCGGGGTCGATGTCGCCGGAGCGGGTGCCCATCACGAGGCCCTCGAGCGGGGTCATGCCCATCGAGGTGTCGTAGGAGCAGCCGTCCTTGACGGCGTTGATCGACGAGCCGTTGCCGATATGCGCGATGATGACGTTCGACCGGAAGGGGTCCTTGCCGAGCAGCACCGAGGCGCGCTTGGCGGTATAGAGGAAGCTGGTGCCGTGGAAGCCGTAGCGCCGCACCATGTACTTGTCCTGCCACTCGTGGGGCAGCGCGTAGGTATAGCTGGTGCTCGGCATGGTCTGGTGCCAGGCGGTGTCCATGACGGCGCAGTGCGGGACGTTCGGGAGCACGGCCTTCGCGGCCTCGACGCCGGTGATGTTGGCCGGGTTGTGGAGCGGGGCCAGGTCGATCAGGTCCTTGAAGGTGGCGAGGGACTCGTCGGTGATCAGGACCGAGCGGGCGAATTTCATGCCGCCGTGGACCATGCGGTGGCCTACGGCGCCGATGTCCTTCATCGACTTGACGACGCCGTGCTGCGGGTCGGTGATGGTCTTGAGTATCAGCTCGACGGCGACGACGTGGTTGGGGCACTCGTGCTCGAGGCTGACGTCGGCGACGCCGGGCGCCTTATGGTTGATGACCGAGCCTTCGATGCCGACGCGCTCGACGATGCCGCTGGCCAGGACGTTCTTCTCGTCCCAGTCGTAGACCTGGTACTTGACGGACGAACTGCCGCAATTGAGGGTAAGTATGACCATGGGGATCTCCTTAGCGTGGTTATGGAAGAGAATGTACCAGAGACGGGCGCGCGGGTCTACAGAGCGCGCGCCGGCGGCGAACGGCGCGGCCTAGCCGAAGGCGAACTGGATGATGGGTATGATGCAGACGACGATGAACACGATCTCGAGGACCAGCATGGTGCGCTCCGAGTTCTCGGTCTTGACGATCTCGTAGATATCCTGGAGCGCGTCGAGGCGGCGCTCGACGGAGCGGGTCCACCCGGAGGTATTGAAGATGCCGCATACGTGCTCGTAGACCGTACCCAGGAAATAGTCGCCGATGATCTTGGAGCTGTTCTCGAGGTTCTCCAGGATGAACAGGGCGTCGAGGCGCAGGGCCTGGATCTTGCCGAGCTTCTTGCGCAGGGTACCGGTCTTGAGCCCGCGGCCGGCCCCCTTCCTGGCTATCAGGTTGACGTCGTCCTCCGCCTCGTCGAGCCATTTGTCGAGCCACTTGTCGAGGGCGCGCAGCTCGAGGTACTGGTAGTTGGCCAGCTCGCAGATCAGCAGCACGTCCTCGTAGTCGCGATCGGAGTCGATGATGACGCAGCGGTCCATGTCGAAGACGGCGAGGTCGCGGTCGCTGTACGAGAACGGGTTGCTCATCGACTTGCGCACCTGGGACTCGTGGATAGGGTAATCGGCCGGCTCGCCGGCGAGCAGCCTGGTCAGCGCCTGCTCGTGCTCCTTCATGAAGGCCTCGGGGGCCGAGCCGACGTCGGCGAAGCAGTAGGCCAGGTAGCTCTCCGACTCCGGCTGCCCGCGCCGGTTCGCGACGGCGGGGCCGACCTGCTCGAGCACGGCCTGGTAGCGCTCCGCTATGTAGGAATCGAGGTCGCGGATGGTCGGGGAGATCTCCTTCGCCTCGATGCCGTGCAGCTCCTCGATGGTGGCGTTGACCCTGAGCCTGACGACGATGGACATGACGCCCTCGTCGTACAGGCGCGCGGAGGCCGCGAAGCCCTCGATCGAGTCCTCGCTGTATACCTTCTTGAGCCCCGATCGCAGGTCGACGCATAGCGGCGCCGGTATCGTCACGGTCGTAGGGGTGTCGCGGCGCCTGGCCAGGCGCATGCCGGGCACGCCGGGTAGCAGGTCGGCCGCCTTCTTGAGGTCTATGGAGCGGCCGATGTCGTAGAGGGCAGTGCGGACGATCTCGACGGAATAGGTCGGGGCCTTGCGCCGCCGCCTCGCGGCCGGGACCGCCCGCGGGCTCACCGTCCCGCCTCCGTACGCGCCACGACCTTGTTGAGGACCTGGAGCACGAGCACGCTGCCCTCGGGCAGGTCGTACGGCATCGTGAACGACCGGCCTGGATGGTCGACCGAGATCAGCGGGATCCTGGCGCCGGTCGGCGGCTCGGCGTAGAGCACGACCCGCAGCGGGTACGGGTACTCGGGCAGCGCCTGCTGGAAGAGGCCGGAGACGCGGCCCTCGGTCTTGGCCGGCGCGCCGTAGACGATCGAGACCGGCGCGCCCGGGTCGAGCAGGCTGCCGGGCGCGGGCATCTGGGCGACGACCGTGCCGGGCCGCTCGCGCCCCTCGGTCGGCCGCAGCGCGAACTCGAAGGCCACGCCCGACTTCTCGATCTGGAGGACGGCCTCGGCGAGCGGCAGGCCGACGAGGTCGGGCACCTTGACCTTGGCCTTCTCCGGGCCGCGCGACACGACGAAGGTCAGCTGGGTCGGGCCGGACAGCTCCACGTCCGGCGCGGGCGACTGCTCGAGTATGGTGCCGGCCGGGCTGGCGTCGTAGACGTAGACCGGCGGCTCCTTGACGGTTATGAGCTGGCGCGTCGAGCCGAACACGGTCTGCAGGTGGATCTTGACCTCGTCGACGGTCTGCCCGACGTAGTCCCCGACGGTCTCCTGGGCGGCGCCCCTGGAGACGACCAGCGCGATGCGGCGCCCGGCCTTGACGATGGCGCCTGGCTGCGGGTCCTGCTCGAGGATGCGCCCGCGGGTCTCGGGGTCGCCGGAGAAGCGCAGCGACACCCGAGGGTACAGCTCCTTCTCCTGCAGCTTGACGAGGGCCGAGGACAGCTCCATATCGACGACGTTCGGCACGAGCGTCTGTTCCTCGCCGCGCAGCGCCAGGAAGAACGCGATGACGCCGGACAGGCCCATCAGCACGACGAGCGATATGAGCGACACGATGGCCGCCTTGGCGTGCCTGGGATCGAGCTGATCGAGCTTCTTGAAATTGAACATCGAACGAAGGTCCATGCGTGCTCCCGTACCGGTTTATCGGGCGGCGCTCGTCGGAGGCGCGTCCAGGCGCGTACCGACCAAGCCGCGCGCGCCGTTCGCGAAGTCTTTGAAGTCCATGGGCTTCTTGCCGCGAAGCTGGAGGCGCGACACGGCGACGAGGCCCTGTCCCGTTTGTACCATTATACCTTTCGACTTGTCTACCGCAAGTACCGTCCCGCTCTCGGCCCGGCCGGGCTCGTCCGGGTACGGCGTCGTCGCCAGGATGGCGAGCCGCTCGCCGCCGAGGCCCGTATAGGCGCCCGGCCAGGGATGGAAGGCCCTCACGCGCGCGTCTACGTCGAGGGCCGGCGCCGACCAGTCGACGAGGCCGGAGTCCTTGCTGAGCGCGGCGCAGTACGTGGCGGCCGCCTCGTCCTGGGGCTCGCCGACGGCCGTACCGGCCTCGATGGCCGCGATCGCCTCGAGCAGCAGCTCGGCGCCGACGGCCGCCGAGGCGGCCGACAGGCTCTCGGTCGTCTCGCGGCCGTCCAGCGGCATCTCGCGGCGGGCAAGGATGTCGCCGGAGTCCATCCTCGGCGCGACGCGCTGGACGCAGACGCCGCTGACCGGGTCGCGGTTCAGTATGGCGTAGGGTATCGGCGCGCAGCCGCGCCAGCGAGGCAGCAGCGAGGGGTGCGCGTTGACGCCGCCGTGCGGGAACAGCGCCATGAACTTGGGCCCGAAGATGCGGCCGTACGCGAACACGGCGAGCAGCTCCGGCCGCAGGGCCGCGACGGCCTCGCGCTCCGCCGGTCCGAGGCGCTCGGGCGACAGCACCGGAGCGCCGAGCGCCGCGGCGGCGCCGGCGACCGGCGTGCACGAGAAGCACAGCCCGCGCCCCTTGGCCGACGGCGGGTTGGTCAGGACGCCGACCAGCTCGTGGCGGGCGGCTATCGCCTCGAGGGCCGGCACCGCTATCTCGGGGCTGCCGGCGAACAGTACGCGCACCGGCGTCAGGCCCTCATCCGCTTCTCGTACTGCTTGAGCAGGCGGTCGCGGGTACGCTCGGGCAGGCGGTCGACGAACAGCACGCCGTTCAGGTGGTCGAGCTCGTGCTGGATGACCCGCGCCAGGAAGCCGTCGGCCCCCAGCGTGAAGCGGCGGCCGCGCTCGTTCCAGGCCTGCACGCGTATCTCCGCCGGCCGGTCGAGGTCGGCGTACACGCCGGGTATCGACAGGCAGCCTTCCTCGAAGCTATCCAGCTCCATGCTGGTCTCGACGATCTCCGGATTGACGAAGACGCGCTGCTTGTCGCCGTCTATCTGCATGACGAAGAATCGCCGCGGGATGCCGACCTGCGGCGCGGCGAGGCCGACGCCCTTGCCCTGCTTCATCGTCACGAACATACGTTCTATCAGCGCGGCGAATTCGTCGTCGAAGCTATCCACCGGCGCCGCGTTCCCGCGCAGCACGTCGGCGCCTATCGTATAGATATCCATCATGATCAAGGCTCTCCTACGTATAAACATACTGGCTTCGCGCGCGCCCCGCAAAGTACGCCGCGAAGTACGCCGCGGATGGACGGCGGCGCCGCGCCTACCTGCCGGGCAGGCCGGACAGGTCGAATCGGTCGCCGGGGGCGAGCCCGGCGCGGCCGAACCAGCCGAGCGGCGCCTCGAGCGCGTAGCGCACGTATCGCTCGCTCTCGACCGGCGCGAGCGACAGCGGCTCCATGTCCCGGATCTCCCGTATGGTGCCGTCCGAGGCGATGTAGGCGATAGACAGCGGGATCAGGGTATTCTTCATCCAGAAGGCCAGCCTGCGGTCCTCGGCGTAGACGAACAGCATCCCGCGGCCGTCCCGCAGCTCCGTACGGTGCATCAGCCCTATCTCCTGCTCCTCGGGGCTGACGGCCAGCTCGACGACTATCTCCGCCGCGCCCGATCGTAGCGTCGCCGTCGCCAGGCCCGACTGCGGCTTGCCTCTCGGCTCGGGCGCGACGGCCCTGCCCTGCGCGCCGCTCCCGCCCGACGGTACGCAGGCGACGGCCGCCGCGACGCAGGCCGCGAGGCACGCGACGGCGAGGCCCCTATATCCGATGGCTACGGCGCGGCTGGCGACAGCCGATCCCGAACGACCCCGACCGACCTGGTGCATGGCTCCTCCGACTCGAGGAGCCGAGCATAAACCGTAAGCGCCCGCGGGGGCAAGCTACCCCCTCTTGGACGAGCGGAACTCCATCTCGCGCCGGCTCAGCACGATGACGACGCCGAGGCCCTCCTCGTTCTGGATGTCCTCGAGCTCGGCCATCGTGCCGACGAGCTCCATCTCGAGGGAGTCGCGGCGGCGACCAGCCAGGGTGCCGTAGTATTCGGCTATCTCCGGCTGGACCGGCCCGTCGAACACGCGCCTGAGGTAGTCCTCCTCCTCGGCGGACAGCAGGATATCCTTCGCCGACACCGCGCAGAACGAGCGCTCGTCGCCGAAGTCGTACGAGACCTTAACCGACCTGGCGCCCTTCAGGTAGAAGTACTTGAGGACCTCCTCGGCTACCCTCATGAGATGAGCGGCGTCAGACTTCATGTCTCCTCCATTCGCGTATCCATTCCAGGACCGGGAGCATCAGGCCGGCCGACAGGCCCCCGGCGAAGCCGTTGTTGTACAGGTTGAGCCCTCCGTGCAGCGAGCCGACGACCTGAACCAGCACGAGGTGCAGCATGCCTACCGCGACGCCCGCGACGGGGCCGTACTCGCCGGCGATCGGCGCCAGCGTCGAGGCGAACAGCACGGCGAGCTGGCTGCCCGGCGAGTCGAGCCCGTAATCCGACAGCAGGGCCATCGCTACGACGCCGAGCATGGTCGGCAAGGTGTTTCGCGGATGCTTGCCGAAGGCCGAGAACCCGACGACGGTCAGGAGGCCGCCGATCATCGGGCCGTTCCACGAGGCTCCGATGGCGAGCATGACGCCGCTGGTGATCAGCCCCATCAGGCCCATGTTGACGAGGGTGGCCCCGAGGCCGAAGAAGCGGACGAAGTCGGTGACGAGGCGGCCCGAGGACCGGCACAGCCGTTTATACGACGCGGCCCAGCCCTTGTCGAGCGTGACGCCCGCCGCGATCATCGCGACGAAGCCCGCGGCGAGGTACGGCAGCGTCGGCCCCGGCCCGAGCTCCGCCCAGTGGAAGCCGCCGTGGAGCGTTATGCCGAGCGCCTTGAAGGCCGACAGCGTCACCGTGCCTATGAATCCGGCCGCGAAGCCGGTGTTATATAGGTTGTAGCCGCGGTGGAAATCGAGCACGTGCCTGGCGATCGGCGACAGGAGGAAACCGGCGGCGGCGCCCCCGGCGATGGCCATGACGAAGTTCCACGGGGCGGCGAGTCCGAGCCCGAAGGCGATCTCGCTCGATAGCGGCGCCAGGGCGGTACCGAACAGCGCCACGATGAGATTCTCGCCGAAGGGCCTCCGGCTCGCGACCGCGTACAGATAGGCCCCGAGCAGGCCGGGCCATATATTCGCGATGTTCTTGCCGAACAGCGAGAAGCCGGCGATCGTGAACGCCGCGGCGATAGCCGGGCCGGACACCGACACCTTGGTCGCCTTGAGCACGGCGACGGCTACCGCGAGGCATAGCGCCGCGTTGACGAAGGCCGCCCCGATGCCGGCTATCGCGACGTAGTCGTTGATCAGCGTATCGGGCGAGACGACGATCGCGACTAGGCCCCGCCCGATGGCGGGAAGGTCGAAGCCGGCGGACGCCAGTCCGAAAGCCGACACGAGGCCTATCAGCGCGTAGAGCGCGACCTTGGCATGCCGGGTATCGTTCTCGAAGCCGCTCGCCGGCGTATCGTACGGGAATGGTACCATGAGCCGTATTCTTAATGACGCGAGCCGTCCCGTCAAGGAGAAACTCTC
>QKAK01000123.1 GCA_003247225.1 Spirochaetota bacterium | reverse complement strand
TCCCGGCTGCATCCTGGCGAGCGTCGAGCACGGCGAGGAGGACATCTTCCCGTACGACGAGCTGGATATCCAGCCGGGCGACGTGCTCCGCGTCATAGTCGAGCGAGGCAAGGCCGCCGAGCTCAAGGAGCGGCTGATCGCCCTGGGCCACGCGCCCTCGTCGTGCATCGACGCCGACTGAGGCGGCCGGCCGAGGCGCGTGCCTTTGATTGACCGGGGACGCGTCCTCGGCTAGTATGCTCGGGCCGGCGTCGCCGGCCCGGTCCCGTTCGGACCGGGTACTACATCGACATTTCTCCGAACCCCGGTTCCCCCAGGGCTAAAGCCCCGGGAACCTCGGTCGAAGGGCGGATGGGGAAACCCTGCCGCCTCCCGTCCGGCGCCGCCCAGCGGCCGTCGGGCATCGGAAAGGGGAACCCATGAGACTCATCGCCAAGCGCGGCGCGCTCCGCGCGGCCGCCGTCTGCGCCGCCCTGCTCGCGGCTTCCGCCCAGGCCTTCGCCATGGGCGGCAAGGAAGCCGCCCCCGCCGCCAGGCCCGCGCCGGCCAATCCCCGCGTCAGGCTCGCGACCACGACGAGCACCGAGAACTCCGGCCTGCTATCGTACCTGCTGCCCTTCTTCACCGAGGATACCGGCTATACCGTCGACGTGGTCGCGGTCGGCACCGGCGCCGCGCTCAAGCTCGGCGAGAACGCCGACGCCGACGTGCTGCTCGTGCACGCCAGGGCGCTCGAGGACGCGTTCATGGCCGCCGGCCACGGAGCCGAGCGGCGCGACGTGATGTACAACGACTTCATCGTCATCGGCCCCGCGGGCGACCCCGCCGGCCTCGAGGGCTCGCCCGACGCCAAGGCGGCCTTCGCCAGGCTCGCGGCCTCCGGGGCGTCATTCGTCTCCCGCGGCGACAAGTCGGGCACCCACGTCAAGGAACTGGACACCTGGAAGGCCGCCGGGATCGCCCCGTCCGGCTCCTGGTACAAGGAAGCCGGCCAGGGCATGGAGCAGTGCATCATCATGGCCGAGGGCCTGCAGGGCTACACGCTATCCGATCGGGCCACCTACGTGGCGCTCAAGGACAAGACCAGCCTGGCCATCCTCTTCGACGGCGACCCGGTGCTGTTCAACCCCTACGGCGTGATCACCGTAGCCCCGTCCAAGAACCCGGCCATCAACGCCGACGGCGCCAAGGCCTTCCTCGACTGGCTGACGAGCGAGCGCGGCCAGGGCCTCATAGCGAGCTTCAAGCTCGAAGGCCAGACCATGTTCTTCCCGAACTACAAGCCCTGATCCTTGGAATCGCTGCTCGAGGCGGTCTCCCTCCTCGTCGGGGGGGACCGCGAGACCTGGTGGACCATCGCGACGAGCGTGCGCTTCTCGCTCTGGTCCACGGTCTTCGCCGTGATACCAGGCGTGCCGCTCGGCGCCGCGCTGTTCCTCGGACGGTTCAAGGGCAAGCGCGCCGCCGTGGCCCTGGTCAACGCCGTGATGGCCGTACCGACGGTCGTCGTCGGCCTGTTCGTCTACTCGTTCATCTCGAGGTCCGGCCCCCTCGGCTCCCTGGGGCTCCTCTACGCGCCCGGCGGCGTCGTGCTCGGGCAGGCGGCCCTCGCCTTCCCTCTCGTCGCCGCGATGAGCTACACGGGGCTACAGAAGCTCGACCCGCGCTACGGCGAGACCCTGCTGACGCTCGGGGCCGGCCCGTGGCGCCGCCTGGCGGCGATCATACGCGAGGGGCGCTACGTGATCACCCAGGCGACGCTCGCCGCGTTCGGCCGCGTCGCCGGGGAGGTGGGCGTATCGATGATGCTCGGCGGCAACATACGCTGGTATACGAGGACGATGACTACGACGATAGCGCTCGACGCGAGCAAAGGCGAATTCGAGCGCGCGCTGTCGCTCGGCTTCGTGCTGCTCGCGCTGGCCCTCCTCGTCAACTTCCTGTCCCACCTGGCGGTGCGCGATGGACGCTGAAGCCGTCTTCGAGGTCGCGGGCCTCTCGTTCCGCTACGAGCGGCGCGTCGCGGCGTCCTGCGCCTCGCTGCGCGTGCGGAACGGCGAGTCGGTAGCCTTCGTGGGCCCTAACGGATCGGGCAAGACGACGATGCTCAAGCTCATGAACGGCCTCCTCGGCCCGTTCGACGGCTCGATATCGTTCATGGGCCGCCCGATAGCCAAGAATCCCGAGCTCAGGCGCCGCTCGGTCTACGTCCACCAGCATCCGGTGCTGTTCGCCGGCACGGTGCGCGACAACCTGGCCTACGCCCTCAGGCTCAAGCGCTTCGGCGCGGCGGAGGCCGAGGCCCGGCTCGAGGACGCCGCCGAGCGCTTCGGCATAGCCTGCCTCCTCGACCGCGAGGCCGGCAGGCTGTCCGGCGGCGAGACGCAGCGAGTCGCGGTGGCCAGGGCGGTAGCCGCCGGGGCCGACGTGCTGCTGCTCGACGAGCCGACCTCGAGCATGGACTCCGAAGGCGACGCGGCGGTGCGGTCGATGCTCGCCGGGCTCAGGCGCTCGGGCTCGACGCTGGTGTTCAGCGCCCACGACGAGTCGCTCGTACGGGAGCTCGCCGACCGCGTGGTGAGGTTCGATATGGGCCGGGCGATAGCCGGCCCCGGGGGGGAGACAGAGTGATACATCCGGACGAGGCCGTAGCCATCATGCGCGCGCAGAGGCGGGACCCGCCTATCGAGGAGGTCGCCCTCCGCGAGGCCCTGGGCCGCGTACTGCCGCGAGAGGCGGTCGGCCGTATCGACCAGCCGCCGTTCGACAAGGCCGCGATGGACGGCTGGGCCTGGCGCCCGGCCTCCGGCGAGGCGATGCCCGCCGAGCCGCTCCGCGCGCGCGGCGTCATAGCCGCCGGCTCCGGCCGCATCGACGGAGACCGGCCCGACGACCCGCTCGGGCCCGGCGAGGCGGCCCGCATCATGACCGGCGCCCCGCTACCGCCCGGCGCCTCGCGGGTGCAGCGCTTCGAGTGGGCCGAGGAGGCGGACGGCCTCGTCCGCTTCACGAGGGCCGAGGGCGTCGACAACGTGATACTCCGCGGCGAGAACGCGCGCTCGGGCGATATCATCCTGACGCCGCGCAGGCTCGGGGCCCAGGACATAGCCATACTGGCCGCCGACGGCAGGGACCGCGTCGAGGTGGCCCGCAGCCCGGTCGTGGGCGTCCTGTCCACCGGTACCGAGCTGGCCGAGCCCGGCCAGGCGCTCTCGGGCGCCGCCATCTACGACTCGAACAAGAGCCAGCTCGTCGCCCAGCTCGCCGGCTTCGACGTCCGCGACCTCGGGCGCCTGCCCGACGACTTCGACGACACGCTCGCGGCGGTCAGCGCGGCGCTGGACGGCTGCGACGTGCTCGTGCTGTCCGGCGGCGTGTCGATGGGCGACTTCGACTACGTGCCGCGCGCGCTCGAGGCGGCCGGCGTCCGTGAGGTATTCCACGGCGTCGCGGTCAAGCCGGGCAAGCCGACCTACTTCGGCCAGGCCGGCGGCCGCTACGTGCTCGGCCTGCCGGGCAATCCGGTCTCGGTCTTCGTCAACGCGGAGACCCTCGTCAAGGAGCTGCTGTACGCGCTGTCCGGAGCCGCCTACGAGCCGCTCTACGCGCCGGTCGCGGCGGCCGAGGACATACGGCGCAAGGGCACGGACAGGGTCGAATTCCTGCCGGTCAGTATAGACGCGGACGGCGTTCGGCCGGTCAGGTACGGCGGCTCGTCGGGCCTCCAGGCCCTCGCCGAGGCCCACGGCTTCGTACGCCTCGAGATAGGCCAGGACGCCATAGCGAAGGGGACGGTGACTCGTGTTAGACTCGTTCGGTAGGCGCGTCCGCTACCTGCGCGTATCGGTCACCGACCGATGCAACCTGCGCTGCGCCTACTGCATGCCGCCGGAGGGCGTCGCCTTCGTGCCCCACGAGCGCGTCCTGAGCCTCGAGCGCATCGCCCTCGTCGCGCGCGCGGCGGCGGGCCTCGGCTTCGACAAGGTCAGGCTGACCGGCGGCGAGCCGCTCGTCCGCAAGGGCCTCCCGGAGCTCGTATCGATGCTCCGCGACATCCCCGGCCTGGCGACGATAGCGATGACGACGAACGGCACCCTCCTCGCGCCGATCGCCGCCGACCTGGCGCGCCGCGGCCTGTCGAGCGTCAACGTGTCGCTCGACGCCCTCGACCCCGGGCGCTACGCTTCGATCACCCGAGGCGGCGACGTGCGGGACGCGGTAGCCGGCGTACGGGCGGCCAGGGCCGCCGGGCTGCCGGTCAAGCTGAACGTCGTGATCGGCGACTCCGACGGCCGCGACGACCTCGACGAGGTGACCGCCTTCGCCGAATCCGAGGGCTGCGCGGTGCAGACCATACGGCGCTACAGGCTCGACGAGGCAAAGCTCGACGGCGGCCGCTACGACAGGCCGGCCCCGTGCTCGGCCTGCGACCGGATCCGCCTCTTAGCCACCGGCGAGCTCAAGCCCTGCCTGCACGGCGACGCGGCGGTACCGGTGGACTTCGACGATATAGAGGACAGCGTACGGGCCTGCGTGGCGATGAAGCCGATCCGCGGCGAGCGAGCCTCGGAGCATCTCGTCAGCTCGATAGGAGGATAGATGGCGACTGGAACGGTACTGACCCATATCGACGGCGCCGGCAAGGCGTCGATGGTCGACGTCTCGGGCAAGGGCCGAGTCAGGCGGACCGCGCGCGCCGCGTGCGCCGTGGTCATGGCGCCGTCGACGATAGAGCTCATACGCGCCAACGGCATGGCCAAGGGCGACGTGCTGGCGACCGCGCGGATAGCGGGCATCATGGCCGGGAAGAAGGCCGCCGAGCTCATTCCGCTCTGCCACAACATCGAGATCGACCGCGTCGCGGTCGACTTCGAGCTGCTGAGCGACCGCGTGGCCATCGAGAGCCTGGCCGTCTGCACCGACAGGACGGGCATCGAGATGGAGGCGCTGACGGCCGCCAGCGTCGCGGCCCTGACGATCTGGGACATGTGCAAGGCCGTCGACAAGGGCATGCGCGTCGACGGCCTGACCCTGATCGAGAAAACCAAGGGAACGGAGGCCGGCGCATGAGGATAGGCATCGTCACCGTGTCGGACCGGGCCAGCCGGGGCGAGTACGACGACCTCTCGGGCCCCGAGATGGAGACGGTCTTCTCCGAGCTGGTCCCCGGCGCGGAGATCCGCAGGCTAGTCGTCCCCGACGACGAGGACGCCATCGTCGAGGCGCTCGAGAGCCTCGGCGGCTTCGACTGGGTCTTCACGACCGGCGGCACAGGCCCGGCTCCCCGCGACGTCACGCCCGAGGCCACCCGACGCTTCATCGACCGCGAGGCGCCGGGCCTGGCCGAGTACCTGAGGCTCGAGTCGCTCAAGGAGACGAGCCACGCGGTTTTCAGCCGCGGCATCGCCGGCATGCGCGGCGCGTGCTACGTGGTCAACGCGCCGGGCTCGGTCAAGGCAGCCAGGCTGTGCGCCCGCGTCTTCGCCCCGCTGCTCGAACACGGCGTCGCCATGGCTACCGGCAAGGGCCATTGAACTTTCCTACATTTTCGTAGCATCATGCCGTCATGCTCGATAGAAACGACCATGACGACGAGCTTCGGGAACTGCGTCTCCTCTTCGACGTCTCGCGCGTGCTCGACCGCACGCCCGACCTGCGCGGCGCCTTGGCGCCGATGCTCGACCTGCTCGAGTCGCGGGCCGGCCTCGGCAGGGGCGTGGTCACCCTGCTCGACCGCGCCCAAGGCGTGCTGCGCATCGAGGCGGCCCCGAGCCTGAGCGACGAGGAGCGCGGCCGCGGCCTCTACCGGCTCGGCGAGGGCCTGATAGGCCGCGTGTTCGAGTCGGGCGTCCCGGTGACCGTGCGCGACCTCGCGGCCGAGCCGCGGCTGCTCAACCGGGCCGGCGGTCGGGACGCAGCCGAGCTCGCCGGCGTCTCGTGCCACGTCGTGCCGATACGCTCGGGCGACTCGGTCATAGGCACCCTGAGCGCCGAGCGGAAGCCGGCCGGCCGCTATCCTTCGAGCCGGGCCGACCCGGAAGCCGCGACGCTCGACGCCGACCGATCGCTGCTCGAGAAGGCGGCCGAGCTGCTGGCGGATTCGGCGAAGCTGCGCGAGCGCCTCCAGGAGGACCGCATCAAGGTTGGCGTCGCCTCGTCGACGCGAGCCGAGGACGGCCAGTACCCCGGCCTCGGGCCGTCGTCGCCGCTGCCGCCGAGCCTATCGGGCGGCATCGTCGGCACGAGCGCCGCGATGCGCGCGGTGTTCGAGCTTGTGACCCAGGTAGCCCCGAGCGACGCGACGGTGCTGGTCTCCGGCGAGAGCGGCACCGGCAAGGAGCTGGTCGCCGCGGAGCTCCACCGGCTGTCGCGCAGGGCCGACGGCCCCTTCGTCAAGGTCAACTGCTCGGCCCTGGCCGAGTCGGTGATCGAGAGCGAGCTGTTCGGCCACGAGCGCGGCGCGTTCACCGGCGCGGTAGGCATGCGGAAGGGGCGGTTCGAGCTGGCCCACGGCGGCACGCTCTTCCTCGACGAGATCGGCGAGCTGTCGCCCCAGGTCCAGATCAAGCTGCTGCGCGTCCTCCAGGAGCGCGAGATAGAGCGCGTCGGCGGCAGCGCCAGCCTCAAGGTCGACGTCCGAGTGATAGCCGCGACCAACCGCAGGCTCGACGAGGAGGTCAAGGCCGGCCGCTTCCGGGAGGACCTGTACTACCGCCTGAACGTCTTCCCCATACGCATCCCGCCGCTGCGCGAGCGCAAGAGCGATATCGTGCTGCTCGCCGACCATTTCACCGAGAAGTACGCGGTCAGGAACGATAAGCCTATCAAGCGCATCTCGAGCCCCGCCCTCGACCTGTTCACGAGCTACCACTGGCCGGGCAACGTACGGGAACTGGAGAACTGCATAGAGCGGGCCGTCATCCTGTCGAACGACATGGTCATCCACTCGTACCACCTGCCGCCGAGCCTCCAGTCCGCCGGGTCGACGAACACCGGTCCGACTACTACCCTATCAGCGGCCCTGTCCAGGCTCGAGAAGGAGCTGATCGTCGAGGCGCTCAAGATGACCGGCGGGAATATGGCGCAGGCGGCTAGACGCCTTGGTATCACCGAGCGCCAGATGGGGCTGCGGGTTCGTCAGTATTGCCTGAACTGGAAGGCGTATAGAGCTACATATTTGTAGGTTATATTGAATTATCCTACTTTTTTGTAGCTTTCGATCGTATCAACAAAGCCCCGATCATTCAGATCTACGCACCTAGGCCTTTACCAAGCTTTCCGGGAGGCTTCCGGGCTAGTTTCATGCATGTTGGCATGTTTTTTCTGTATCTTCGATTCATCAGGAGCTTCCATGCACGATCCAGCGAGCCTCGCAGAACCATCCATAACCGAACTATTCGGCCGCAACAGCTTCTCGAACGCGGTGATGCGCGAATGGCTGCCCAAGACCTGCTTCGTCGAACTGCTCGAGGTGCAGGCAGGCCGCAAGGAGCTGTCGCTCGAGATGGCGGACATAGTCGCCGACGCGATGAAGAGCTGGGCGATCCAGAACGGCGCGACCCACTACACCCACTGGTTCCACCCGCTCAACGGCCTGACCGCCGAGAAGCACGAGTCGTTCATCGCCCCTACGGGCGACGGCCGCGTGCTGATGGAGTTCTCCGGCAAGGAGCTGATCAAGGGCGAGCCGGACGCGTCGAGCTTCCCGTCCGGCGGGCTGCGCGCGACCTTCGAGGCCAGGGGCTACACCGCCTGGGACGTGACGAGCCCGGCCTTCCTCAAGCAGGACGCGACGGGCACGACCCTATGCATCCCGACGGCGTTCTTCAGCTACTACGGCCACGCCCTGGACAAGAAGGTGCCGCTCCTGCGGTCGATGGACGCGCTCAGCAAGCAGGCCGTACGCGTGCTCCGCGCCCTCGGCAATTGTTCTTCGCTCCGGGTCGTACCGACCGTCGGGCCGGAGCAGGAGTACTTCCTCGTCGACAAGGCCTACTACGACGAGCGGCCGGACCTGATGCTGACCGGGCGGACGGTCTTCGGCTCGATGCCGGCCAAGGGCCAGGAGATGGAGGACCACTACTTCGGGGCCATCAACGCCCGGGTGGCCGCCTTCATGCGGACGCTGAACAACGAGCTGTGGAAGGTCGGCGTAGCCGCCAAGACCCAGCATAACGAGGTCGCCCCGAACCAGTTCGAGCTGGCGCCGGTCTTCGCGAGCTCGAACGTGGCCGTCGACTCGAACCAGCTCGTCATGGAGACCATCAGGCGGGCGGCCAACCTGCACGGCATGGAGGCGCTGCTCCACGAGAAGCCGTTCGAGGGCGTCAACGGCTCCGGCAAGCACAACAACTGGTCGATAGCGACCGACGACGGGGTCAACCTGCTCGAGCCCGGCGAGAACCCCGAGTCGAACGCGCGATTCCTCCTGTTCGTCACGGCCGTCGTCGAGGCGGTCGACCGCTACGCGCCGCTCCTGCGCGCGTCGGCGGCGATAGCGGGCAACGACCACCGGCTCGGAGCCGACGAGGCGCCGCCGGCCATCGTCTCGATATTCTTCGGCAGCCTCCTCTCCGAGCTGCTCGACAGCATCGCCGACGGCAAGCCGCTCGCCGGCACCGGCTCCGCCCACAGGATAGAGCTCGGCGTCACCACGATCCCGGCCCTGCCGGTCGATATATCCGACCGCAACAGGACGAGCCCGTTCGCCTTCACCGGCAATAAATTCGAGTTCCGCATGGTCGGCTCGTCCCAGTCGATCGCGACGCCGAACACCTACCTGAACACGGCCGTGGCCCAGGTGCTGTCGGAATTCGCCGACGTCCTCGAGGCGGCCCCGGACAAGCGCGCCGCCATCCAGGAGATCATCCGCGTCTCGTACTCCGCCCACCGCAGGGTCGTGTTCAACGGCAACGGCTATTCGGACGAGTGGGTCAAGGAGGCCGAGCGGCGGGGACTGCCGAACGTCCGCTCGACGGTCGACGCGCTGGCGGTCCTCGCGCGCGACGAGACCATAGAGCTGTTCGAGGCTCACAAGGTGCTGTCGAGGGCCGAGTCGATCAGCCGCCACCATATCTACCTCGAGAAGTACTCGAAGCAGGTCAACATCGAGGCCGGCGTGATGGTCGGCATGGCCAGGCGCACGATCTTCCCGGCGACCGCGGCATACGCCGCCTCGCTGGCCCGCGACGCCGCCGCGCTCGCCGCGATCGGGGCCGCGTCGACCGCTATCGAGAAGCGGGCGAAGCGCATAGCGGAGCTTACCGGCGAGATAGCCGGCGAGACCGAGCGCCTCGAGGCCGTACTCGGCGAGGCCCAGGGGACGGACGACGTCGGCCTCCAGGCCAAGGCGTACCGCGACAGGGTCGTCCCGCAGATGGACGCCCTGCGCGGCAGGGTCGACGCCGCCGAGAAGCTGGTCGACAAGAAGGCGTGGCCGCTGCCGACCTACGAGGAGCTGCTGTTCAGGCTGTAGCCCGGAACCGTCTCGGCGCGCCCCGCGGTTAGCCGATCCGCTCGGGGCGCGTGTAGACGACCGGCGACTCGTCGGCGACGCGGCCGACTATGGTCACGCCGGCCGCTTCGGCGAGCTCCGCCGCCGCCGTAGTCGGTATGCTCCTCGACGCGACGACCGGGATGCCGGCCGCTATGATCTTGAGTATCATGTCGGCCGCGACGCGGCCGCTCGTCAGCGCGCAGGCGGACGCGAAGTCCACGCCGTCCATGAAGCCGCGGCCGAGCGCCTTGTCGACGGCGTTATGGCGCCCGACGTCCTCGCGCACGACGAAGTACGGCGTCCCGCCGACGGACGGCCGCGCCGCCAGCGCGGCGCAGTGCATGCCGCCGGTCTCGCGGTATACGGCGGCCGCGTCGAACATGGCCCGCGCCCAGGCCCGCAGCTCGTCCAGGCCCGCCCTGAAGCCCGGCCCGACGGCCTTAAGCCCGCTCGGGTCCAGTCCTACGGCCGCGGGCCCCGATCCGGCAGCGAGCGCCGTCCCCAGCCCGTAGCGGTCGACCATCGAGGCGCCCGGGGCGACGACGGACATCGTCCGCAGGTCGGCGCAGGCGCCGACCGTCAGCACCTCGGCCCTGTCCCTCAGCATGCCGCGCGAGAACAGGTGGCCGACGGCCAGGTCGTCGAGGTTGATCGGCGTGCACAGGAGGATAGCGACGCGCTCGCCGTTGGCGACGAGCTCGACGGGCGCCTCTTCGGCTAGCTTATGCTCATCCATTAGTTCTCCTCGCTATCGTCGGACC
>QKAK01000124.1 GCA_003247225.1 Spirochaetota bacterium | reverse complement strand
TCGAAGATGCGATGGACGCCGAACCGGCAAGCTCCGCCAGCTACCAGGAGCTCGCGGTACTCGCCGCCAACATCGAGCTCCAGACCACGCCGGCCGGCGACCTGATCAATAACGTCGGCGACTTAATCGGAAGCCTCATTTCCGGCGATACCTCTAGCGGGGGCGAGGAGCAGGATTTCGGCGATATGATCACGAGCCTCATGCCGCCGGAAGTAGTAGCCGAAGACGGTACGGTTAACCAGGAAGCCTTTATCGACATGATCAACGCGCTCGATGCAGCGAACGTCTACTACGAGCAGCTCGGTCTCGCAATCGGTGATACCGGCTACGCCGAAGGTTCCGATATATCCGCTGGCGACGTGGCCCAAGCGGCTCTAGTCTCGGCTCTCGTGAGCGGTATAACGGTACCGCTAGGCTATGAGGCTACCTATCCTACCACCGGGGACTACCTCTTCGCGCTGCTGACCGACAGTTCTGGCGCGGTACCCGAGTCCGAGATGGATATGACCGCGCTCGAGAGCGAATATATGACCAACCTGCTGGCCGCAGCGGGCCTGGACGCGCTCTTCGCCGACGATAGCGGCGTGTAAGGAGGACGACATGAAGCGACTTACTATACTGGCGATGATCGCCCTCCTCGTCGGGGGCGCCGCCTTCGGCCAGTCCACGCTAAGCAATTTCTCGCCCAAGGACGCCCGCAGCATGGCTATGGGCGGCGCCTTCGTCGCGATGAGCGAGGGCTTCCAGAGCTTCTACGGTAATCCCGCCGCCTTCGCCGACAAGAAGGCCGAGCTGACCCTGATGTCGATGACCCCGTGGCTCTACCTGAGCCCGACCACCGCCAACATCGACGCGGTCTCCGGGCTTATAGCCGGCGAGGGCGACGAGGCGGCTATGGTCTCGACGCTGTCCGATCTCGTCACCCAGAACGGCTTCGGCGCCGGCGCCAGTTTCGGCCTCGGCTGGGTAGGCAAGGGCCTCGGCATCGGCCTCGTCGGCGGCGCCGACGCCTACCTGAGCGGAAAGACCTTGTTCGGCGCCGAGGGATCGCTCGACGGCCAGATGAACGCCGTGATAGGCATCGGCGTACCGCTCAACCTCGGGCCGTTCAGGCTCCAGGTCGGCGGCGACGTGCGCCCCTACCTGCGCATGACCGGCGACATCGTCGGCACCGACCTGATCGGCATGCTAGCCGGCGGCGGCGAATTCGACCCGCTGACCCTGCCGGTCGACGTGGGCTTCGGCCTCGCGGTTGACCTCGGCGCGACGCTCGACCTCGGCAAGCTGGTATCGGTAGGCCTCGCGATACGCGACCTGTCGACCAAGCAGACCTACTCCCAGTCGACTCTCGGCGAGGTCGTCGAGTCCCTCGGCTCGGGCGGGCTACCCTCGGGCACCGAGGCTCCCTACACGGTGATGCCGAACATCACCGTCGGCGCCGCCGTCACGCCCATCCCGGCCTTCCTGCGGCCGCTGATCGACGTGACCGTGATAGCCGAGATCCAGGACCCGATCAAGGTGATCAGGGATAAGTCGTCGATGTGGAACCTGTTCCACATCGGGGCCGAGGCCGAGACCCTCGGCGGGCTCATCGCGCTGCGGACCGGCCTCAACAAAGGCTGGCTGAGCTTCGGCGCCGGGCTCGACCTGCTGATCATGGAGGTCAACGTAGCGCTGTTCACCGAGGAGCTCGGGCCGTACCCGGGAGACCGCGGACGGACCGGCGTCTCGGCCGAGGTGGCCATACGGTTCTGATGAAAACCGGTCGCCGCGCCGATACTAGTAGTACTACGAAAGGAGCGGCGACCATGTATCCGACTAGAACGAGGGCGGCGGCCCTGGCCGCCTGCCTCGCGAGCCTCGCGCTCGCCACGTCCTGCCAGCAGTTCTTCACCTCGTCCCTGGCCGCGTACCTGGCCAGGGATTCGTATACCATACCCGCCGACCTGCCCGTCGACGACGCGATAGAGCTGCTCGAGGCCGCCATGGCCCAGGGCGACTCGGCGACGGCCGCCGCCCTCGTCACGCCCCTCCTGGCCGCCGCTACGGCCGCTTCTTCCGATCCGGCGAGCGCGGCCTATAACGAGGCCGCCACGGCCCTCGCCTCCGCCGTCGTGCTGTCGTCGGGCGTCGGTACCGCCGTGACCTCGATGGCGCAGCTGTTCCTGGCCGCCGACGAGGAGACCGACGAGGCGGCCATGATGGAGACTATCGCCGATACGATATCCTCCGTTACGCTATCCGACGCGGAAGTTGATGCCTTGTCCCTGATAGCGGAGAACCCGCCGGCCGGACTCGGAGCCGACGACGCTTACGCCGCCGCCGTAGCCCTCGTGTCCAACGCCTTCGCGTCGACCGATACCGATATCAATGACATCGGGTCGCTGACCGCGGAGCAGACTGACGCGATCGCCGCCGACCCTTCGATGATCGCGGCCTTGTCCCTGATCGATTACGCCGGAACGGTGGACAGCGGCGAAAGCCTCATCGGAAGCCTATTGGGCGGATTCGACCTATCGAGCTTCGAGACGACGCCCTAAGCGGCCGATAATCATACTAATGATACCGATCAACGAGGTCCGCCGATGAAACGATACGCCATCACCTGCGCCGCCGTCGTCGCGATGGCGCTATCGTCGCACGCCCAGGGCGTCGCGCCCTTCTCGATGCCCTCGGCCAGGATGAGCGCCCTGGGCGGCCCGCACGCCGCCAGCGTCTCCGGCGTCGACGCGATCTTCGAGAACCCCGCCGGATTCGTCTCCGAGGAGACCGAATTCAGCTTCGGCGCGATCGTCGTCAACCCTACCGGACCGGTCTTCGACATAGCCGGCCTGATGCTCTCCGGCGGCGACCTCCTGACCGGCGCGGCCGGCCTGTTCGACGACTCGGGCCGCCTGTACTTCCAGGCTGACCTGCTCGGGCCGCTGTCCTTCGCCTATACGGGCAAGGGGCTCGGCTTCGGCCTGTTCAACCGGACAGTGGCCACCGTCAACGCCGCGTCGCTGCTTAACGTCGCCTACTCGGCCTCCGAGGAGATCATGCTCGCCGGCGGCTACGCCTACCGTTTCGAGCTCGGCGACGACCATACGATAGACCTCGGCATCATGCCCAAGGGCTTCATCCGCGCCAGCGTCGGCGACGCCGCGTCCCTGACCGACATAATGGCCCTGGTCTCCGACCCCGGCTCGCTGCTCGCCAGCCCGCTGACGATGGTGTCGGGCGTCGGCTTCGACGCCGGCGTCCAGTGGACCTACCGCCGATCGCTGACGGTCGGGCTCGTGGCCCACGACGCCTATTCACCTGCGATGGTCACCGCCTACGACGGCTACCAGACCTTCGTCGACAGCCCGAGTTCCGGTACGTCCGCCTACGCGGTGGTGCCGGCGGTGCTGTCCGTCGGCGCGGCCTACGACGTGCCCTGGCCTCTGCTCGGCCGCCTCGGCGCGGACCTACTGGTGCTCGTCGACTACGTCGATATCCTCGACCTGTTCTCGACCCTGCCGAGGAACCCCATCCTGAACGTATCCCTGGGCGCCGAGCTGACCCTGCTCGACATACTATCGCTGCGCGCCGGCATCAAGGACGCGCTGCCGACGGCCGGCTTCGGCCTCGACCTGTCGGCCTTTACCTTCTCGCTCGCGATGTACGGCGAGGAGCTCGGCATAGAACCGGGCAGCCGTCCCGTCTTCAACCTGCTCGTCGCGTTCGAGTTCAAGTACTGACGCGCCCTCCGCCGCGGCGTTGACACGTTGCCGCGCCGGAGGGTATGGTCAGATTCGCCCCACGAGCCGCTAGCTCACTCGGTAGAGCAACGCCCTTTTAAGGCGTGGGTACCGGGTTCGAACCCCGGGCGGCTCAAAAAATAGACAACAGATAGACTCATAACTGCTACCGAACTCCGGTGATCATCCCGGGGTTCGAACACCCTGAGCGCGGCGCGAATGCGCCGAAAAGCGCGCAGGATGCGCGCGGAAGCGAAGGGTGCGGCCCGGAGGCGCGAGACAGGATGTCGAGCGCAGGAGGGCGAACCCCGGGCGGCTCATCATCCATGATGTACCTGTCCTTCGGACAGGCAATTCCGTGGCGCGCCATCCTTGGCGCGCTACCGTATAAATAATAACACCGCATGTTTCTACTACTGGACTCCGGGACTTCCCGGGGTTCGTATCGCACGTCGCGTTAGCGACGCTATTCAAAACAATTCCTTGCGATGCCGCGCCGAAAGGCGCGGTAGGCCCTGAGCGCGGCGCGAATGCGCCGAAAAGCGCGCAGGATGCGCGCGGAAGCGAAGGGCGCGGCCCGGAGGCGCGAGACAGGATGCCGCCATGCGCGTCAGCGCATACGACAATACCATTCCACTCGGCAACGACGTGTACTCACGTCGATGTCGAGCGCAGGAGGGCGAACCCCGGGCAGCTCATCATCCATGATGTACCTGTCCTTCGGACAGGCAATTCTGTGGCGCGCCCTCCTTGGCGCGCTACCGTATCAGCAATCACACCGTATGTTTCTGCTACCGAACTCCGGGACTTCCCGGGGTTCATATTGTACGTTTCGCATAGTGTTACGAAGCTTGTGCATGAATAAAATATAACAAAAATGCCATTCCAGATACCGCATGCGATCTCGTCGTTATCGAGGATCTGCCCGCGCGCGTTCGACGCTCCATGGCGCTAGGAACGGCGGTATTGGACCACTAAGCTTCGTGACACTCAGCGGACGAATAGTCGTGCTATCGTTTCGTGGTCAAGGCGGAGCTCAGGTAGCGGCTCATTACCCAGCCTCTCGTCGATCTCGTCCATGAGCCCTCCGTATCTGGTCCTGAAGGCGGCGAAGACGCGGTGGCTCGGGGCTATATGGGGTAGTCGCCTGATGGACAGGTAATGGATACCGAAGAAGACCCGCTCGATCGCGCCGCCCGGCTCCTCGGCCGCGATGCCCTTGGATCGCAGGTAGGCGCTCGTACCGAGCAGGTCGAGGCTGCCTGCGTGGGGGTCGCGCGAGGCGACGACGACGCGGCGTATCCTGGACATGCCGATGGCGCCGATGCACATGGGGCAGGGCTCTACCGTCGTATATAGGGTCAGCTCGTAGTCGGTCAGGCTCCTGCGCCCGAGGCCGTGGATGGCGTTGGTCTCGGCGTGCGAGACGGAGCTGCCGCCGATTGCCAGCGGATCGCCTGGGACCTCGTCCATCCGGTTCCGTCCGAGGCTGACGATACGCCCCTCCCGGTCGACGACGGCCGCCGCGATGCCGAGCGATCCGGAATTGAACGCGTCGATCGCGGCGTCGAGGCACCGGCTCCATACGCCGGCGCCGTCAGCGTCGCCGAACATGGACGACGGACCTGTCAGAGGCGCGAGAATCGCGCTCATGACGAGACGGAGCTACTCGGCGGCCTGTTCGATAGCCGCGCCGGCCTGCGGCAGCCGGATCACGGCGCCGAGGCTCGCGCTGAACATGAACGACGAGGATGCCGGGCCGCGGCCGGCCAGGCTCTCGATGCCGAATACGTAGACGCCCGAGTCGAGGCCGGCGACGAGGGTCAGGGTAGGCGATACGTCGGCGCTGATCTCGGCCGCCAGCACGACCGCGCCCAGGCCGTCAGTGGTCTCGTCCGGGTAGGACCGGGTCATGGTGCGGTAGCCGAGCTCGGTGAGCACGCGATACGGCGCGCCTTTCTTGTAGGTGTCTACCGAGAAGAGGTAGTCGTTCGACGCGTCGACGAGGGGCTCGCCGGAGGAGAGCACGCGCGTGAAGCGCTTGGCGGTCACCGAGAAGGAGCAGATCGCGTTGTAGACGTACCAGCCGGCCGATATGTCGGAGTACTCCTGCGAGTAGTCGCCCTCTGACGCCAGCCCGACGCCCATCGACGACGAGGTGTCGACCGAGAAGTAGGCTACGCCGGGGGCGTCGAGCCTGAATCCGATCTCGATGCCGGCCTTGAGGGGCGTCTGGGCCGTGTTGAACGCGCCGACGCGCGGGCCCGCGCTGATGCTCGCGATGCCCGACTCGTAGCTGATGATGCCCTTGACGACGTGCCTGAGCGTCGGGTCGGTCTCGTAGCCGGCGTACAGCGACAGTCCCTCGCCGAGCTCTTCGGTGAAGCCGGCCTCGCCGCCGTAGATCCACCCGTCGCTCGGGAACTGGGCGCCGCTTATCGGCGCCTCGCCGGCCCAGGGCAGTCCGAGGTTGCCGAAGAAGGCGCTCGCCTCGATGTCGAGCGCCGCGGCGGGAGCGGCCAGGGCGCCGGCGAGCGCCGCCAGGGCGAGCGCCCGGGCGGATCGTAACGGACGTTTCAGCGGTATCGTCATCGCGTGGCTCCTTGCTGTCCTAGAAGGCGGTCGAGACGGCTACGGTCGGCATGAACATGCCGTACCACGGGCTCGGGAACGGGAAGACCCGTACGGCCAGCCTCGCGTCCCAGCGGACGCCGTTCCTGAGGGTCTGGAAATACGGCGCGACCTCCACCGTCAGCGTGTCCAGGTCGAGGTTCGGGTTATAGGCCAGCTCCGACTCGACGCCGCCCTTGAACGAGCCTTCCGAGGCCTCGCCGAAGCCCAGGTCGAAGCGGAATTCGAGGGCGCCCGACTCGTCGGTCTCCTCCTGGAGGTACCAGGCGGGATGGAAGAACAGGCTGAGCACGAGCTCGCCGACGTCGAAGCGCACCCGCGGTTCGAACATGAAGTACAGGAGGTCCATCCTGAACGCCTCGGTCGGGTCCCAGCGCGGTACGCCGATCTGCGCGTAGAAGTCGCCGATGGCCCCGGTGTCGAAGTAGAACAGGAAACCTCCCCGGTAGGCGCCGGCGCTCGATACGGGGAACGAGGCGCCGGCGAAGGCCTCGAGCTTGACGCGGTCGCCGTCCAGCATGACGCGGGCGTCGGCGGAGTAGTACCCGGCGCCGAGCCAGGAGTCCTGGTAGACGTATACGCTCGGCCTAATGCGCTCGAAGGGCAGGGCCAGCTTGACGCCGGTGCCGTATACTTCGTGCAGGCCGTCGTAGCGGCGGCTGAGGTCGCCGCCTATGCCGTCCGGATAGTAGAAGTAGCCGCGGTACTTGGTCGCGAATTCGTCGGTCCCGAAGGCCCCGGCGAAGTCGTCGCCGGAGCAGAAACGGTCGAGGTGGCCGACGAAGGCCGCCAGCTCCAGGGGCGTGCCGAGGAGCCCGTCGACCTGGATGGCGACCGCGCGAAGGGATAGCCCGGTCGCCGCCTCGAGGTCGGATACCGCCGCGGCCAGGTCGTCTAGCGTCGCCCCGTCGGGCAGCGACGAGCCCGCGCCCACCGACCGCAGGTAGTCTTCCATCGAGCCGTTCCTGAAGCCGAGCTTGAACCAGGCGTCGAATTTCGAGCCGCCCTCGACGAGCATGTCGATGTCCACGCGCGTGGCCAGCTCGAACGCCCCCGCGGCGTTCAGCCTGCCGTTCGTCAGGAGGCTCAGTCGCGGGACGCTCAGGTCCGCGGCGTGGAGGGATGCGACGCCCAGGGCCATGATCAGTAGAATCGAGTATCGTCTCGCCATAGGTCGCTCCCGTTCGTCCGGTATGATCCGCCTAGAATTTAGCGTGGTTTCGCGTATAAAGCATCGGAGAATTCGGCCTTTCTCATTAATCCGCCGGCTCCGCGGCGGCGGTACTTCTCTTGACTATTCCTTCGTTACGTATAAACTACTCCCTATAATGAGCGATTACCTCGATCCGAACAACCAGGAACTCCTCAAGGATTTTTTCGCGGAGGCCAACGCGCAGGTGGACGCGCTCGAGCAGAATATTCTGGTGCTCGAGAACGACCCTACCAACTACGACGCGGTCGACGAGATATTCCGGGCGGCCCATACCCTCAAGGGCGGCGCCGGCACGGTAGAGATGACCGAGCTCGCGGGCTTCACGCACGTGATGGAGGACCTGCTCGACGCCATCCGCTCGAAGTCGGTCAAGGTCGACGAGGGCGTGATCGACTCGTTGCTGGCCGGCATCGACGTGATCAAGGCCATGCTCGGCTCGAGGTCGGAGGGCGTACCCTACGACGAGGACACGAGCGACCTGCGCGCGAAGCTCGAGTCGTTCATCCCGGCCAAGGCCGCCAAGCCGGCCGCTAAGAAAGCTCCCGCGCCGGCCCCGGCCCCGAAGCCGGCGCCCGCGGCTCAGCCCGTCGCCTCCGCCCCAGGGCTGACCGAGTACGAGATGCTGGAGATGCGCGAGGCGGCGGGGACCGATCGCGGCGTCTTCCTCGTCTCGGTAGACTTCGACGAATCCAACGTGATGAACACCGTGAGCGCTATCCACGCGTTCGCCGCCCTGCGCGAGATCGGCACCGTCCTCAAGACGGAACCCGATTTCGAGTCGCTCTACGAGGACGTGTTCCACCCGAACGTCAAGTACTACGTAGCCACCAAGATGACGGCCGAGCAGCTGGCGTCCGCCGTCCGTATCCCTGACGTGGTGACGGCCGCGGAGGTGTCGCCGGTGTCTACCGACGGCGCCCCGGTACCGAAGGCCCAGCCGGCAGCCCCGGCGGGCCGGGCCGTCGCTCCCGCCGCGGCGGAGCCGCCCCGCGCCGCCGCGCCGGCCGAAGCCGCCCAGCCCGAGACCGTCCAGCCCGCGGCGCCGGCCCAGCCCGAGCGGGAGGCCCACGGCGACGAGGAGCGCGAGGAGCGGTCCCCCGACGCCAAGAAGGCCGCCAGCCAGGCCGGCAGCATCCTGCGCGTCGACTCGAAGCGCATCGACGACCTGCTCAACCTGGTATCGGAGGCCGTAATCAACAAAGCCACCTTCAACCAGGTCAGCACCCGCTTCGGCGACCTCCAGGGCGGTTTCCAGGCCGCCCAGGGCCAGTTCCGGGAAGGGATGAAGGACCTGTTCGACGAGCTGCCCGACTATATCGCGTCGATCCAGGCCGGCCGTACGGTCAAGGACGTCAAGAAGGAGATACTCGAGAAGTACGGCGGCCTGTACTCGGCCTTCGATTCGTTCGAGGCCGACTTCAAGGGCAACGTCGCCAAGTTCCGGTCCACCGCGCAGAACCTCGGCCGCATCACGAGCGAGCTCCAGGAAGGCGTCATGCGGATCAGGATGGTGCCGATCAGCCAGATCTTCAGCCGCTTCCCGCGGCTCGTGCGCGACCTTTCGAAGAGCCTCAACAAGAAGGTCAACCTCGTCATCGAGGGCGAGGACACCGAGCTCGACAAGTCGGTGATCGAGGACCTGCTCGACCCGCTGATGCACTCGGTCCGCAACGCCCTCGACCACGGCATCGAGGGAGCCGCCGAGCGCAAGGCCGCCGGCAAGCCCGAGGAGGGGACGGTCATGCTCCGCGCCTCCAACGAGGGCAACATGATCATCATCGAGATATCCGACGACGGCAAGGGCATCGACGTCGAGGCCGTCCGCGCCAAGGCGATAGAGCGCGGCCTCATCCACCCGAGCAAGGCGCTGACCGACATCGAGTCGTTCAACCTGATCTTCGACCCGGGCTTCTCGACCGCCGCCAAGGTCACGAACATCTCCGGCCGCGGCGTCGGGCTCGACGTGGTCAAGCGCCAGATCGAGAAGCTCAACGGCTCGGTCACCGTGTCCAGCCAGCGCGGCAAGGGCAGCAAGTTCACGATCAAGCTGCCGCTGACCCTCGCGATCATCCAGGGCCTGCTCGTGCGCGTCGGGCGCGAGACCTACTCGATACCGATCACGAGCGTCATCGAGAGCCACCGCATCAAGCCGTCGGACATACGCATGATAGACAACTACGAGGTCTTCAACGTGCGCAACGACGTCGTCTCGCTGCTGCGGCTCAATAGGCTCTTCCGCATACAGAACGCGGAGCAGGGCGACTACTGCTTCGTCGTCATAGTCGGCACGAGCGACAAGCGGGTGGGCCTGATGGTCGACTCGCTGATAGGCGAGGAGGACGTCGTCATCAAGCCGCTGCGCGACCAGTTCACCAATTCTCCGGGCATAGCCGGCGCGTCGATACTCGGCGACGGCTCGGTATGCCTGATCATAGACGTCAGCCAGCTGCTCGAGCTAGGCCAGAAGAAGGAGCTCGAGGAGCGACAGCGCCTCGAGCTGACCATACGTTGACCACGGGAGCAAGGATCGCATGAGCGCACAAGCCGCCGATACGCTCGAGGCCGGGAAGCGGCCGGACGAGAAGAAGGAACGGGCCGACAAGATCGACTTCAAGATGGTCACCTTCTCGCTCGCCGGCAAGGAATACGGCATCGACATCATGAACGTCAAGGAGATAGCGAACGCGGGGCGCTTCACCTACGTGCCGAACGCCGCCCCGTTCGTCCGCGGCGTGTACAACCTCCGCGGCGACATCATCTCGATCATCGACCTGCGCACGATGTTCCACCTGCCGGCGGAGCGCAAGGACGACGACTCGCTCGAGAGCCTGCTCATCCTGCGGGTCGACGACCACGCGTTCGGCGTCATCGTCGATAACATCGACAAGGTCGTCGGCGTCTCGAGCGCCGGCATCCAGCCGCCGCACCCGATCTTCGGGGACATCAACGTCAAGTACATCAAGGGCATCATCGAGAACCAGGGCAAGCTGTACATCATCCTGAACGTCGAGAAGCTCTTCGCCCCCAAGGACGAGGAGCCCGAGCAGGAGATGCCGGGCCTCCGCCGCGGCCCCGCCCAGCGAGCGACCCCGGAGGCCGCGGCCGTCGCGGCGGAGGCCCCGGCCTCAGCCGGCGGCTCGGGCCCCGCCGGCGACGTCAACGCGGAGTTCATTCGCGAGACCCTGTTCGCGTTCAGGCGCTTCGGCGTGTCGGCCGTCAACGACGATTGGTTCAGGGCGCGCTACGCCGAGTGGAAGGGCATGCGCAAGCCGACCGACCTCCAGCTGCGCGAGCAGGCGGACGCCGACGCCTACCTGGAGACCTTCTACTCGCGCTGCACCGGCGAGCTGTGGTCCGAGGACTACGCCGACGCCGTCGTCTCCGCCCTCCCCAAGGTGGAGTCGAGGTCGATAAACGTCTGGAACCCCGGCTGCGGCAAGGGCTACGAGACCTATTCGCTGGCCGTCGCGCTCAGGCGCGCCTATCCCGAGGCGCGCATCAAGATCTGGGCCAACGACTCCGACCTGCTCGCGATCTCGATGGCCCCGAACATGGTATTCACCCCGGAGAACGTGCCGGAGCACTACGTCGACCACATGGTGAAGGGCCGGAACGGGTATACCTTCAACCAGTCTATCCGGGAGTCGATCTTCTTCGAGTTCCACGACGTGATGAACTCGAACCCCGTTCCGCCGGTCGACTTCATCCTGTGCCGCGACACCGTATCCTTCCTGTCCGCGGCGGACCAGGGTAAGCTGTTCGGCGATTTCTGCGAGAAGGCGAAGCAGGGAGGCGCCGTCGTCCTGGGGACGAACGAGCGCATGCCCCTGGAAGGATGGAGGCGCGTCGGGGAAGGCCCCGCCGCGGTGTACGTCAGGACGGCCTAGTCGGGCCCTACAACGACAATACGGGAGAACGGCATGAGAGTAGAGTATATCAACCCCTTCGTGGAGAGCGCCTTCAACGTGATGAAGGAAGTGCTGCAGGCCGACGTCAAGCGCGGCGAGCTGTACCTGAAGTCGACCTCGATGCCGGTCATGGGCGTAGCCGCGATCGTCGGCCTAGCCGGCGACGTCGAGGGCCGCGTGCTGTTCGACATGGACAAGCCGACCGCGCTCAAGATCGCCTCGGCGATGAACGGCGAGGACATAACGTCGATGGACGACCTGGCCAAGGCGACCATCACCGAGCTGGCCAACATGATCACCGCCCAGGCCGTGACCAAGCTGCACGAGCTCGGCTTCCGCTTCGACCTGACGCCGCCGGCGATCTTCACCGGAGACAACATGGAAGTCTCGAACCAGGACGTGGAGGCCCTCATCGTGCCGATGGAGACCCCCCAAGGCAAGGTCGAGATCAACGTGGCCATCCGCGAGCGGGCCTAGGGGGCGGCGCATGAAGACCAAAGAGGATTTTCCGTCCATCAACGAGCGGGTGCCCGAGGGACAGCGCCCCGACGGCACGCCCTTCAGGGTGCTCGTCGTCGACGACTCGATGTTCGTCGCGAAGCAGATCACGCAGATCCTCACCTCGGAGGGCTACGACGTGGTCGGCCAGGCCGCGGACGGGCTGCAGGGCCTCGAGCGCTACAAGGAGCTGTTCCCGAACGTCGACCTGGTCACCATGGACATCACGATGCCGAACATGGACGGCATCACCGCGCTCCAGAAGATCATCGAATTCGATAAGAACGCCCGCGTCATCATGATCAGCGCCCTCGGCAAGCAGGACCTGGTCAAGCAGGCGCTGCTAACCGGCGCCAAGAACTACATCGTCAAGCCGCTCGACCGCAAGAAGGTGCTCGAGCGCATCCAGCACGTGCTGTCGAAGTGACCCGCCGCGGCCGGCGATCCGGTTAACCGGCTTACCGGTTGACACGTCGGGCGCGGCTCTGGTATAAACTCCCGTCGACGCGAGGCGAGAGCCGGAACGCCGATAGGTTCGGGCGGTTAGCTCAGTTGGTTAGAGCACCAGTATGACACGCTGGGGGTCACAAGTTCGACTCTTGTACCGCCCAAACGAAGGAACCCATCCGCGAGGATGGGTTTTCTTTTTTATTCCGACGATGCCCGCGAGTAGTATATCGCCGTCGAAGCGTGCATAAGCTTCGTGACACTAGGCGCTTAGCCGAGGCCCGCCTCGCGCAGTACCGCTAGCGCGTCGAGCCGCGGCCGGGGCAGGCCCCTCGGCAGGAACGCGGCCAAGGGCCGGTCGGTCTCGCCGTCGTCGACCCAGGCCGCGAGCGACGCGTCGAGCGGCGCTGTCCAGCGCTCGGATCGCTCCTCGCCGGCGAAGCGGAGGTCGTTCAGCGCGAAGGAGGCCCGAGGCGCGATCGGCTCGAGCCCCGGCCGCTCGCCGCGCTCCCAGGCCGCGTAGATCGCCGAGTGGCGCGTCAGCACGAAACGGTGCCAGAAGGCGGAGTCGACGAGGCCCTCGGCGAGCAGGACCCGCGCCATCTCGGCCGAGTCGGCTATGTCCTGGTCGGACTGCCCCGGGAAGCCGTAGATCAGGTACGCGTGCACGAGCACCCCGCGGCGCTTGAAGGACGCCAGGGTGCGCACCAGGTCGACCATCGAGAAGCCCTTGCCGACTATCTCCAGGCCCTTCCTCGTGGCTATCTCGATGCCGCCGGACACCGCCACGAGGCCGCGCTCGGCCGCGTAGGCGCAGGCCTCGTCGGTCCAGGCCCGGTCGAAGCGCGCGTTGCCCCAGAACGTGAACGGCCTGGCCCGCTCGGCGTTTCGGGCGGCGAACGCGCGGACCAGGTTGACCGGCATCGCCTCGTCGACGAAATGGATGCCGTAGAGACCGGTCCGCTCGGCCGCCTTACCGGCCGCCTCCTCGAGCGCGTCGAGGTCGGACGCGAGGTAGCGCTTGATGTAGTCCAGCCGGGTGTCGCAGAAGGCGCAGCGCCGCCAGTAGCAGCCGTAGGCCAGCCGGTACTTGAGCCAGGGCGTATCGTTCCATAGGCGGTGCATCGGGTTCGGCGAGTCGACGACGCGCAGGTAGCCGGAGAAGTCGAGCCCCTCGTAGTCGGGGTGGACGCCCGCGATCGCCTCGCGCTCGAGGCGATCGTAGCCGTCCGCCGACGCCGCGTCGGGCGAGCGGACGAACGCACTGGGCGCGCCGGAGGCGCCCGGGCCTGGCGCGTCCGATCGCGGCTCGTCGGCGGGGAAGCCGGCCGCGACGACGCGGCCCTCGTCGTCGCGGTAGCGGACGCGGTACAGGGACGAGCGGGGCGCGCCGCCGATAACGCCGACGATCGACGCGAGGGCGCCGTAGCCCGCGTCGTAGGCGAGGTAGTCGAACGAGTCGAAGACGGCCGGATCGGTCAGGAAGCGCAGCTCGGTGGAGACGTAGCCGCCTCCGGCGACTATCGTAGCCCGGTCGCCGAACGCCGCCCTGGCCTCCTCGGCGGCGACTAAGGCTCCCGCCAGGCAGCCGGGGAACGGCACGGTGACGAGCACGAGCGCCTCGTCGTCGTCCCCTGAGAAGCCTTCCTTGAACCTGGCCATCGACTCGCGCGCCAGCGGCCTGTAGAACTCGCGCAGGATCCATCCGTCATGGGCGGCCTTCCGTATCGGCCCGAAGGCCGGCGCGCTGGCGGCCAGTCGCTCGGCGTAGCGCACCGTGCCGAAGGACGGGTCGAGGGCGTAGGCGATGAAGTCAGACAGGTCGTTCAGCGTGGCCGTGGCGAAGGCCCGCGCGTCGTCCGGTCCGATGCCGTCGCCGAACACGGCCTCGGCGCGCATGCCGGACGGCAGGCCGGAGCCGACGGCTATGCGGTAGGCGTAGGCCGGGTCGTCGCCGGATAGGAACGCCGTCATCGGCTCGACGCAGGCCAGGTAGGCTGCCTCGTCGTCGAAGTACGCGCCTATCCTCCGGGCCGTCTCGCCGTCGGGGTGCTTCCTGTCCCGGAGCGATTCGCGGGCCGCGGAGAAGACCGTCTCTAGCCCTGGGCGGCTGAAGACCCGGCGCGCCAGGGCTATCGAGTGGTCCTCCGCCCGCGAGTCGACGCCGCGCGAGCGTAGCCAGGCGTCGAGGTACCAGACGGCGGGGTAGGGCGCGTTGAGCTGGACGAGGGGAGGCTGTAGGCAGACGGCTCGCATGGGAGCGAGTATAGCGGCGGAGAACCCAGCTGGCTACACTCGTCCCATGAGGGCCCTCGCCATAGCCTTCTTCCTCCCGCTAATTACCGAAGGGTATCGCGGGGTTCGCCGTGCGGGCATTTCATGACGGGCCGTATTGGGGATGCGAGCGGGGCGCCGGGCGCGATGCGGTCCCGCGATAAGCGGGACCCATCCCGCCCAGGCGGGGCCCCCGCTCGTCGCTCCGCACGGCCTTTCTTTAATCAAATTGAATCATCCCCGGCGTACCCCGCGATATCCTTCGGGTAGTCCTTGACGCGATGCGGGCTTTTTTGTATAAATATGCCCGCACGCGAGCCGCTGTAGCTCAGTTGGTAGAGCAGTGGACTGAAAATCCACGTGTCGTCAGTTCAATTCTGACCGGTGGCACGAGACGCCCCTATACGGGGGCGTCTTTTTTTTGTCCGCGTCGGCGGCGGCCCGGTGCTTGCGGCGTTCGCCGATCCCGTCTAGTATCCTAGCGGCGGCCGAGCCCTCCCCGGACGGGCCCGGCGCCGGACAAGGAGACGGTGCGTGAAAGTATTGGTCATTGGCGGCGCTGGCTACATCGGCAGCCACGTCTGCCTCGAGATGATGGAGGCCGGTCACGAGGTCGTCGTCTACGATAACCTTTCGAGCGGCCTGCGCGAGAACCTATTCGAGGGCGAACGCTTCATCGAGGGCGACATCATGGACGCCGAGCGCCTCGCGGGCGCGATGTCCGAGGGCTTCGACGGGGTCGTGCACCTGGCCGCCTTCAAGGCCGCCGGCGAGTCGATGACCGCGCCCGAGAAATACGCGCGGAACAATATCAGCGGCACCGTCAATATCCTCAACGCGATGTGCGGGGCCGGCGTCGGGCGCTTCGTGTTCTCGAGCTCGGCGGCCGTCTACGGCGAGCCGGCCTACCTGCCGGTGGACGAGAAGCACCCGACCGTCCCGGAGAATTTCTACGGTTTCACCAAGCTCGAGATAGAGCGTCTCCTGGGCTGGTACGACAGGCTCAAGGGCCTCAGGTACTCGGCGCTTCGCTACTTCAACGCGGCCGGCTACGACGTGCGCGGCCGCGTCCGGGGGCTCGAGCGGAACCCCGCGAACCTGCTGCCGGTGATCATGGAGACGGCCGCCGGCATGAGGCCCGAGCTGCGCGTGTTCGGTAACGACTACGCGACGAAGGACGGCACCGGCGTGCGCGACTACGTGCACGTGAACGACCTGGCGGCGGCCCACGTGGCGGCCCTCGAGCGCATGGAGCGCGCCGACGAGAGCCTCGTCGTCAACCTCGGCTCGGAGGAAGGCCTGTCGGTGCTCGAGATACTCGAGGCGGCCAGGCGTATCACCGGGAAGCCGGTGCCGGCGACCATAGAGGGCCGTCGTCCGGGCGACCCGGCCAGGCTGGTGGCAAGCTCGGCCCTCGCCGCGGAGAAGCTCGGCTGGAAGGCCAGGTATTCGGACGTCGACACCCTCGTCGAGACGAGCTGGAAGGTATACGAGCGCTGAGGCCGGCGAGGCGCGCCGCGCGGGCGAGCGATACAAGGAGGAAACGCATGGATGAGATCAACAAGGCTATCGGCTACCTGGACCGCGCGGAGGCGGGCGTCGTAGAGCTCGAGAAGCTCCTGACGGCCATCCCGGCGCTCGCGCCGGAGTCCGGCGGCGACGGCGAGTGGAAGAAGGCCGAGGCCCTCGAGGCGTGGCTGCGCGCCCGCGGCATCGTCGACATAGAGCGTCACGACGCCCCAGACGCCAGGGTGAGCGCCGGCAAGCGCCCCAACCTGGTCGCCACGGTCAAGGGCAGGAAGCCGGGCAAGCGGCTCTGGGTGATGGCCCACACCGACGTGGTCCCCGAGGGCGATCGGTCGCTCTGGGACACCGAGCCGTTCGAGGCCGTCGTCAAGGACGGCAAGATCTACGGCCGCGGCGTCGAGGATAACCAGCAGGGCCTCGTCTCGAGCGTGTTCGCCGCTCTGGCGCTCGTCGAGAACGGTATCCAGCCAGAGCGCGACGTTAAGCTCCTGTTCGTCGCCGACGAGGAGTACGGCTCGGTCTACGGCATCCAGTGGCTCCTGGCCAACCGCGAGCTGTTCGCGCCGGACGACCTGATCGTCGTGCCCGACTCGGGCTCCGCCGACGGTACCGAGATCGAGATAGCCGAGAAGAACGTGTGCTGGCTCAAGCTGGCTACCAAGGGCAAGCAGTGCCACGCGTCCAGGCCCGACGACGGCGCCAACGCCTTCCTGGCCAACTGCGAGCTGGCCCTGAGCCTGAACGCGATGGAGCGCGAGGTATTCACCGCGACCGACCCGATCTTCGTGCCGGCCCGCACGACGATCACGCCGACCAAGAAGGACGCGAACGTGCCGAACATCAACACGGTGCCGGCCGACGACGCGTTCTACGTGGACATGCGCATCCTGCCCCGCTACTCGATCGACGAGGTGCTCGCCGAGACCGCCAAGCGGGCGGCCGCCGTCGAGAAGAAGTACGGCGTCAAGGTCGGCGTCGAGGTGGTGCAGCGGAACGACAGCCCGCCGACCCCGGCCGACGCGCCCGTCGTCGCCCTGCTTAAGAAGGCCATCGAGGAGACCTACGGCGTGGCCGGCAGGGCCATCGGCGTCGGCGGCGGCACGGTAGGCGCCTACCTGCGCTCCGCGGGTTTCCCCTGCGTGGTCTGGAGCCGCCAGGACGAGACGATGCACGCTCCGAACGAATATACGCGGATAAGCAACCTGATAGGCGACGCCAAGATATTCGCCCGCCTGATGCTCGCCGAGCGCTAGGCCGATACGCCGGTACGCATAAGACGATGAAGAGGATATGAGAATAAGAGAAGAGAAAGAGAAATAGGTAGAGAGTAAGAAAAGAGTAAAAAAGTATAAGGCGGCGAAGAGGATATAAGATAAAGAGAAAGAAAGAGAAAAACGTAGAGTAGGGATAAGTCAAAAATGAGGGAGAGGAGGGCTTAGAAGCTCTCCTCCCCCTTTTTTTGAGGCATTCCTCTTGAATTTCCTCTTTTACTCTTATTCTCTTCGCGGAATTACCGTATCCAAGCGCTTAGGGCGCGTCGATGACGAAGACGACCTTGCCCTGCCTGGCTAGCTCGCGGTTGGCACCGATATACGGGCGACAGAACCGCTCATCGATTGAAGCCCCGGTCCTGTTCGACCGACTCCAGGGCCATCACTAGGCGCGGGCCTCGTAATGCGGCATTATTCGCTATGATGAAGCGCGCTATTCAATTCGGTGCCAAGGAACTACGGCTACTCACTGGTATCAGCGCCGAGACCCTGCGCCACTACGTGGATTGCGACGTCCTCACGCCGCTCCGGGTCGATGAGAACAACTACCGCAAGTACTCCAGCCAGAACGTTATAGACGTGCTCCACGCCCGTATCTACCGAGGATTGGGCCTGCCTATCCAGAGCATCATCCAGAAGAGCGGAGCTGGACCGGACGGGCAGGACGCGGTACTGGTGCGCCACGAGGCCATCCTCGAGCGGGAAGTAATCGAGCTGCAGATGAAGCTCGCCCGCCTGCGGCAGGAACTCGAGTTCCTCGGTACGGCGCGGCGCAGGCTCGGCCGTATACTGGTCAGGACCGCGGACGAGGCGCCGTCCGTCTATCGCCTTACGCTGCTAGATGCGGTTAGCGGCATGGCCGTCGACGCGGAGGCCATGAGGCGCGTGGACGAGTGGATGCGCTATTCTTCGCATCTTCACGTCGCGCTACGGGTGCCGGAAGCCGCCTTGCTCGATCATGGCGTCGAAGAGCTTCCTGTATCGTTAGGGATCAGCGTGCGCGCGGAGACGGCGAGGGCCTTGGGGTTGAGCGCCGAGCCGCCGGCGGAACTTTTCCCGAACAAGGCCCATGTCGGAACCCTGCTCGCCATGGCCGACCCGTTGAGCCTACGGCGGCGGGACATTCTGCCCCTGCTGGATACCGTCCGGGCCCGCGGGCTCAGGCTCGAGGGCGGCTTGATCGGCAGGCTCTGCTATATCTCCGACTCGGAGGAGGGCAGGCTCTATTACTTCTCGGTCAATCTCTGCGTCGCATCCGCTTGACCGCGTGGTTACCACGCGCGCTACGATCCTCGTTCGTACGGATAGCTTCATATCCGGCATAAGGGGGATCGATGATGAAGATTAGAAGGATATATCCGGCGCTCGTCGCGGCGATCGCGATACTGGTAACCGCGTTGGCCGGGTGCAATAGCGTCGGGCGCGGAGCCCCGGTATACGTCCCGGGGACGTACTCCGTGTCGACCAAGGGCTTCGGCGGTGACGTTACCGTGGCGCTCACGGTGGACGCGTGGTCCATAGTCGACGTGGAGATAATCGGCGAGGATGAAACTCCCGAAATCGGCGGCAGGGCCATGGAGCAGATGGCCCGCGAGATCCGAACCGAAGGCGAGGCGGCCGATGGGGTGAGCGGCGCTACCTATACGAGCGGCGCCGTCAAGCGGGCGCTCTCCGAGGCCCTGGCGCGGGCCCGCGGCGAGAGCGTCTCCGCCAAGCTGGACGTCGCGACGGGTACCTACGCCTCGTCGTCGGCTGGCTTCGACCTTTTAGCCCCCGTGCCCGTGACGGTAAGCGTCGCGGACGGCCGGATCGCTTCGATAGAAATAGGGGCATGCAAGGAGACGGAAGGCAAGATCGCAGCCGTACGCGACCGCCTGATACCCCGTATCATCGAGAGGCAATCGCTCGCCGTCGACGCTATTACCGGCGCTACCGCTACGTCCAACGCGGTCCTCGGGGCCGTCAGGGACAGCCTCGTCGCGGCCGGAGCCTCCGAGGGAGCCCTGTACGCCCCCGTCGCCGTGTCGTCAGCCAAGGAAGCGTATACCGCCGACGTCGTAGTGGTCGGGTTCGGCGCCTCGGGCATGACCGCGTCGCTCGCCGCGGCTGAGCGGGGCGCCAAGGTCATAGCCCTGGAGAAGAGCGGCAGGGTAGGCGGCACGAGCGTGGTAACCAGCGGCCCGATGGCGGTCAACGCCCCCAGCATGGTCGAGAGGCGGATACCCGATTGGGACGATCCGCTGTTGAAGAAGAAGCGGGTCAAGGAAGCCGGCGAGCCGCTGGTCGACGCGGAGGCCCTGATGCGCGACTGGACCCGGTATACGACCGTCGACGGCGTGCAGGGCGCCAAGGAGGGGATCATCCGCCGCGTCGTGGACCGATCCGGCCAGACCCTGGACTGGCTGACGGGCTTCGGCTTCGAGTTCTCCGACGCGAGGGGCTTCCTCGGCAACCAATGGGCGCTGTTCTCCCCGTTCAAGGGAAACAAGGCCCTGACCGAGGGTTTCTTCGACAAGGCAGTGGCCCGTTTCGAGAAGGAATTCGGCGGCCGTTGCCTCGTAGAGACCGAGGCTACCTCCCTCATAGTCGAGGGCGGCCGCGTCGTCGGCGTCCGGGCCAGGAAGTCCGACGGGACCGAAGTGACCGTCAGCGCCAAGGCGGTCATCCTGGCGAGCGGAGGGTTCGGCGGCAACGACGAGATGATGGAGAAATATCTCGGCGAGTCGTGGAAGATGTACGGCATGGCGCAGAACGACGGGGGCGGCATACGCATGGCTCTCGACGCCGGCGCGGCGACCTACAATATAGGCATGCCCCCTATGTCCCACTTCTCGGCCCCGCCGGTCATTCTCAGGAGCTTCGGCTCTCCCTTCGACAACGACATCCCGTACGGGATGGTTGCTACCAGCGAGACCCTGGCTGTGAACAAGTCGGGCGTCCGTTTCATCAACGAGGCAGCTATCGGCATCGAGGCCTACCTGGGCGGCTCGCGCTTCTATACGATCTATTCCAAGGAACAGATCGACGTCCTCAGGCAGAGGGGCTTCGGCTTCGCGGCGACGGGACGCTATCTGAACCGCGGCGGGATCAAGGCCGACGTGCCGCTCGCCAATATCGACGCCGTCATCGAGGCCGGCGTCGAGGCGGGCTTCGTGTACAAGGCGAAGAGCCTCGCGGCCCTCGCCGAGGCGATCGCGGCCGATAACGGCAGGATGAGCGCCGCGAACCTGGAGCGGGCGGTCGCGGAGTACGGCGCTGGGATAGCGGCCGGGAAGGACGCCCTGGGTAAGCCGATGGAGCGCATGAGCCGCCTCGGACCCGTACCCGCCGCCAGCGAGTACTACGTCGCCGTCACGGGCGCCCCGTATATCTACAGCACCTGCGGCGGGCTCGACGTGGACGAGGACATGCGCGTGCTGAAGCGTGACGGGGCGGTGGTCGATGGTCTGTACGCGGTCGGTAACGACTCGATGGGCGTGCTCTTCACCGACCGTAAAGGATACGCCAATTATGGAGGAGTGGCCGAGGGCTACGCCTTCGTCTCCGGCCGCATAGCCGGCGAGGCGGCCGCCGGCCGCTAGGCCGGTACGCCGGTACGCCGGTACGCATAAGACGATGAAGAGGATATGAGAATAAGAGAAGAGAAAGAGAAATAGGTAGAGAGTGAGAGAAATAGAAAAAGTGTAAAAAGTATAAGGCGATGAAGAGGATATGAGAATAAGAGTAAAGAAAGAGAAATTCGTGGAGTAGGTAAAGTCAAAAATGAGGGGGAGGAAGGCTGAGAAGCCCTCCTCCCCCTTTTTCTGGTATTCCTCTTGAATTTCCTCTTTTACTCGTATCCTCTTCGCGGAATTACCGTATCCAAGCGCTTAGGGCGCGTCGATGACGAAGACGACCTTGCCCTGCCTGGCTAGCTCGCGGTTGGCCGGGGAGCCGAGTATCTTGAGCGCGTCGTCGGCGCTGATCACGGCGTCGGTGCGGTTTGAGCCGAAGATGGCCGAGGCGATGACCCTGAGCGGCGAGTCGCCGGCCCTGGAGGCTATGACCGGGTCGTCGAGGCCGACGGCGTAGCCGACCGCGCCGCGCTCGCGGAGCGCGTCGGGGTAGAGCAGGTTGCGCTCGATGATGGCGTTCATCTCGTCGTCGTAGAGCCGCGGGAAGAGGCATGGCCGCAGGCTGTCCTGCCGGTGCTCGCCCCTGACGTCGAAGCGGCCGCTCAGGTAGACGACGATGCCGGTGTAGTCCTTGGTCGGCGCGTAGCGGTCCGGCACGGGCAGGTCCATCGGGACGCTGTGCCTGACGTAGAGGGCCGCGAGGTCGGCCAGTCGCCACTCGTACGACGCCTCGAGCCGGCTCAGGTCGCGGCTCAGCGCCGACTGCACGCGCCTGCCGCCGTCGAGGAAGGCCTCGAACGCGTTCGGCTCGAGGGTCCCGTCCTTGACGCTGTCGTCGACGCTGCGGTAGGAGTCCAGGGCTATCGCGAGGGCGGTCTCCCGTATCAGGTCGGGCACCGCCTCTTCCATGGCGCGCTCGGCCTGAGACCTGCCGGACGGCAGCCGTATGCCCGCGGCGGCCAGGTCGAGCTCCACCTCGACGCTCAGCGTGCCCGCGGTCCAGTCGATCGTCGCCTCGGCGCTGAACGGGGAGGCGGGCGGAGCCGCCGACGCGGCGAGCGGCAGGAGCGATGCGAGCGCCATCAAGGCTATGCGTGCTTTGGTACCCATCACTCTAGTATCGGCACTATGAGCGACAGACCTTCGCGCAACACGCCGTCGAGGCTCAGGCCGTTCCTGGCCGCGAGCACCTCGGGCTGTACGTCGTACTTGAGCGATATGGCCCAGAGGGTATCGCCCTTCATGACGACGTAGGTTCCGTCGAAGGCGGCCCCGTCGTCGGCTTTGGGCGCCGAGACGTAGGGGCGCTTGTCCTTGAACGCCGGGATGACGATGCGCTGGCCTATCCTGATGCGGCTCGGGTCGAGCCCGGGGTTCATCTTGGCTATCATCGCGACGGAGACCTCGTAGTGCTTGGCCAGCGCCGAGACGGTATCGCCGGAGGCGACGACGTGCATATAGACGTTCATCAGCGCGTCCCGCGACGCGACGGCGGCCCGGACGGCCTCCTCGTAGCCGGCGGGCACCTTGACGGCGTAGCGGCCCTCGGGCGGCGTGACGCCGTAGCGCAGCTCGGGATTGCCGGCCTTGAGCAGCTCGAGCGGCGCGCCGGACGCCGAAGCGAGCATGGCGAGGTCGACGGGCCGGTCGAGCGGGACGCGCGCCCACTCGACCGACGGGGTCCATGACGGCTCGAGGCCGTTGCGGCCGCCGTGCATGGCCACCGAGACCACGGCGAGGAATTTCGGTACGTACGACGCGGTCTCGGGCGGCAGGAGGCCGCGCTCGCGGAGGGCCCAGTAGTCGCGGACGCCGCCGGCCGCCTTGATCGCGCGGTCCATCGCGCCCGCCCCGCAGTTGTACGCCGCTATCGCGAGCGCCCAGTCGCCGAAGCGCTCGTAGTTCGAAAGCAGCTTGCGCAGCGCGCCGTCGGTAGACTTCATGAAGTCGCGGCGCTCGTCGACCCAGTCGTCGATGCGCATGTCGTAGCCGCCGACGCTGTTCCGCATGAACTGCCAGAGGCCGGACGCGCCGGAGCGGCTGACCGCCCTGGGCGAGTACTCCGACTCGATGAACGGCAGGAAGAACAGCTCCTCGGGCAGGCCGTAATAGCGTATCCGCTCGAGCACGTACGAGGCGTACGGCCTCGAGCGCTCTCCGACCGCCTCGAGCCATTGCCGGCCGCCAGCCGAGAGGTACGAGGCCCTGAAGCGCTCGAACTGGGGCTCGCCGTAGGGCAGCTCGAGCGCGTAGCGCTCTGGGCCGGCGTGGTGCTCGTAGGCGGGCGCGCCGGAGCCGGAGGATCGGAGCGGCCTCGCGGCGGCGCCGGCGTCCTGGACGGGGAGCGAGGCCGTCGGCGGTTCAGGCTCGGGTTCGGACGCGGCCGCGATCGCGGCGATAGCGGCCTCCGCGCCGGCGCCGGCCGGCGTCCCGGGCTGGCCGTCTACGCCGAAGGCCCGCCCCGCGAGCGCCCCGGCCGCCAGCATCGCGGCGACGGCCGACGCGGCCCGGCGTCTCATTGCATCTTCTCCCCGAAGTAGATGCCGGCCCACTCCCAGCGGCCGTGCACCTCCGGGTCGGCGGGGAAATTCACCTTCCTGAAGTACAGGTACCAGACCGAGATGCGCTCGGTCCAGCCCCAGGTGCGCAGGAACGCCTCGTTGGCGTTGGAGCTGGGGTCGAGGGCCGGGGCGCGCTGGATGCGCGAGCCCGAGGTGAAGGCAGCGAAGTCGAATAGCACCTGGCTATTGCCGTCGGACTTGTCCTGGTACCAGTCCATCGCGAAGAATCCGACCTTGGCCCGTATCTTCGCGAGCGACCGCGCGTTGCCGGTCGCCATGGCCGTCGAGACGGCCTGGAGCAGCTCGTCGAGCGTCTCGTAGGTCCAGTCCTTGCGCGTCGTCGCCAGGTCGATGAACTGCTGGGCGTACTGGATCGCGTCCGGGTGCCCCGGTACCTCGGCTCCGGATACCGGCAGGAATCGCCGGTACGAGTCGAGGGCCGCGTCCCAGTCGCCGAGAGACTCGTAGTCGTAGCCGAGCAGGAACAGCTCGATGCCCATATCTATCTTTTCGGGAAATCTGGCTATCAGCTCGCGCCTAAAATCGATGCGCCTGGCCGAATTGTCCGATAATTCGATGAGGCGGCGCAGGCACGCGAAGTGGATCGACTCCCCGTTGACCGTCAGGTCGGGGAAATTCTTGAGCACCCGGTCGTAGTACAGCTCCGCGACGTCGTCAGCGCCCTGCCTGGAGTAGGCCCAGGCTATGGTCAGGAGGTGCCTGGCGTTGTACTGGCCCTCGGGGTCGCGCGCGACCACCTCGGACAGGAAGTCGACGAGCCGCGCGTAATCCTCGGCGTCGGACAGCGACGAGGATATCTTCTGGATGACGGCGTAGCGCTCGTCGACGCCGAGGCTTCCCGAGTCGAGCAGCTCGAAAAGGTCGCGGAGCTGGCCCGCGTCCGCGCCCGGCGTCGCTATGAAGTAGTCCCTGGGGGACGAGCAGGCCGTGATGGTCGCGCACATCGTCGCGCAGAGCGCGAAGAGGGCGAGCGTCGGGGAACGTAGCATGCCGGACTATACCATGCGCTCTTTTGCGTTGGCAAGGAATCGCTTTGTGGATACACTAGAAGCGGAGGCTCGACTAGGCATGGATCGGCGCAATACCCGAACGTACAACATCGTCTTCGCGCTCGCCGTCGTGATGCTGGCGCTCGGGGCGGGCTCGCTGGCGGTGACGATAGAGAGGATACCCGCCGATCGCGTGGCGCTGTCGCTGGCCTTGTTCGCCGTCGGCTCCGTCTTCTCGTACTTCGCCGTCATCGGCCGCTGGAAGGCCAAGTACGTGTTCATCGGCATGATGCTAGGCCTCGGAGCGCTGATACGCTTCGTCTTCGTCGTGCTGGGCGTCAGCCCCATCGACTATTGGCCGCTGTTCGCCGTGGCGGCGGGCGTGGCCCTGATGCCGGCCAACTACGTCAGGAGCGGGCGAGTAAAGCCGAGCTCCATCGTCATCTCGTCGTCGTTCGTGCTCCTGGGCCTGTTCCTGTCGATCTTCTCCTTCGGGTTCAGCTCGACGAGCTTCAAGACCTTCATAGCCCGGTGGTGGCCGCTCCTGTTCATCGCCTCCGGCCTCGTGCTGCTGATCGCGTGGGGCATCCAGCGCCTGCTGTCCCGCGGCGAGGAGCGCGGCGGCCGTTCTCCGGGCGGAGGCGCCGTATGAGCCGCGCCGCGGCCGCGCGCTCGGCGCTGGCCGCCGCGCTGGCCGCCGCGCTGGCCGCCTCGTGCGTCGGCGGGCCCGATCCGCGATCGGGAACGTCGCTGTCGTCAGGGGCCGGCCTCGGCGCGGTCCAGGGCGAGAGAGCCGCGGTCGAGGCCGCGATAGCGCTCGGCAGCCCGTCCAGCCTGGAGCTGGCGGTCCAGCTGTCCGAGGAGGCCTCGGCCATGCCCCAGGCCGACGCGAAGGCCTACGGCTGGGTGGCCTACGAGATGGCGCGCCTCGTGTACCCGGAGCTTGCCGGCGGCCTGCCGCCGAGCTCGATGGCCCCTCCGGACTCGCCGCTCGTACGCGCGTTCATAGACGCCAGGAACGGCAAGCAGGTCGCGCCCCCGGCGGACGCCGGCCCCCTGTTCGAGCTGTTCCCCGCGCTGGCCGTCTTCAGGATGAAGACCGCTGAATCGGCTAGCGGCGCGTTGGCGGCCGTCGAGCGGTTCAACCGCTTCGGCCTGGCCTCGGCCGCGGCCGAGCTGGCGCGGGGGATAGCCCTGGAGCGTTCCGGCGACCTCCAGGGCGCCTACGCGGCCTACGCGCGCGCGGAGGAAACCGCCGACGACTGCTACCCGGCCACGCTCGGCGTCGCTCGGGCGCTCGTCGGGCTAGGCCGCGGCAAGGAGGCCCTCGAGGCCGCGGCCAGGCTCGACGCCAGGATCGTCGAGTCGGTGGCCGGCCGGCGCGTCAAGGCGATGGCCCTGTACCAGGCCGGGCGCTGGAGCGAGGCCCTGCCGCTGATCACCGCGGTGCTGCTCGACGATCCGCTCGACTCGCGCTTCGCGCTGATGCGAGCGCACCTGCTGGTCGAGCGGGGCGAGTACAAGCAGGCGGCGCCGCTGCTCGACGCGTACGCGAGCATCAATCCGGACGACCGCCTCTATATACTGCTCCGAGCGCGCATGGCGATGGAGAGCTCGAAGGACCGCAGCCAAGCCGCGACCGCCCTGCGCAGGGGCCTGGCCCGCTATCCCGACGACCCCGACCTGACCCTGTACGCGGCGGAGGTATTCGCCGTCGGCGACCAGGCCGAGCGGGC
>QKAK01000192.1 GCA_003247225.1 Spirochaetota bacterium | reverse complement strand
GCCGACCTGGGCCTGGCTCAAGACGAGCGGGCCTGCCTGTTCGCGTTCAACGGGGTTGAAGGCGAGGGCGCCGCCGCGTGGAAGAGCTTCTCGTACCTCGAGGACGAGGGCTGGCGCGTCGTGCGCTCCGACAACCGATCCGGCGGGCTGTTCCCGGCGGCGCGCTGGTTCAACGCGTTCGAGCTGCTCGTCTGCGGCGCCGGCTACTCGGCGTTCTGGGAGGCGCGCTACTTCGGCAAGGAGGCCTGCTTCGTGCCGTATCCGAGGCGCTTCGAGGATCAGGCGCGGCGGATCGCGCTGTTCTCCGACTATACGCCGAAAGGGAACGGCGCGGACGAGCTGGTCGATAGGCTGACGGGCCTCTAGGCCGGGGCCCGACGTTCGTCGCTGTATCGCTTGTTCCGGCGCCCTTCGATGATTACCTTGTAAAGATGAGCGATATACTCAGGATAGAGAACGTCACGAAGCGCTTCGGCAGGCTCGCGGCGGTGGACGGCGTGTCGTTCGGCGTTCCGGAGGGGTCGTGCTTCGGCCTACTGGGCCCGAACGGCGCGGGCAAGACGACGACCATCGAGATCATGGAGGGTATCTCCTCACCGACCGGCGGCCGCGTGCTGTTCCGCGACGAGCCGATCGACCGACGGTTCAAGGCTAAGGTAGGCATCCAGTTCCAGAGCACGGCGCTGCCCGAGTTCATCACGGTCAAGGAGACCCTCGAGCTGTTCTCGTCGTTCTACGACAGGCCGAGGCCGATGGACGAGGTCGTCGAGCTGTGTTCCCTGGCGGACATCCTCGGACGCGATAACCGGAAGCTGTCAGGCGGCCAGCGCCAGCGCATGCTGCTCGCTCTGGCCATCATCCCTATGCCGGAACTCGTCTTCCTCGACGAGCCGACGACCGGCCTCGACCCCCAGTCGAGGAGGAATTTCTGGGACCTCATAGCGCGCATCAAGGCGGAGCGTACCACCGTCGTCCTGACGACTCACTACATGGACGAGGCCCAGCTGCTCTGCGACCGTATAGCCATAATGGACCGCGGCAGGATACTCGATATAGACAGCCCGGACGCGCTGCTCGAGAAGCACTTCAAGGGCGTGCTCATACGGCTGCCGTACGACGGGTGCTGCTCCGACGCGCTGTCCGGCCTCGAGGGGCTCGTCATGCGCGACGACTCGATCGAGCTGCAGACCGAGGCCCTCGACAGGAGCCTCAAGGAGCTACTCGCCGCGAAGGTCGACCTGACGGGGCTGTCGATACACAAGCCGAACCTGGAGGACCTATTCATAAAGCTGACCGGCAACGCGCTGCGGTCGTGAAGGAGGCCGGCATGGTACTCAAGCAATTCAGGGCGCTCTTCAAGGCCAGGACGATGGAATACGTACGGGACCGCGGCACGTTCTACTGGAACCTGATCTTCCCGGTGCTGCTCGTGCTCGGCCTGGCCTTCGCGTTCTCCGGGGGCGACGACAAGCTGTTCAAGGTGGGATTCGTCGGCGGCCCCGACCCGTCGGTCCGGCTCCTCGGCATGGAGCAGGTCCAGGCTGTGCCGTACCCGGACGCCGAATCGGCCCTCCGACGGCTGGCCCGCCACCAGATAGATTTCTTCGTCGACTTTACGACGTCGGGCTACGCCGTCAACGAGGAGTCGAGCAAGGGCCGCCTCGTACGCGAGCTGTTCCTGGCCCAGCTGGCGGCTTCGCCGGGCGGGGCGGCTGGGTTCTCCGAGACCTCCGTCGTCGGCAAGGCCCCGCGCTACGTCGACTGGCTGGTGCCCGGCGTCATCGGCATGAACATGCTGTTCTCGAGCCTGTTCGGCGTCGGCTTCGTCATCGTAAGGTACAGGAAGAACGGCGTGCTCAAGCGCTTCAAGGCGACTCCGGTGGCGGCCCTCAACTTCGTGAGCGCGCAGGCGGCCAGCCGCCTCGTGATCGTGCTGCTGACGTCGGCCTTCGTGTTCGCCGGGACGAACGCGGTCCTGCGCTTCATGATGCGCGGCAGCTACCTGAACCTCTTGCTCCTGACCGTGCTCGGCATACTCTGCATGATATCGCTCGGGCTCGTCTTCGCGTCGCGCATGCGAAGCGAGGAGATGGCCAACGGCGTTCTCAATATCGTGACCTTCCCGATGCTCGCCCTGTCCGGCGTGTTCTTCTCGCTCGAGGGCAGCCCGGCGATACTCAGGACGGTCTCGAGGGCTTTCCCGCTCACGCATTTCATCGAGGGCGCGCGCGCCATCATGCTCGACGGAGCGGGGCTAGCGGCCGTCGCGCCGAACATGGCCGTTCTCGCCGGCCTTACCGTCGTCTTTCTAGCTATAGCCGCGGCGCTCTTCCAATGGGAGTGATTCCGGGCTAGGATGCTGACATGGATACAGTACGGGACAAGGCCCTGGCGCTTCACGCCTCGGGCTCGAACTGCGCGCAGTCGGCGTACTGCGCGTTCGCCGACAGCCTGGGCTTCGATTTCGTCGAGGCGCACCGGTCGGCTACCGGCCTCGGCGCCGGCATGGGCCGGAGGCAGCTGGTCTGCGGCGCGGTCTCTGGCGCGGCGATGGCGCTGGGCCAGGCCCTGGGCAACGACTCGGGCGCCGACCTCGAGGCCAAGGAGCGGTGCTACCGGGTCGTGGGCTCGTTCGTCGAGCGGATAGAGCGGGAGTTCGGCTCGAGCGACTGCCGGACCCTGCTCGGGATCGACCTGTCGACCGAGGAGGGCCGGGCGGCCCAGAAGGCCAGGGATCCGTCCGAGTCGGTCTGCAACCGGATCATAGCGCGCGCGGTAGAGCTGGCCGAGCGGGCCATAGCAGACGAGAAAGCGCGCTAGTCGGTCGAGTCAGCGATGTCGCCGCGGCGGTCGTCCGCGCCGAGCCTTCAGCGCCGAGCCTTCAGCGCGAGCCTTCAGCGCCGCGCCTTCAGCGCGAGCCTTCAGCGCGAGCCTTCAGCGCGAGCAGTCCGACGATTCTAGCCGCGCGAGCAGCCCGGTCAGGGTCGACTTGAGCGAGCCGTACTCCTCGGCCCCGGATAGGAGGCACGAGGCCATCGCTCCCGGTACGCCGAGCGCCTTTTCGCGCAGCGCCGTCCCCGCGTCGGTCAGCCTGACCGCGACGCTGCGTTCGTCGTCTGGCCTGCGCCGCCGCTCGACCAGTCCCGCGGCCTCCAGGCGCTTGACCAGCGGCGAGACGGTTCCGGTGTCCAGGTAGAGGAGCTCGCACAGCTCGCCTATCGTCAGCTCGCCCCGTTCCCACAGCGCCAGCATCGCCAGGTACTGGGGATAGGTCAGCCCGAGACCGGCGAGCATCGGCCTATACCTGGCCGCTATCTCGCGGTCGAGCCTGTGGACGAGGAAGCACAGTTGGTTCGACAGCAGCAGTTCCGGGGCGCTCATACCTCGAGCGCCTTGACGATGTCCTTCTCGATCTTCTTGGGCTCGACGGTCGGGCCGTAGCGCTTGATCGTCGCCCCGTCGCGCGAAACGAGGAACTTGGTGAAGTTCCACTTGACAGCCGGTCCGATAGCGCCCGGCGCCTTGGAGCAGAGGTACTTGAAGACGGGGTGGGCGCCGTCGCCGTTGACGTCGACCTTGGCCATCAGCGGGAAGGTCACGCCGAAGTTGCGCTGGCAGAAGCTGGCTATCTCGGCGTCGTCGCCCGGCTCCTGGTGGGCGAACTGGTCGCAGGGAAAGCCGAGCACGACGAGGCCGCGGTCGGCGTAGCTCTTGTACAGCTCCTCGAGGCCATGGTACTGGGGCGTGAAGCCGCACTTGCTCGCGGTATTGACGATAAGCACGGCCTTGCCGCGGTAGCCGGACATCGCCACGTCGGATCCGTCGTTGGCCTTGGCGCTCAGCTGGTAGAAATCGCTCATCGTATCTCCTTCAGGAATAAGTGTAGTGTACAATATAATGATGCATTATATAAAAAGCAAGCCCGCGACCGGTATCCATCGACGACGTACCTGTATTAGTATGCCCGTATGCTCGAAGAGAAGGCGGGCGGAGCCCCCGACGTCCTGACCCAATACAATCGGCTCAGCCAGCTAGGCGCCATCGAGAACCTCGAGGCCCTGCGCCTCGAGAACCGCGAGCTGGACCGCCTCGTCACCGACGCCGCGGCCCTCGTCGCCCTGCCGTCGGTACCGATGATGCTCGACTTCGTGATCGACAAGGTGCTCGAGCGCTTCGTGCCGACCTTCCTGGCCTTCGTCATCGAGCCGCCGCGCGGTAATCGCCTGAGCCAGTTCTGCTACCGGAACCTGAAGCCGAGCGACGAGGAAATCCCGATCGACTGCTACCGCCGCATCAAGAGCCGCTTCCTGTCCAAGCCCTTCACCGAGCGCTTCGACACCATACTCGCCGAGACCGGCGAGTATCCCGAGCTCGAGCCGTTCTCGCCGGAGCTGGTGTTCCCGATGCGCGGCATCGACGGGCTGTACGGCATCGTCGTGCTCGGCAGCAAGGTCGTGGGCGACGAGTACTCGGAGGTCGAGACGATGTACCTGGACCGGCTGACGCGCTTCCTGGCGGTCGGCATCCAGAACGGGCTCCACCACCAGAGCTCTATCACCGACGCCAAGACCGGTCTCTATAACCATGAGTTCTTCATGCGCAGGCTCGCCGAGGAGCAGTCGCGCTCCTCTCGCAACGGCGCCCAGGCCTGCATCCTGATGCTCGACGTGGACCGTTTCAAGCGCTTCAACGATAGCCACGGGCACCTCGCCGGCGACGCCGCCCTCGAGGCGCTCGCGTCGACGCTCAAGGCGGTCATGCGCACCGGCGACGCCGTCGGCCGCTTCGGCGGCGAGGAATTCTGCGTGCTGGCCCTGGACTGCGACCCGAGAGGGGCGATGGACGCGGCCGAGCGCGTCAGGCGGGCGGTCGAGTCGATGCGCTTCCCGCATGACGGCAAGGATCTATCCATTACCGTCAGCGTGGGCGTCAGGATGCTCGACCCGCTGATCGACCCGAAGGACCTGCTCGACGACGCGGACAAGGCGCTCTACGCGTCTAAGTCGGGCGGCCGCAACCGGTGCACCCTGTTCAGGCCGGGCTTGCTCGGACGGGCCGCGCTCCTGCGGGCGGCCGATCCTAAGCTCGGACGGCGATGAACTGCCTGAGCCTTATATCCGGCGCGCCGCGGGCCCCCGGGAAGCCCCTGACGGTCTCCATCGTCGGCGGGGGCGGCAAGACGAGCCTTCTGTTCGCCCTGGCCGACGACGCGTCCGTCGGCGGCCGCTCCGTCCTGGTCACGACGACGACGCGCATCTTCGACCCGCGCGACGAGGGACGGCGTTTCGACGAGCTGCTCCTCGAGCCGGGCTGGGGCGTCGGCGCTCCGCGGCCGCCGGCCCCGCCGAACGGCGAGGCCTGGCGCCGGAACGGGAGGTCGGGCTCGCGGGCCGCCGGTCCCGTGATCGTCGCGGCCGCGGGCGTGGACGGGGGCAGGCTGCTGCCGTTCGACCCGGCCCGCGTCGACGAGGCCCTCGGCTGGGACCTGGTCGCGGTCGAGGCCGACGGCGCCAGGCGGCTGCCGCTCAAGGCACCGGCCGACCATGAGCCGGTCGTCCCCGGGAGCTCAGGCGCCGTCCTAGCCGTGATAGGCCTCGATTGCCTCGGACGGCGGCTTGACGATACGATAGCGTTCCGGCCGGAGCTCGTCGCCGCCGCCGCGGGCATGGCCGAGGGCGAGGCGATACGGCCGCGGCACCTCGCCGCGCTAGCCGCGAGCCCGTCGGGCTGCTTCAAGTCCTCGCCGCCGGGAGCGCTGCGGGTCGTCGTGCTCAATAAGCTCGACCTCGTCGACGGCCGCGCGGCGGTCGAGGCCTCGGAAGCCGTCATCGCCTCGGGCGCGGCGGATATAGTCGCGCTGGCGCGCCTCGCGGACCCCGATCCGTCGCGGCGCGTCGCGTCGGCGGCCGGCGCCGAACGTATTCTGTAAGGAGCGATCATGGAATTCTTCGCGAAGGCGGCCGAACTCACCGCCGCGAACATACCCTTCGCCATAGCGACCATAGTCGAGGCGTCCGGCTCGACGCCGCGCGACAAGGCGAAGATGCTGGTAACGGCCTCAGGGCCGGTAGCCGGCACGGTCGGCGGCGGCGCCATCGAGGCCGCGGTCATCGAGGAGGCCAGGCGGGCCATCGCGCTGGACCGGCCTATCATGCTCGACTACTCGCTCGACCACGGGCCCGGCGCGGGCAGCCTGCCGATGGAATGCGGCGGCTCGATGCGCGTCTACGTCGAGGCCTTCGGCTCCCGGCCTCGGCTCGTCGTCGTCGGCGCCGGGCACGTCGGCCAGGCCATAGCCCGGGCCGCGAAGGCCGTCGGCTACCGCGTCGCGATGGTCGACGACAGGCCCGACTACGCCACGGCCGAGCGGCTGGGCTTCGCCGACGAGCTGTACGTCGACGCCGACCTCGAGGCGGCCATGGCGGCGGCCCCGTCGGACGGCCGCGACTGCGTCGTCGTCTCGACGCCGTCGCACCGCAGCGACGAACAGGCGATCCGCCGCTACGTCGGCGCCGACTGCCGCTACCTCGGCGTCCTCGGCTCGAGGCGCAAGGTAGCCGCGATGTTCTCGCGCATGCGCGCCGACGGCGTGCCCGAGGAGCGCATCGCGTCGGTCAGGGCCCCGATAGGCCTCGACCTGGGCGCCGAGACGCCCGAGGAGATAGCCGTATCGGTGCTGGCCGAGATCATGGCCGTCGTCTCCGGCAGGGACGGCGCCCCGCTGGCCGGCCGGCGGGCAGACCTGGTCGTCGTCCGCGGAGCCGGCGACCTCGCCACCGGCGTCATAGTACGGCTCAAGGCGGCCGGCTTCAGGGTGGCCGCGCTCGAGATAGAGAAGCCGACCGCGATCAGGCGGACGGTCGCCCTCTCCGAGGCCGTGTACTCGGGCGAGGCGCGGGTCGAGGGCGCGCTCGCGAGGCGGGTCGACGGTATCGATGAGGCCAACGCCGCGATCGCCGACGGCGTCGTGCCGATACTCGTCGACCCCGACTGCCGTTACGTGAGGGCCCTCGCGCCTATCGCGCTCGTCGACGCGACGCTCAGCAAGCGGAATACCGGCGTCCGCCGCGGCATGGCGCCGGCGGTGATAGGCCTCGGGCCGGGCTTCGAGGCCGGCGGCGACGTGGACGCGGTGATAGAGACGCAGCGAGGCCACGACCTCGGCAGGGTCATCCTCCGCGGCAAGGCGGCCGACGATACCGGCGTGCCGGGCGAGATAGGCGGGAAGAGCGCCGAGCGCGTGATCAAGTCGACGGCCGCCGGCGTCGTCGAGGCGATAGCGTCCATCGGCCAGCTGGTAGAGGCCGGCGACCCGGTGATAGGCGTACGCGGGCCCGATGGGCTGACCGAGGTCCGTACTTCGATCGCCGGCGTCGTTCGCGGCGCCATACGGCCTGGCCTCGAGGTGCCGGTCGGCATGAAGATAGCCGACGTCGACCCGCGCGGCAGCGTCGAGAGCTGCTACAGCGTCTCCGACAAGGCGCGATCGATAGGCGGCGCCGTCCTCGAGGCGATACTC
>QKAK01000164.1 GCA_003247225.1 Spirochaetota bacterium | reverse complement strand
CTATTGGACGTCTTATACTCGGCGTTCTTGACGTCGTAGCCGGCGTCCTCGAGCATGATCCAGAGGGACGGCCGCGACTCGTAGTCCGGCTGCCTGTTCTTCTTGAGCTTCCAGCCCGCTCCGGACTGTTCGTAGAACTTGGCGAACGCGGCCTTGCGGCCGTCGGCCGTGCCGGGCAGACCGGTCTGGTCGGGTATGGCTTCGTACATCGACGCCGGCACCTCGAACGGTAACGGCATGAACAGCCAGATCGGCACGTAGAGGCTGCGCCCGACCACGCCCGAGCCGGATAGGAAGGTCATGTCGTAGGAGTTGCCGCTCTCCGAGCCGCGTATGACCACCGGCTCGGGGGCCGGAGGCGCGGCCGGCTTGGGCGCCGGAGCCGGCTGGGCGGCCGGCGTAGGCTTGGCGACCGGCTTCGCGGCGGCCTGCGGGGTCGGCGCGGCGGGCGCCGGAGGCTCGGGCGTGACGGCCGCCGGGGCCTCGGGCAGGCTCTCGGCCGGCGGGCTGGCAGGCGGCGGCTCCGCCTCTACCGGACGCGGCGCGTCGCGCCCCTCGGGCGAGCCGAGCCTCACGACGATCGGCCCCGAGAAGTCGGCCAGGTCCTGTACGGCGAACAGCGACAGGATGGCGGCTACGCCGAACAGCAGGAGATAGGCCCCGAGCGCCGAGGATACCGCCACGGCCGCGCGCTTACGCTCGCGCTCGCGCAGCCACTCGTCTCGGGCGCTGGTCACGGGGCCGCCTCGCCGGAGGGCCGGGTGGACAGGCCCACCGAGTCGACGCCGTTCTTCCGGAGCGAGTCGAGCAGCGTGACGACCAGCTGGTACGGCGCCTCGGCGCCGGCCTCGAGCACCGCCTGCACCTCGTCGACCTGCTTGCCCTCGAGCTCCAGCTTGATCACCGACTCGGCGCCCTCGGCGGTGGTCCGCGTCTTGTTGACGTAGACCTCGTCCTCGGATACGGCGACGACCGACAGCTCGGTGATGGTGATAGCGGTCGCGGTGCCGGAGTCGGGCAATTGCAGCTCTATGCCCGGCGCCGTCTTGAAGGTGCTGGAAATCATGAAGAAGATGACCAGCTGGAAGATGATGTCGATCAGCGGCGTCAGGTCGATGTTGATCTGGGGCTTGAGCCTTCGTTCTATCGTCATGCGTCGGCCCCGCGTCCCGCTTCGTCCCGGACGGCCGCCGCGGCCGACGCCAGCCCGCGGCGCTTGCCGGAGTTGATCATCATGACGAGGGCGGTCACCTGGTTCTCCATCTTGAGGAGGATCAGGTTGACCTTGGTTACGAGCAGGTTATAGAAGATCACCGCGGGCACGGCCACCACGATGCCCCCTACCGTGGTGATCAGCGCCTCCGAGATGCCCTTGGCCAGGATGGACGGGTCGGCGACCGACCCGAAGCGGCCGAGCACGCCGAAGGCCTTCATGGTGCCGGTCACGGTTCCGAGCAGGCCGAGGAGCGGGGCTATGTGCGCTATCGTGCCGAGCGTCGACACGTTGCGCTCGAGCCTCGGCACCTCCTGGGCGGCGGCGTCCTTGAGCACTTCCTTCTGCGCCGACTCGGGGTACGAGCGGTACTCGATGCCCACCTTGATCAGCGCGGAGAGCGGCGACTCGTTGTTGTCGCAGATCGACAGCGCCTCGTCGAAATGCCCCTTCTCGACCGACGCCTTGACCCGCTGGAACAGCTTGTCCTCGTCGGTCTTGATGCTCCTGAAGTAGAGGACGCGCTCGATGATGATCGCCAGGCCGACGACCGATAGCGCCATGATGACCCAGAGTATGATTCCGCCCTTGACTATGAAATCGAGCATGCGTGCCTCCGTACGTATGAGTATCGTCGTATAGCGCTCAAGCAAACGCAGAGCCTACTCGATACTATCGCGCTATTATCGATAGGAGAAGGTTCCGACGGCAAAAAAACGCCTAATCGCCGAAAAAAGGCCGAAGCGCGAAGGCTCCGGCCCCTGGGAACGCTATCGCCCCGCCTAGCTGCCCTTGTGGGCCCTTGCCAGGGCCGCGACGTCGAGTATCAGCGCGATGCCGCCGTCGGCTAGTATCGCGGCGCCGGATACGCCGGCAGCGTAGCGGGCGATCTCGCCGATGGGCTTGATGACGGTCTGGTAGCCGCCGAGCACCTGGTCGAAGCCGATAGCCAGCTTCGACTCGAACACGCTGACGATGACGACCTCTTCCCTGAGAGGCGGCTCCTCGTCCTCGCCGAACAGGTCCCGCGACGAGACGTAGGGGATGAAGTCCTTGCCCCTGACGATCAGGCGCTCCGGTTCCGGCGGGCGCTCCCGCTCGAAGCACGAATCGACCGACGATAGCGGGATGACGAACATGCGCCGGCCCGACCGCACGAGGAAGCCGTCTATGATCGCCAGCGTCAGCGGGATGTCCAGGCAGAATTCCGTGCCCAGGCCGTACCGCGACTTGACGGCGAGCGTGCCCCCGAGCTGGTCGATGGCCGTCTTCACCACGTCGAGGCCGACGCCGCGGCCCGATACGTTCGAGATGACGTCGGCGGTGGAGAAACCGGGCTTGAAGATCAGCTGGTCTATCTCCTCGTCGGCCAGCTTGGCGTCCGGCGGCACGATGCCGCGGTCGATCGCCTTCTTGAGTATCTTCTCGCGGTTCAGCCCGCGGCCGTCGTCGGCGACGCTGATGCGCACGAACGCGCCGGCGTGCTGCGCCTTCATCGTGATCGTGCCGCAGGACGGCTTCTTGGCGGCGGCGCGGTCCCCGGTCGCCTCGAGGCCGTGGTCGGCGGCGTTACGTACGAGGTGCACGAGCGGGTCGTTCAGCACGTCTATCACCGACTTGTCTATCTCGGTCTCGCCGCCCTCGAACCGTATCTCCAGCTCCTTGCCCAGGTTCTTGGATAGGTCGCGGGCGAGGCGCTTGAACTTTGAGAACAGGGATTCGACCGGCACGAGCCTGAGCTCCATCGCGGTGGCCCGCAGCTCGCCCGCGAGGCGCTTCACGTAGTCGCTGATGCCGTGAAGGTGGCGGTCGGCCGAGTCCCTGACCGTCTGGGACAGCTGGGCCTGCACGGTCACGAGCTCGCCGACGAGGTTCAGGAGGCCGTCGAGCTTCTCGGACCGTATGCGTATGGTCTTGCGCTCGGTATCGTCCTTGGCGGCCTTTACGATGTTCCTGGCGTGCTCCTGCTCGAACAGCGCGTCCTCGACCGCGGCCCGTGGGGTGCCCAGGTCCTTGACCAGGATCTCGCCGATCGGCCGCTGCCGCGACAGCGCCTCGTCGATCGCGCTCGCGGGCAGGCGCTTGGCCGCCAGTATCTCGCCGAGCTTGCGCACCTCGTCGCCGTCCATCACGTCGTCGTGGTCGATCCGCTCTATGCTCAGCTCGGAGCCGCCCTCCTCGAAGATGAACACGTCGCGCAGGGCGCTCTCGGGCGCCGTCGTGGTCAGGAGCGCGGTCCAGCGCAGGTAGCACGACTCGGGGTCGATCGACGACAGGGGCGGGACGTCCCGGCAGTCGCAGCGGACGCTGGCCTCTCCCAGATCCCGGAGCTCCCGGATCAGCGACTCGGGCTTGACGCCGCGGCGATACGCGTCCGCCGACGGCTTGAACGCGATGCGGTAGGTGGAGAAGTCGTCGCGATTGGACGCGTCCATCGTCCGCTTGGCCTCGGGCGCCTTCTTAGGCTCCGCCGGGGCGACGGCCTTCCCGGCGAGGGCGGAGAGGGTGGCTATCAGGTCGTCCCGCTCCTCGGCCGACGCCGCGCCCGGCGAGTCTAGCAGCGTCCGGATATGGTCCCGCGAGCGCAGTACGGCGTCGGACAGCTCCGGCGTCGCCGGCAGCGACGCGCCCCTGAAATGGTCGAGCGCCGCCTCGACCTCGTGGGCGAACGCCCCGACGGCGTCGAAGCCGAACATAGACGCCGAGCCCTTGATCGAATGGAGGGCCCTGAACGCGGCGTTCATCGCCTCGACGTCGGACGGATTCCGTTCCAGATCCAGGAGGTGCTCCTCGAGTCCGTCGAGCAGCTCGTGCGCCTCGTCCAGGAAGGTCTCTATCAGCTTATCGTTCATGCCTCGCCTCCGGCCTTCGTCGGGTTCTTCCTGGAGCCCAGCGCGCAATCCTCCTGGAATTTATCGCAGGCCAGCATCGCCATCGAGGAGGTCGCGTCGCCCATGCCTACGACGGATACCTCTATCCCCTCGCTTGTCGCCTCGAGCTTGAACGCGGCGATCAGCTGCGCGAACGAAGAGTCCGCCTGCCGCGTATCGCTCAGGTCGAGCACGACCCTGGCCCCGCGGCCGGTTCCCTTGAGCGCGGAGACGAGCTCGTCGCGCAGGTCCTTGACGTTCGCGACGGTAGCGTCTTCCGGCGTCTTGATCGTTATATCAAGCATGGCGGCCTCCCTCGCCCGCGGAGAAGAGCGATTCCTTCGAGGCCAGCTCCGCGAGGTTGATGATGGAATGCCGTACGCCTCCGATGAAGCAGAAGCCGTCGAACAGCTTGGTGGCGTCGTTCGGCAGGAAATTGGGCACCGGGGAGATCTCGTCGTCCTCCAGGTTGACGACCTTGCCTATCCTGTCGGCCTGCAGGCCGATGAAGGGCAGGAGAGTCCCGTTCTCCGCCTCGAATATGACGATGCCGCCCTCCTCGTCCTCGAGCTCGGCCGCTGGAACGGCTTTTTCCCGTTCGAGCGGCTCCGCGGGACCCGCCGCGGGCTTGGGCTTCTTGGCGAGGCGGTCGTCCTCGACCTTGGTGCGTCGTAGGGTCTCGCGGGGGTCGAATACGGGGACCACGTTGCCGCGCACGTTCGTTAGCCCGGTGACGAGCGTCGAGCCATGGGGTAACGGCGTAATGGCTTGGGGATCGAGCACTGAATTAATATATTCGACCGGCACGCCGTAACGCCGCCCGTCCAGTTCGAACGTCAGGTATTGTCTCATGCGCTCTCCTCCGCCGTCATTCGGCCGCGCCGTCGTCGCCGAGCTTGAAGAACGCGACGACGTCCCTCAGCTTGGCGGCTTGGGCGGCGAGCTCCTCCGTCGTGCTCGCGACCATCGTCGCCTGGCTCGCGATCTCCTCGCTCGTCGCGCTGAACTCCTCGGATATCGACGCGTTCTGTTGGATGACCGTGTCCAGCTGGGCGATGGCCTGGTTGATCTGCTGGGTGCCCGTGTCCTGTTCGCGGCTGGCGACGCTGATCTCCTGCACCAGCTCAGCGGTCTTCTGGATATCGGGGGCCATGCTCTGTAGCATCGCGCCCGCCTTTTCCGCCACGTCGACGCTCTGCTTCGATAGCTCCGATATCTCCCCGGCCGCGACCTTGGATCGCTCGGCGAGCTTGCCGACCTCGCTCGCGACCACCGCGAAGCCCTTGCCGTGCTCGCCGGCCCGCGCCGCCTCGATGCTCGCGTTCAGGCTCAGCATGTTCGTCGAGCGCGCTATCTCCTCGATGATGCCGATCTTCTCGGCTATCTGCCGCATCGCCACGACGGTCTCGGCGACGGCCTCGGCGCCCTGCCTGGCGTCGCCGGCGGCTTTTGACGATATCTTCTCGGTCTGGAACGCGTTGTCGGCGTTCTGCTTGATGTTGGCGCCCATCTCCTCGACGCTCGCCGAGACCTGCTCTGCGCTCGCGGCCTGCTCGGTGGAGCCCTGGGACAGCTGCTGGCTTGAGTCCGCGATGCCCGCGATGCCGGTCGCCATCTGCTGCGCGGCAACGGACATCTCGTCCGCGCCCGAGGCCACCTGGCCGGCGGTAGCTTGGACTTCCGACACGACCTCTCGAAGTCTGGTTATCGTCGCTTCCATGGACGATGCTAACATGCTGACTTCGTCTTTCCTACTCATCAATGCAGGAGGAAGCGCTATTACCAGGTCTCCGCGTTCTAATGACTTCGCGGCGCTGGAAACTTGCAGGATCGGCTTGCTTATGGATTGGGCGATCATGAAGGAAGCGATTATGGACGCCACGACCGCGAGGGCAGCAATAATGATGGCTAGATATACAAGGGCGAGCACCGGCTGGAGTACGGTGCTCATCGGGATGGCGAAACCCATGCTCCATGGTTGGGGTACATCTGCGAATCGGATCGGCAAGTTAATGACGTAGAACGTCTCCCCCTTTTCTTTATACGAGCTTATCCACGTCTCTCCGGCCGCTATCCTTTTAAGGATGCTTTCGCGTTCCGCGGCCGAGGTGTCGTCTGCCAGATTCTTACCGATTCTTTCCGGATCAGGATGCGCGGCTATGCTGCCGTCCGTCGTAACCAGATATGAATATCCCGTACCATACGGTTTGACGGCGGCATTGATGTCCCTGATGGCGTCCATGGAAAAATCGACGCCCGCTACTCCGATAGCCTTGCCTTCGTGGAATATGGGGACGCAAACCGATACGGCGAGCGTCATCTTGCCGGCGATCAGGTATTCTACCGGCTTTACGATGTAAGGCTTGCCCGTCTTCAGTGGAACGGTATAGTAGTAACCGGCTTCTCCGGGATTGTCGTAATCTACCGTATTCTCCAGTACGGGCGCGCCGGCGAAACGGTTCCAGTACGGGGCGAAGCGTCCATCCGGCGCGGATCCCGCCGCTCCGGCGTGAACGGCATCGGCGCCATCAAACGCGTCCGGCTCGAAGGTGGCCCATACGCCGCCGTACTGCGGATTGCCTTCGAACTCGGCTTTGATGATGCGCAAGGCGGTTTGTCGGGGGTTGGCTCCGATCCTGATGACGGTCAGCGATCGTGCCAGCGCGCTCGTTTTAGCGAGGGCGGTCGTGAATGGCGCCGCGAGCTCCAGGCTCGCCTTGCCTCCCATCTCGAGCGCCGTTGACTCGACGAGTTTCCTGGTGGTCGTGTACGTTCGTGAAGTAGTTACGCCGATTACTACGCAGAAACCCAGTATCGAGATAATGCCGTAGGCCAGCGAAAGCCGTGTCCTGATCTTCATCGCTTCTCCTCGATGTATAGCTTACATCCAGTCAATCGTCTTAGTACTCGATAAAATCGTCGTCGCTCGCCTTGACCTGACCCGAAGCGGCTTTCCGGAGCGTAATGCCGGTCGCGGGTTTCTTGACCGTCACCCCCGTCTCGTCTATCGCCTCGATCGCGGGCTCGCGCTTCGGGGCGGCGGGTTTTTGCGATGATGGCTTGTCGGCCTGCTTGCGCGCCGCGGGCCTTGCCGCAGCGGCGCCCGATTCGTCTCCGCCCATGGCGTCGACCTTGAAGAAGGCCATGACCTCCTTGAGCCGCACGGCCTGGGCCGCGAGCTCCTCGGTCGTGCCCGCGACCATCGTCGCCTGGCTCGCGATCTCCTCGCTCGTCGCGCTGAATTCCTCGGATATCGACGCGTTCTGCTGGATCACCGTGTCCAGCTGCGCTATCGCCTGGTTGATCTGCTGGGTGCCCGTGTCCTGCTCCCGGCTCGCCACGCTGATCTCCTGCACCAGCTCCGCGGTCCTCTGGATGTCCGGGGCCATGCTCTGCAGCATCGCGCCGGCCTTCTCCGCCACGTCGACGCTCTGCTTCGACAGCGCCGATATCTCCCCGGCCGCCACCTTGGAGCGCTCGGCC
>QKAK01000146.1 GCA_003247225.1 Spirochaetota bacterium | reverse complement strand
CCCTTCTCGTCGTCCCATCCGATGTTCGGCCCGACCTACGCCGACGGCACGAACCTGAGCGAGCAGAGCGCGGTGATCATCGCCGAGTCGAGCGACGACGGCAAGGCCTTCTGGCGGTCGCTGTACGAGTCCTTCGGCATCCGGGTCTTCGAGGAGAGCTTCGACGGGCACGACCGGACGGTCGCCTACTCGCTCGGCACGCCCTTCGCGTCGACGATGGTCTTCGCCGCCTGCATGAAGCGCCTCGACGCGCCGGGCACGAACTTCCGCAAGCACCTGGACATCGCGCGCGGCCTACTCGCCGAGGACGACCGCCTGCTCGCCGAGATCATGTTCAATCCGTATACGATACGCCGCCTCGAACTGATCAACTCGCAGCTGGCCTACCTGACCCATATCATCAAGGACCGCGACCACGAGGAGATGAGCAAGTTCCTGGACAAGCTGCGCGGCAATATAGGCGACGCTATCGGCGGCGACCGGCCGGCCGGGGACGAGCCGGTACCGCCGGCTAGGCCCTGATCGAGTCGAGCGCGTCGAAGAAGCCCGGCCAGCTCTTCGAGACGCACTCGGCGCCGCCTATGGCCACGGGGCCGGAGCCGGCGAGCGCGGCTACCGCGGCGGCCATCGCTATGCGATGGTCGCCCCGCGACGACACCGCTCCCTCCAGCGGGCGGCCGCCGCCGGGGCCCGTCGGCCCCGGGCCGACCACGGTCATCTCGTCGCCGTCCACCCGGATATCGAGCCCGAGCCCTCCGAATTCCTCCGACAGCGCGGCGGCCCGGTCGCTCTCCTTGCCGCGCAGCCTTGACGCGCCGGCAAGCCTGGTCGTCCCGCGGCAGCGGGAAGCCAGCGCGACGAGCGGCGGGAACAGGTCGGGGCAATCGGTCGCGTCGAAGTCGAAGCCGCGCAGGTCCGAGCCGCCGACCCGGTAGCCGCCCGGGACGCCCTCGACGACGGCGCCGGCGGCCTCGAGCGCCGCGACGACGGCGCGGTCCGGCTGGCTCGAACCCGGGTTCAGCCCGACCACCTCGAGGGCGCCTCGGCCGGCGACGGCGCCGGCGACCAGCATGAAGGCCGCGCCGCTCCAGTCCCCCTCGACCTCGTAGTCGGCCGCCCGGTACGGCGTCCCGGCGACCCGTATGTCGGCGCCGTCGCGCCAGGCCTCGGCGCCGAAGGCGCGCATGACCTCCATGGTCAGCTCGACGTAGCCCCCGCTCGCGAGCCGCTCGACCGATACCGTCGACTCGCCCCCGGCCATCGGCAGGGCCATGACGAGCCCGGTGACGAACTGCGAGCTGACCGAGCCGTCGACCCTTACGCGGCCCGGCCTGAGCGGCCCGCGAAGCCTGACCGGCGGCAGCCCGCCGCTCGTCGAGCAGCGCGCGCCGAGGGCCTCGAGGGCGTCGGCCACCATCGCGACCGACCGGGACGCCAGGGAACCCTCGGCCCGCAGCTCGACGTCGACCGGCAGCAGGGCCGCTATCGCCGAGAACATCCGCAGGCACAGGCCCGACTCGCCGCACGACGCGACGACCGGGGACGCCCTTCCCGCCGCCGAGAGGCCGCCGCGCACCATGACCCTATCGTCGCGGCGCTCGACCGAGGCGCCGAGGGCCTCGGCTACGCGGCAGGCGGCGATCGAGTCGGCGCACGGGCTCGGGTTGCGTATGACCGAGACACCGCGGGCCATCGCGGCGCAGGCCACGGCGCGCTGCATCGCGCTCTTGGACGGCGGCGCTACGACGCGCCCGGCCACCGCGGACGGGCTAACGGAGCGCGTCACGGATCGCCTCCGCCAGCATGGCCGGGCGCATGCCGTCCGACTGGACGGCTATCGCGGCGCATTCCTCGTACCAGGCCCGCCTGCGCTCGTAGAGGCGTCGGACGCCGGCCTCGACGTCGCCGGACAGGAGCGGCCGCCCGGAGCCGGCGCTCCTCGCGGCTACCGCAGCCGGGTCCGCCTTGATCCAGACGGTGACGAAGCGATCCCGAAGGATCGCGCGGTTCTCGGGCAGCTCGACGGTGCCGCCTCCGGTGGCCAGCACCGCGGGCCCGCCCGCGGCGACGCCCTCGAGGGCCGCGCGCTCGCGCCGCCTGAAGCCGTCCTCGCCCTCGTCCTCGAACAGGGCCGGGATCGATCGCCCCGCTTCCCGCTCGACCCGTTCGTCCAGGTCGACGAAGGGCATGCCTAGCAAGCCGGCCAGCAGGGCGCCGGCGCTAGTCTTGCCGGAGGCGGGCAGGCCGACGAGGGCGACGCCGAGCTCCCGATACGATCGTTTCTCCATGCCGCATCTTATCCGTCCCGGAGCCTTCGGGTCTAGGCCGGGCCTCCGGTTACGGGACGTAGACCTCGTCGGAGTTCGGGGCCCCGATCGTCGAGCCCCGGGTCGGGACGACGTGCCAGTCAGCGCCGGAATCGGTATCGTCCGACGCCGAAAAACGGCAGAGGCTGCGGGTGCTCGTCGTACCGGTCGACCTGGCGCAATCCTCCGGCCGGGGCGGGTCGGACGCGGCCCAGGCGCCCGCGGCCGCGATCTCCGCGACCCGGTCGCGCAGGGCCGTCGTCCCGAAGCCGCCGTAGGCGGTATCCGAGTCGACGAAGCGCTCGCTGTAGGCTACGGCGTCGAGCATCGCGCCGCGGGGCGACGAGCAGAGCGCGACGGCGCCGTTCTTGCCGGGCAGGGCGCCGTCGCCGCCGCGGTACCAGAGGTCCCACGCGGCGGCGCTCGCGTCGAGCCCCGCGGACTCGTCCTTGGCGGCCGACTCGTCGACTTCGTCGGCCGCGCCCTGGGGCTTCAGGTGCAGCGTGACGTAGTCGCCGGCGGCTACCGCGAGGGGCGGGAACACGTAGCGGCACGCGTAATCGGACGGCGAACCGACGAAGAACGCCAGGCCGGCGCAGTCGCCGGCTTCGGCGACGTAGAATTCGACCGCGTCCGGGTGGGTAGCCGAGCCCTCGGTGATCAATTCGTTGATCAGCATGCCCGGCGGGTCCGGGTTGTAGCCCCAGTACGGCAGCGCGAAGCCGGACAGGTTGCCGGCCGCGTCGGCGACGACGCCGGACACCGAGTAGGCGGCCCCGGGCGCCAGGACGCCGTCGAGCGTCACCCGAACGGAGCGGCCGTCGTCGCCCGGGACCGCCGACGCCACCGCCGGTCCCGGATACGAGGCGAAGCCCGGCTCCGCCGACGCTATGTCCTCGTCGAAGCCGATCACCAGCTCGGACGGGCCGGTCGGCCCCCAGGACGCCACCGCCGGCGGCCTTAAGTCGTCGGCGGAGAACCATTCCGGCGACGGTTCCGGTACGCACGAGGCCAGGAACGCCGCCGCCGCGACGGCCGAGAGACGCTTGATGCGAGCCATAGGTTCCTCCGATGAGCCGTATACGCCCGGAGGATCGCCCGCGCTTGCATCCGGGATCGATTTATCTGATAGTCATAGTGATCGATCGATTATTTCATACGCGTTCAACGAAGGGCGGCCATGAGAACGATTAAAAGCAAGATGCTCGTATACCTTATCAGCTCGGCCTTCATCGTCTTCTCGGCGGCCCTCGCCCTCCTCGGGTACAGGATCGTCGGCATACTCAACGACTACGCCTACGATACGGCCGCCCAGCACGCCCGCGAGGGCGCGGCCCTCGTCGAGGAGAGCTTCAAGCCGGCCGGCGAGACGCTCAAGGTGACCGCCCGCCTCGTCGAGGTGTTCAAGGCCGATGGACGGACGGACCGGGAGCTGCTCCAGCCGGTCTTCCTCGAGACGATGAAGCTCCGCGATTCCATCGTCGCCCTATGGGTACTATTCGAACCGAACGCCTGGGACGGGCGCGACGCCGAATTCGCGAACACCGGCGGCTACGACGAGCTCGGCAACTACGCCGTATGGGCCTACCGGGACGCCGAGGGAACGGCCAAGGTCTCGATCGACGCCTGGGGAGCGGAGAGCTACGAGGAGGACTACTACGCCGGCCCGATGGCCGCCGGCGGGCTGTGGCATTCCGAGCCGTACGACGAGGAGATGGAGGACGGCGAGGTCGTCAGCATGATGACGCTCGCCATGCCCGTACGCGGCCCGGACGGGGATCGGATCGGCGTCGTCGGCATGGACTTCCCGATATCCTACCTGAGCGGCATCCTCGAGTCGATAGACATCCGCAGCGGCGGCTACTCGTCGCTGGCCACCTACGAGGGCCTGATCCTGGCCGACACCCTGTTCGACGCGTCGGGCCAGTACCTGGCCGACTCCCAGTCGACCGACACGGTCTCGGCGGCGTCGGCGATGCTCTCGGGAGGCGACGGGGCGGTGCCCTTCGTCGAGGTGGAGCTGCGAGGCGGTAAGACTCTGCAGATGCTCGCCTCGGTAACGATCGACGAGGGCCTGAGCCCCTGGCTGTACATCGTATCCATCTCGAAGGACATCATACTGAGGACTCCGGCCCGGATAAGCCTGTTCCTGCTCGTCGTACTGGTCGCGGCGCTGGCAGTAGAGGGCGCGCTGATCGTCGGCATCTCGGGCAGGATCAGCCGCCCGCTGGTGGAGCTGCGCAACACCTTCGATATAATCGCCACCGGCGACCTGCGCCCGGAGCTGCACATCCGCAACCGGGACGAGACCGGGCAGCTGGCCGGCGGCTTCAACAAGCTGACAGCCACCCTGAGCGACCTGCTCGGGGCGCTCAAGGGCGACGTCGGCAGGCTCGCCGACAGCGCGAACCTGCTCGTCCGGGAGATGCGCCGGACGGGCGGCTCCTTCGACGACACCGAGGCCGCCGTCCGGAACGTCACCGAGCGCGGCGACGATATCGCGAGGGCCATCGGCGAGGCGACCGCATCGGTCCAGCGCATCATCTCGAGCATCCATAGCCTCGAGCGCGGCTCCAAGGCCGAGTCGGCGCTGATCTTGGAGTCGGTATCCGCTATCGAGGCGATGCTGGGCAGGATAGAGAAGGTGACCGCCAGCGTCGTCAAGGCCAACGAGTACTACGGCGCGCTCAACGAGACCTCGGGCGTCGGGGCCACCCTGCTCGCGGACGTCATCCAGAAGATCAAGCTGGTCTACGGGCAGTCCGAGACCCTGCTGGAGACGAACAGCATCATCGCCGGCATCGCGGCCGAGACGAACCTGCTGGCGATGAACGCCGCGATCGAGGCGGCCCACGCCGGCGAGTCCGGCAAGGGCTTCGCGGTCGTGGCCGACGAGATACGCAAGCTGTCGGCCAGCACGAGCGAGCAGTCCAAGAGCATCAAGGGGATGCTCGCCGAGGTGGCCGGCACGATAGGCGAGATCGCCGAGTCGTCCCGCAAGGCGGGGGTCAACTTCGACGAGATACGCGACCTGATCCGGACGGTAACCCGGCTCGAGGAGGAGGTCAGGCAGGCGATGGAGGAGCAGAGCGCCGGCTCCAATCGGATCCTATCGTCCCTCGACTCGATGAAACGGGCGTCCAGGGATATGGACGGCGAGGCGCAAGCGGTCTCGGACATCGCGGGGCAGATATCGCTCGAGACCGAGGCCCTGACCCGTTATTCGACGGATATACAGGAGAGCATCTCAGGCGTCAGGACCTGCACGGCCAGCATCCGCCAGGCGGTGACCAAGGCCGAGGAGATGACGACCGATAACAAGGCGAGCATCGACCGCATGGACGAGCGGCTCTCGATATTCAAGCTCAAGGGCGAGGGGGACGAGCCGGCCTAGTCGCGGCTTACGGCCTTCCAGACCGCGGGGTCCTCCTGGCCGAGGCGCCAGAACGCCACCGAGCGCACGCCCGAGTCGCGGTACAGCCGCATCCGCTCGAGCAGCGACTCGGCGTCGTCGTAGTACACGTCGACGTTGACCGTCTCCTGGTACCGGATGCGCGGCGCGCCGCTCTCGCGGAAGAAGACGCCGACGCCCTTCTCCGCTATCAGCTCCTCGACCGCCGAGTACTTGAGGGCGCGGTTCGTCCTCCGGTCGCCCCAGGCCCTGCCGTAGAACGGCAGCCCCATCACGAGCCGCTCGGGCGGCACGACGGAGCGGGCGTACGCGGCGACGCCTCGGCACCAGTCCATCGAGGCGACCGGCCCGGGCTCGCTGGTGCTCCAGTGCTCGTCATAGGCCATCACGACGACGCGGTCGGCGACGGCGGCGAGCCTTGAGTAGCCGAGCGCGTCGCCGGCGGCCGAAAGCCTGGCCGGCGCCGCGACGCTCAGCGCCCTGGAGCCGAGGCCGGCCTTGAGCTCGCCGAGGAACGTCACGAAGTTGTCGCGGTCCCTGATCGGGATCGCCTCGAAGTCGATCTGCACGCCGTCGAACGGCTCGGCGGCCGCGACGATTGCCTCGACGAGGGCCGCCCGTATCGGGAAGGAAGGGTCGAGGCAGAAGTGGGTCAGCGAGTAGCTGCCGACCTCGGCCACCACGAGGTGCTTGCGGCCCGGGAACGAGGATACGGCGTCTATCGGGGGAACGCCGACGAGCTCTCCGTAGGCGTTGATCTCGGCGCTGAACAGGCACAGGTCGGTGATCGGCAGCCCGTCGCCGAGGAAGCGCTCCTCGCCGCGCATCAGGTAGGCCCAGACCTCGCCGAAGGCCACGCCGGCCGAGCCGTCGGCTATCGGCTGGGCGCTCGTCGCGATCGCCGACAGGCCCAAGGCCGACAGCGCCAGAGCTCTGAAGCCCGCGGCCTTAGCGATCCTCACGGCCGGCCTACTCCGCCCAGGCGGAGAAGTCGGAGAACGAGCCGCCCGCGCCGAGCGTCCGTAGCGACACGGTAGCCCCGGAGTCTCGTCCGAAGAAGGTCTTGTAGACGACGCGCAGCACGCCGTCCACCGAGACGGCTATGTACTCGGCCGCCGGATCGTACAGCACCTCGACCGAGCGCCAGCGCTCGATGCCGTCGGACAGCTCCGCGTCGAACATGCGCTCCATCACCACGTCGTCGTCCGAGCGGTACAGCTGCAGGTACGTGGCGTCGTCGCCCCGGGCAGCCCGGTCGCGCGTGAACCAGACGAGCAGGCTCTTGCCCTCGCCGTAGCCGCGGCGCTTCTTCACGTCCTCGACGTAGAGGTGGAGCCCTATCCCGACCCAGCCGTCGCCGGTCGAGCGCGCCTTGAACCGGTACAGCGTGGCGGCCTCGCCCTGGGCCAGCGGCATCTCCAGCCGCGAGAAGTACTGGCTCGGGTCGGTCTGGCTCGCCGTCTCCCCGGATATCCTCCAGGAGCCGAGGCGGGACGAGGAGCCGTCGAAGCCGGAGCGCAGCCGCCTGGCGAAGCGCGACGCGTCGATGGCCCAGCCGGACAGGTAGCCGCCGGCCGCGGCCCGGGCCGGCGACGGGACGACGGCCCCCGCGGCCTTCGCGTCCGCCAAGGCCCGCTCGAGCTCGGCCTTCGTCTCCTCGAGGATACGCTCGGTCGCGAGCCGCATCGCGTCGGAGGCGTCGCGCGTGGCGACCGCCGCGTCCCTGGTCGCAACGGCCGCGTCGCGCTCGGCGCTCAGCTCGGCCACCCTGCCTTCCAGGGCGGCTATCGTCTCGGCCGCGGCCGCGCCGTCGTCGCGCGTCGCGACGGCCGGCGGCGCGACTGCCTCGGCGGACGCGGAAGCCTCGACGGGCCCGTCCCGCTCGGCGAGCGCCGACTCGGCCTCGGCCAGCGAGGCCTTCGCCTCGGCCAGTTCCGCGTCGAGGGACGCGATACGCGCGTCCAGCTCGGCGACGCTCGCGTCCCGTTCGGCGAGCATCGCGTCCTTCTCGGCTATCGCGGCGTCCTTCTCGACTAGCGACGCGTCCTTCTCGGCTATCGCGGCGTCCTTCTCGGATAGCAGCGCGTCCTTCTCCGCCAGCGACGCGTCCTTCCCGGCCAACAGCTCGTCCTTCTCGATCAGCGCGGCGCCGAGCGCGTCGTCGTCCAGTTCGCCGACGGCCAGGCGGGCCTCGGCGTCGGCCAGCCTCGCGCCCTCCTCGGCCAGCTGGGCCTCGATATCGGCCAGGCGGGCGTCCGCGTCGGCGAGCGCGGCTTCCTTGGCCGCCAGCTCGCCCTCGAGCCTCTCTATCTCGGACTCGAGCTCGGTCGATCGCAGCCTATAGTACTCGGCCTCGTCGGCCGCCCGCGCCAGCTCCAGGTTCTCGGCCCGCAGCCCGAGGATCTCCTCGTAGAGGGAGTCGCGCTCGGCGAGAAGGCGCATGATCTCGGCCATCAGCGTTTCCTCGGCCTCGGAAACGGTCGCCTGGATCGACGCCTGCGCCTCGGGAACCGCATCGGCCGCGGGTTCGGACCCAGCCTCCGCGACCGGTTCAGGACTCGGCTCGGCGACCGGCTCGGCGACCTGCTCGGTAACAAACTCGGCGGCCTGCTCGGTAACAGACTCGGTAACAGACTCGGCGATAGGCTCGGCGGTCGACTCGGAGACCCCGTCGTCGACGCTATCGGCCTCCGGGGTCGGGGACTCGATCGTTTCCGGCGCATCGTCGACCGCAGTCGCCTCGCCGGCCCCGCCGCTCGGGTCGAAGTCGTCGGCGCTCAGGCCGAAGATATCGTACGCGCTCTGGGAGCCGTCATCGCCGCTCGAGCCGGAGTCCTGGGCCCACGCGGCTCCGAGGGCGACTAGGCCAAGGGCGGTTATGCATAAGAAACGATTGCGCATGCGTCGGCTCCTCTCGGGACGGGCGGACCGTCGCGGTACGCCCCTGCTTCAGTATCGGCCTGTAGAGGGCCGTCGTTTAGCCGCGAGCTTGACCCCGGGCGCGGCTTCGGCGTACAAAGGCCCCGAACGGAGGCACGGCCATGATCACCGCGTACGCTACGACCGAGGCTATCGACCATATGGGGCTCTACGGCTCGTTCATCGAGCGCGAGGGCGACGGCAGCGGCACCGTCGTGCTGCACCACGGCCGGGTCAAGCGGCCGGGAAAGATAGTACCGGACTTCTCGGCGGTCGAGCTCCGGGCGCTCTCGCCCGATCCGGACGGCTTCCTCGAGGCGATAGCGGCCCGGGCCGTCGAGCGCTTCGGCCTCGCCAACGCCCTGGTCGTCCACCGGCTCGGTACGATAGGCGCGAAGGATACCGTGCTGCTCGCCATAGTCTCGTCCGTGTCCAGGGACCGATCGTTCGAGGCCTGCTCGTGGATAGTCGACGAGATAAAGAAGGAAGAGGGCATCGCCCTGATCGAGCGCCCGTGATAGTATGGCGGACGGAGGACGGACCATGAACATCCTGATAGCCAACGACCACGGCGCGGTCGAGCTCAAGTCGGCCATCGTAGAGGCCCTCGTCGCCAAGGGCCACCGCGTGGAGAACCTCGGCGTCGACTCGGGCGACTCGGTGGATTATCCGGACATGGCCAAGCTCGCGGCCGAGCGCTACCTGGCCGGCGGCTTCGACTTCGGCATCCTGTGCTGCGGCTCGGGCATAGGCATCTCGATAGCGGCGAACAAGGTCGACGGCATACGCTGCGCCCAGGTCTTCGACCTGTACACCGCCGAGATGTGCAAGCGCCACAACGACGCGAACTTCATCGCGTTCGGCGGGCGGGTCGAGTACGGCGTGCCGGTCGTCGACATGATAGAGCGCTACATGGCCTCCGAGTTCGAGGGCGGGCGCCACCAGAGGCGCGTCGACAAGCTGCGCCGCTAGGCCGAGAAGCCCCGGTACCTGGCCTTGAGCTCGCCGAGCACGATGTCCAGGGTACGCTGCACGTGGGCCCTGGCGACGCGCTCCGCCTCGTCGGCGTCGCGGTCGGCTATGGCGGCGAGCAGGGCCGCGTGCTGCTCGTCGACCAGCCTGTCGTCGTCCGGGGTGAAGACGACCGGCACGCTGAGGTCCCAGTAGTTCATCTTGGTCTGGGCGTGCAGCAGCGCCAGCGTGGCGTTGCCCGACGCCTCGAGTATCAGCCCGTGGAACGAGTCGTTCAGGGCGTGCATCCGGCCGGGCTCGCGGTCGCCCGCGAGCATCGCCTCTGCCAGCCCGCGTAGCGACGCGAGCCGCGCCTCGTCACGCCGCTGGCTGGCCAGCCGGGCGGCGTAGCCCTCGATGGCCACGCGGCACTCGAGCCTGGAGCGCACCTCCTCGGGCTCGTTCTCGCGCACCACCCAGCCCCGCTCGCGCCGCACGAAACCTTCCTGCTCGAGCCGCAGCAGGGCCTCGCGCACCGGCGTCCGGGACACGTCGAGCCTGACGGCGAGCTCGCTCTCGACGAGGCGGCCGTTCGGCCGGAGCTCGGCGCTGACGATGGCCTCGCGGAGGCGGGCGTAGACGCCGTCGGTCACGGCCCCGGGGCCGGATCGGCCGGACTGGTTCGATGATCGCATGGAACGCAGTATACCCGCCTCGGCCCGTCGCCGCTACACGCGACCCCGATAGAATTTGCGCTTCGAACGATGATGCGCTAAGCTTTTAACATGACCATTAACGATTTCCTAATGTTGGATTGGGCCGGGGCCGAAGGCCCGCTCATCGAGCCGCCGCCTTTCTCGCCGGTAATCGCCGACCCGAGCTTCCTGTTCCCCGAGGAGACCCCGAGCGGCGACTGGGAGCTGTTCGCCCACTCGGCCTGGGGCGTGCACCGTTTCTCGTCGCCCGACGGGCTAACGTGGCGAAGGCGCCGCGTCGTCGCGGCCAACGCGATGCGACCGTTCATCCGAGCGGTCGGCGGCGGGTTCCTGCTGTACTTCGAGCGTTACCGTCCGCTCGCGCTGCCGATGACGGCCCTGCCGGGCAGGAGGCGCTGGAGCTCGTCCGTAGCGGTATCCGCGTCGGCGGACCTCGCCTCGTGGTCGACGCCGCGGACCCTGCTCGAGCCTTCCCTCGGCTGGATGCGCGACGATAGGCTCGGCGAGTCGGTGTCGAACCCCTGCGTGGCCCGCGACGGCGACGAGTGGCGCCTGTACTTCTCGGCGTCGCTGGCCTGGATAGACGACTGCGGCTTCTGCGAGCCGAGGAGCATAGGCCTGGCCGTCGGTCCGTCGCCGACCGGTCCGTTCGAGCCGGAAGGGTCGCCGGTCATAGAGCCGGCTCCCGGGGACCTCGCGGCCGGATCGATCAAGGCGCTGCGCATGGACGACGGCTGGATAGGCCTCCAGAACCGCCTCTACGCGGACGCCGAAGGCCGCTCGCGCTCGGCGATCTTCGCGCTGCGCTCCGAAGACGGCCGGTCGTGGAGGCCGGCCATGGACGCGCCGCTCCTGGCGCCTAAGCCCGGCTGGGCCTCGTCCCACGTCTACGCCTGCGACTGCCGCTTCCGCGAGGCCGACGGCCTATGGTACCTGTACTTCAACGCGCGCGACGGCTGGAGGATACGCGACGGCAGGGAGCGGATAGGCCGAGTCGTCGGCAAGCCCCGAGGGGCCTAATAAGAACGCCGGCCGGGAAGGATTCCCGGCCGGCGTCGGTTAAACGGCGAAGCCGTTACCTGGACGACGCGGCGCTGGCGCCGGCTATCCTGCCGAAGACCATGATGTCGGCGATCGCGTTGCCCCCGAGGCGGTTGCCGGCGTGGATGCCGCCGGTGACCTCTCCGGCGGCGTAGAAGCCGGGGATCGCCTTACCGGACGCGTCGAGCACGCGGGCCAGCTCGTCGATGGCCAGGCCGCCCATCGTGTGGTGGACTGAAGGCGAGCGGATGGTCGCGTAGAACGGCGGCTTGACGAGCGGGGCGCCGAAGTTGCGCTTGCCGAAATCGGGATCGGCTCCGGAGGCGATATAGCCGTTATACTTGGCTATCTCCGCCTGGAGGCTGCCCGCGGGCATGCCGATCTGCTGCTCGAGGCCGGCCAGGGTGTCGGCCTTGTACACGTCGTGGTTCTTGATCAGGGTATCGACGTCGTCGCCCCAGCCGTTCTTAGAACCGGGCTGCGGGTTTCCGGCCGAGTCCTGGTCGCAGATGATATAGAAGATGCCGTCGGTCTGCTTGAGGGCGGCGGAGGCGAGCACGTCGCGCTCGGCGTACTCGTTGACGAAGCGCTTACCCTGCTTATTGACGAAGACCTGGGACTCGGCGCTGCCCCAGAGCCCGCCGGAGAGGGCCCCTGATACCGGGTGGGACGAGGGCATGAGCTGGACGAATCCCATACCGATCAGCTTGGCGCCGGCCTTCTCGCCCATCACGATGCCGTCGCCGGTGGCGTTGGCGGTATTGGTCGTGGGCATGGTCAGGGGCATGGACGGCCAATAGGTGTTGTACTTGGCGCGCATCTCGGGATTGGCGCCGTAGCCGCCGGTCGCCATAACGACGCCCTTGGACGCCTTGAGGACGACCGACGCGCCGTCGGCCTTGGTGGCCTTGACGCCGACGACCCGGCCCTTCTGGACGATGACCTCGTCGGCCTTGGTATCGAGCATGATCTCCACGCCGAGTTTGGCCGCGTTATCGGCCAGGACGGAAATGAAGCCGGTGCCGACGTGGTAGGTCGAGCCGTGGGTCCTCGGCCACAGGGCGCCGAGCACGGTCGAGATCTCGTCCCTGAACGTGAGCCCGAGCGACTCGAGCCATCCGAGGGCCTCGGGAGCGCCGGAGGTGAGGGTCTTCACCAGCTCGAGGTTCCCGTGGATCTCATGTCCCTCGAGGTCGACGCGCTTGCCGCCGAGGTAGGTCTGGATCGCGTGCAGCTCGACGGAGTCGAACAGCGCGGTAGAGCCCGACGCGAGGTAGTCGCGGATCTGGCCCTTGAGCGTCGCGAGGGTCGGACCGAATTCGCCGAACGACTTCTCATCCATGTCGAGGAATGACTTGAGGTCGCCGAGCAGGGGAGCGGTCATCTTGACCGCCTTCTGCCTGGCGGGATCGACGGCGTTATACGCGCCGCCGGCCCTGATCGTGTTGCCGCCGAGGGCCGAAGCCTTCTCGATGAGCACGACCTTCGCGCCGGACTGGGCCGCGGACACGGCCGCCGCGAGGCCTGCGCCGCCGCCGCCGACGACGACGACGTCAACGCTCTTCTCTATCCTGGCTCCCTTGGCCGTCTTCGCGCCCTTCTTGGCCTTGAGGGCCTCGACGTCGCCGCCGGCCTGCTTGACGCAGTCGGCGACGGCCGTCAGTACGGCCTCGCTCGAGTGGGTGGCTCCCGAAACCGTATCGACGGCCAGGGTCTGCCCCTTGACTATGGCGGCGGGGATGCCCTCCAGGGCCGGATCGGACAGGCCGGAAGTCTCGCTGTTTTCGCCGACCGTGATGGATACGATCTTTGTGGCGCTGAAGGTGACGCTGACCTCGACGTCGCCGAAGTTGCCCTGGCCGACCGCCGTATAGGTGCCCGGCGTATACGCCGCCGTTCCGGCCGAATCGACGGTACCGCAGCCGACCAGCGCGGCCGCCGCGATGCCTACGCACGCGAGGCCTGCGATGAGGCCCCTGAACGCGTTGTTCTTCATTTCCTTTCGCTCCTTGCGGCTCGTTCGTCCGCGTTCGGGAGCGTAAAGCCTCAAGCCGCTTTAAGGTCAATAGATTAAGTAAAAAGTATCGATATCGCGATAGCGTTTTCACACCGGAATATAGAGCGCGTAGAGGTAACGCGTGGAGTCGCCCGCGCCGGCCACCTCGAGGAGGTGGCCGATAGCCGGCCCCGAGGCCTCGTAACCGGCCTCGTGGAAGGCGTCGATGACGGGAGACAGCTCGCCGGGCCTCATATCGCGCGGGTCGTCGCGGTAGAAGGCGGTACGGACGCAACGCCGTGCTTCCATGGTCAGGATATCCATGCCGGCGGCGCGGGCCGCGCCGACCACGGCCCGGGAATCGGGATGATCGTCGCCCAGGCCGAAGCCCCAGGAGACGTGGCACTCGCGAGCCCCCGAGAAAGCCTCGCGCGGCACGTACAGCGCGAATGAGGCGAACGGCAGCCGCTCGGTCCATCGCCTCGACAGTTCCAGCCGGACGGAGTCGCCGACGAAGGCGCCCCGCTCTATCGTAAAGATATAGCTGGACGCGGGCAGGACGTCGGGCTCGAAGCGGCCGACCTCGCGGCGGGCGCTGGAGCAGGCGCGCCTGTAACGGGCCAGCTCGTCGCGCAGGGCAACCGCCCGCCTGGCTTCGTCGTCCAGCTCCGCCAGCCGCCTGGCCAGGAGCGCGTCGCCGCCCTCGGGGTCCGCGGCGCCTATCAACGCCTTGGCGGCGTCCACCGAGAAGCCGAAGCTGCGGTAACGCCTGGCCATCAGGAAACGACACGAATCCTCGGCGGAATAGAGGCGATAGCTATTGTCCGAATCCTTCTCCGGCTCGGTAATGCCCCGTTCCTCCCAGAAGCGCAACGCCGACGCGTTCGCACCTACGAGGCCGGATAGCTCGCCTATCCGCAGCTTTCTCATGGACGCCGATTCTACGATAAAAATGATCAGATTTAAAGCGCCCCAACGAGCATCGGGAATCGCGTTCGTGTATACTGGGGGCATGAACCTCTACCGTATCCATAACGTATACTGCCCGCTCGACCACGACGAGCGCTACCTCCGCGAGCGCGCGGCCAAGGAGCTCGGCGTCAGGCCGGGCCACCTCGCGTCCTTCGCCGTCGAGCGCCGCTCGATCGACGCGCGCGACAAGCGCGCCGTCCGCTTCGTCTACACGCTCACCGCCGGCCTCGAGTCGCCGTCGCGCAGCCTCGGGGCCAAGGCGACCGAGCTGGCCCCGGCCGAGCCGTACCGCTTCCCGGCTCCGTCCGCCGAGCCTTCGGGGCGGGACGGCCACAGGCCGGTAGTCATAGGCGCCGGCCCGGCGGGCCTCTTCTGCGCGCTCTCGCTCGCCGAGGCGGGCTTCAGGCCCGTCGTCATCGAGCGCGGCGACGCGGTCGAGGAGCGCAGCCTGGCCGTATCGTCGTTCTGGAACGGAGGGGAGCTCGACCCCGAGTCGAACATGCAGTTCGGCGAGGGCGGCGCCGGCACCTATTCCGACGGCAAGCTGACCGCCTCGGGCGGGGACGGCTCCGGCCGCGACCGGCGCGTGCTCGACGAGTTCGTCGCCGCCGGCGCGCCGGAGTCGATACGCTTCGACGGCAAGCCCCATATCGGCACAGACAGGCTGGTCGAGGTGGTCAGGAACCTGCGCCGGAAGATAGAGTCGCTCGGCGGCGAGATACGCTTCAGGATCCGCGCCGAGGCCCTCGCCATCGAGGGCGGGCGCGTGCGCGGCGTCGTCCTGGCCGACGGGACCCGTATCGACTCGGGGGCCGTCGTACTGGCCATCGGCCACTCGTCGCGAGACACCTTCGCGTCGCTCGCGGCGCAGGGCGTGCCGATGGAGCGCAAGCCCTTCGCGATAGGACTGCGGATCGAGCACCCGCAGGAGATGATATCGCGGTCGCAGTACGGCGATAGCTGGAACCATCCGGCCCTCGGCGCCGCCGACTACAAATTGACCCATCGCGCCTCCGACGGGCGGAGCGTGTACTCGTTCTGCATGTGCCCCGGCGGCTACGTGGTCGACGCCAGCTCCGAGCCCGGGCTGACGGCCTGCAACGGCATGAGCGACTACGCCCGCGACGCGCCGAACGCCAACGCCGCGGTCGTCGTGTCGGTACGGCCCGACGACTTCGGCGGCTCCGGCCCCCTGGCCGGCGTCGAGTACCAGCGGCGCTGGGAGCGCCTGGCCTGGGAGGCCGCGCGAGAGGCGTCGGGTTCGCCCTCGGCCGGCTCCCGCGGGCGGTCGGCCTTGCCGGTCCAGGCCCTCGGCGACTTCATGGAAGGCCGGGCGTCGGCCTGCCTGGGCGGCGTCACGCCGTCGGTACGCGGCTCCTTCGCGCTCGCCGAGCTGGGCGCCTGCCTGCCGCCGTTCGTCGCGGCCGGTATCCGGGAGGCCGTGCCCGCCTTCGACCGCAGGCTGTCGGGCTTCGGCAGGACCGACGCCGTGCTCTGCGGCGTCGAGACGCGCACCTCGTCGCCGGTCCGCGTGACCAGGGACGACGGGCTGCAGTCGGCGGTACGGGGCCTGTTCCCCTGCGGCGAGGGAGCCGGCTACGCCGGAGGCATCATGTCGGCGGCCATCGACGGCATTCGCGTGGCCGAGGCGCTGTCGCTTTCAAGCGCCTCGCTTTTAGGCTAGACTACCTGGCCATGGCCAAGATCAGCTCGATTAAGTCTGGCGAGCGCAGGAACGCTACCATACTCTTCGCCGACCTCCAGGGCTTCACCGCGCTCTCCGAGCGCATGGACCCCGAGGAGATGGACGCGCTGATGACCAGGGTCTTCGGCGCGTTCGAGGAGATCATCGTCTCGCGAGGCGGCGTCGTCGAGAAGTACATAGGCGACGCCCTCGTCGCGGTCTTCGGCGTGCCCGAGCTGCACGAGGACGACCCGCAGCGCGCGCTCGAGTCGGCCCTGGCTTTCCTCGAGCGCAACCGCGCGCTCGAGGGCGAGCTCGCGCCGCGCGGGGCGGCGCTGTCGTTCAGGATAGGCGTCCATTCGGGCCTGATCGCGACCGGCGACCGCGGCTCGTTCAAGGTGGTCACCGGGCACCCGATGGCGATAGCCCAGCGGCTCCAGGCCGCCGCCGATCCCGACCGCGTGCTCGTCTCCGACGCGGTCAAGGAGCGCTGCGACGCCGACTTCGAATTCGACGGCCCGATAGGGCTGACGGTCAAGGGCGCGAGCGACGAGCTCGTCGCCTGGCGCCTCGTCGGCCCGGCCCAGGAGGGATCGCGCGACCAGGGCCCCTTCGTCGGCAGGCGCGACGAGCTCGAGGAGCTGCTCAGGCTCTACGTCAGGCACGACCCGCAGACGGCGGCCGGCATGTACCTGGTCGGCGAGGCGGGCATAGGCAAGAGCCGGCTGGCCCACGCGCTGATGGAACGGGTGCGCCGCTTCCCGGAGTTCGGCTCGCCGGTGCTGTCGGCGAGGGCGCAGCGCTTCAGGCCGCTCCGCTACGCCGTCGTCGTCGACCTGGTGCTCGACTACCTCGGCGTGGACTCCCAGTCGAGCGCCGAGGCCATAGCCTCGGCGCTGGCCGCCCAGCCGGGGATCGAGCGGGCCCACGCCGAGCTGTTCGCGTCGCTCCTGTCGCCCGAGGCGGCCGGCGACGCCAGGGCCAGGGACTCCGAGACCGTGCTGGCGCTGTTCTCGATCTTCTCGGCGCTGATGGGCCGCTACGAGCGCGCCGTCTATCCGGCCTTCATGTTCATAGACAACGCCCAGGCGATGGACCGCCAATCGATGGAGTTCATCGCGTACTACCTCAGGTCGGCGCCGTGCAGGCCCTTCGCGCTGCTGGCCGGCCGCGAGCACGGCCAGTCGATGCGCGACGCGTTCCCCGACCTCAAGGCGCTGAGGCTCTACCCGCTCGCCCGCGACGAGGCGGCCGCGCTCGCGTCGGCCTACTGGCCCCAGATCCCCGACCGACTGCTCGAGGCCGTGCTGGCCCAGGCCGGCGGCAACCCGCTGTTCGTCCGCGAGTACGCGCTGTTCGCCCGCAAGCACCGCGACCTGTCCAGCCTGCCGGGCACGATACAGAACATGTTCATAGCGAGCCTCGAGCGCTTCGGGCCGGCCGCCCGGGAGCTGGCCACCGCGTGCTCGGTGTTCCTGCTCAACTTCGACGCCGAGGAGGCAGCGCGCGTCTACGAGGCGGCCGGGGGCGACCCGTCCACGGTGCCGGCGTCGCTCGAGGCCCTGCGCTCCGACGGCATCCTGACCCTGTCGGGCGAGCGCTACGCATTCGCCCTCGACGTGTTCAGGAAGGCCCTGTACTCGACCATACTCAACCATAACAAGCGCATCCTGCACGGCGTCGTCGCCGACATCATGCTGTCCAAGCCGGCCAGGAACCGCTTCAGGCTGATCCGCCACCTGATGAAGGCCGAGCGCTGGCTCGAGGCGGCGGACGCTATACGCTCCGACCCCGAGCGCAACTACGGCTACGAGTACCTGGCCATCATCGACCCGCTGTACAAGCGCCTGGCCAAGCCCCATCCCGACGCGGCCGTGCAGCTCCTGATCACCAAGAGCGCGCTGAACTTCAACGCCGGCAAGATCGACGAGGCCGAGGAGGACCTGAAGCGCGTGATGCGGATCGCGGTCAACGAGCGCAACCGGCTATGCATGGGCTTCGCCTACCACATGATCTGCGCCCATAACGTCATGGCCTCGTCGTTCCAGAAGGCTCGCTTCACCGGCCAGAAGGCCCTGCACTACTATCGCCAGGCCGGCCTGGCCGCCAGGAGCGTGCAGAACGTCGTGCGCCACGTCGCGCTCTCGGAGATCCAGCGGGGTAACTTCGAGGAGGCCCGGCAGATGGTCGCGAGCACCGCGGCGATCCCCGGCCGGGACGAGTTCGAGTACGCGAGCGCCGTGGCCGAGGAACGGCTCTATTCCGGCGACTACCGCGGCGCGCTCGCCGCCGTGGAGTCGGTCGGCGACCGGTCCGACGGGAGCTACGGCGCGGTGGCCCGCTTCTTCGGCAACGACCTCAGGCTCAAGGTGCTCTGGCAGCTCTGCGACTTCCGCGCCCTCGGGCCCGCCGCGAAGGCGCTGCTCGACTCGGGCGGCCTGAGCGACGCGATCGTCTCGCAGGCCCACGCGATGCTCGCGGCCTCGGCCACCCTGTACGGCGACGCCAAGGCCGCGCGCGAGTCGTTCATGCAGGCCGAGTACTACGCCGACAAGGTGAGGAACGACTACGACCGCATCGAGTCGTCGAGGACGCTCGCCCTGTGCCACTTCGTGGCCGGCAACGAGCGCAAGGCCGAGGCCGCCGCCAGGGAGGCGCTGATCCTGGGCCTGAGGCACTCGTGCTACTATCCTACCTTCACCGCGCTGATGCTGCTCGTGCAGATAGCCGCCGGCAGGGGCGACGACGAGGAGGCCGGCTTCTTCCTGGCCGAGGCGTCGTACTTCTTCTCGACCGGCTTCCTCTTGCCGAACAAGGACGCGATCATATACTACTATTACGCCGGATCCATCGCGGCTGACGGGTCGTCGGCGCGCAGCCGCGGGATAGCCAGGCGCCTCCTGGAGGAAGAGAAGGCCAGGATCGGCGACCCCGAGCTCGTGGCCAACTTCCTGGCCTCGCGCGGCTTCGGGGAGATAGAGGCCGCGCTCGACGGCATACGGGAGGACAGGCCATGAACGGCGGATCGGACATCGTCGGAATACTGCGCGGCATGCCGTTCCTGGGCGAGCTCGACGACGAGGCCGTATCGGCCGTCGCGTCGACCGCCGTCCTGGCGAGCGCCGCCGAGGGCGACGTGTTCTACCGTGAGGACGGGGACTCCTACGACGTCTATTTCGTCGTCTCGGGCATCGTGGCCATCTGGCTCGAGCTGCCGAACTACGAGCGGTACTCGGAGCTGCTGACGCTGCGCTCCGGCTCGCTGTTCGGCGCCCTGTCCTTCCTCGACGGCGCCCGGCGCGACATGAGGACGACCGCGCGAGAGCGCTCGCTGGTGCTGCGCTTCGACGGGCCGCTGCTCAAGGCCGCCTGCGCCTCCGACCCGAAGGTCGGCAGGGCGGTCTATCGGCTGCTCGGGGCGGCGGCGGCCAGGAACGCGCGCGACATCTCGATAGAGATGCGCAACCTGATGGCCGAGAGGGCGTAGGCGACGATGGGCAACGACGACAGGATATACTGCTACGAGGCGCTATCGCTGATCGAGGACGCGCTGGCCGACGGCTACAGGAGCCGGGCGCCGGTCCCGGAATTCGCCGACCAGGCCGAGCCGGCCCCGGCCCCCGAGGCCGCCCCGGTCCCGGCTCGCGTTCCCCTCGACGATAGCCTGGCCGCCGTCGCGGCCGAGGCGGCCCGCTGCATGGCCTGCCGCCTGGGCGCCGGCCGCAAGCGCTCGGTGCCCGGCCAGGGACCGGCCCGGCCCCTCGTCATGGTCATAGGGGAGGGCCCCGGCTCGGAAGAGGACAAGACGGGACTGCCCTTCGTCGGCCCGGCGGGCCAGCTCCTCGACAAGATGCTGTCGTCGATAGGGCTGTCGCGCGACGAGAGCTGCTTCATCGGCAACATCGTCAAGTGCCGGCCGCCTTTGAACCGAGACCCGGCGCCCGACGAGCAGGCCGCCTGCCGCCCCTTCCTGGACCGCCAGCTGGCCCTGCTACGGCCCAGGGCCATACTCGCGGTCGGCCGCATCCCGGCACAGTCGCTGCTCGGCGTCAAGGACGGCATAGGCAGGCTGCGCGGCAGGGTCTACGACTTCGGCGGCCTGCCCCTGGTCGCCACCTACCACCCGAGCGCCCTCCTGCGCGACGAGGGCCTCAAGCGCCCGGCCTGGGAAGACCTCAAGCTGCTGCGCTCGCTGCTCGACGGCCTCGGGGCCTAGCGCCCGTGCCAGGCTACGTCTCGGTCGCCTTCGACGTGCCCGTCGACAGGCAATGGAGCTATCGCGAGCCGGACGGCCTCTCCGCTCCCGTGGGCTCGCGGGTAGAGGCGACGCTCGGCCGCAGGGCCGCGGTCGGCTGGGTGGTCGCCAGGAGCGATACCGTCGACTGCGACCCGGCCATCGTCAAGCCGTACCTCAGGCTGGTCGACGCCGAGCCCCTGTTCGGCCCGGAGACGCTCGCCCTGGCCGAGTGGCTGGCCGGCATGTACTACTGCTCGCTCGGCGAGGCGCTGTCGGCGATGACGCCGTCGGCCGAGCGGGAGGGTCGGCGCAAGGCGAAGAATCCCGCCTCGGGTAAGGGCTCCGGCGCCGCTAGAGACGACGACTCCGCAGGAGACGACGACTCCGCAGGAGACGACGACTCCGCCGCGTCGTTCGACGACCTGCGCGTCGCCCCCGCGCCTCTCGTGCCGTCGGCCGAGCAGAGCGCCGCGCTCGGACGGATCCTGTCCGGGCGCGAAGGCCGCTGGTACCTCTACGGCCCGACAGGCACGGGAAAGACCGAGGTGTTCCTCGAGGCCGCCGAGGCGACGCTCGCGGAGGGCCGCGGCGTCATCTACCTCGTGCCCGAGATAGCCCTGACGCGCCAGGTGGTCGAGGCGATCAAGGACCGGTTCGGCGATACCTGCGCGGTCATCCATTCGGGCCTGACGGGCCCGAAGAAGCTGACGGAATGGCGGCGCATCCTGCGCGGCGAGGCCAGGGTCGTCGTCGGCGCGCGCAGCGCCGTCTTCGCCCCGGTCGTGGGCCTCGGCCTGATCGTGCTCGACGAGGAGCACGAGGGCTCGTACAAGGCCGGCTCGTCGCCGCGCTACCACGCCCGCCAGGTGGCCATGCGCCGCGCCGCGACGGAAGGCGCCAGGCTCGTCATGGGCTCGGCGACCCCGAGCGTCGAGTCGTGGCGGCTGACGGGAGAGGGCGGCATGGAGCGGCTCGTCCTGTCGCGCCGGCTCGCCGGCGGCGACATGCCCTCCGTCGATATCGTCGACATGAGGGCCGAGGGCGGAGCCCTGTCGAAGCGCCTGATCGACGCGGTCAGGCAGGTCAAGCGGGAGGGCGGCCAGTCTATCCTGTTCCTGAACCGGCGCGGCTTCTCGTACTTCTGGAGCTGCAGGAGCTGCGGCGCCGAGATGAAGTGCCGCCACTGCTCGGTCGGCATGACCTACCACAAGGAACGCGGCCGCCTCGTCTGCCACTACTGCGGCTACCAGGCGCCGCCGCCGGCGGCCTGCCCCGAATGCGGCTCGCTCGATACCGGCTGGGCCGGCTTCGGCACCGAGCGCATCGAGGAGGAGGCCGCGAGGCTGTTCCCGGACATGAGCGTGGCCAGGCTCGACGCCGACGCTACCTCGCGCAAGGGCGTGCTCGAGCGCACCCTCGACGACTTCAGGGACGGGAAGATCGACGTGCTGCTCGGCACCCAGATGGTCGCCAAGGGCCTCAACTTCCCGGGCGTGCGGCTCGTCGGGGTGATACTCGCCGACACGACGCTCAACCTGCCCGACTTCAGGGCGGCGGAACGCGCCTTCGGCCTGGTGACGCAGGTAGCCGGCCGCGCCGGCCGCTTCGTCAAGGGCGGGCGCGTGATCGTGCAGACCTACCGGCCGACGAGCCCGGTGCTCGCCCGCGCCGCGGCCCACGACGCCGCTGGCTTCTACGCCGACGAGCTGGCTATACGGCGGGAGCTAGGCTTCCCGCCGTACTCGAGGCTGCTGCGGGTGGTGGTCAGGTCGAAGGACGCCGCCGCCGCGGCCGGGACGGCGGCGGAGCTGGCCGATAGGATCATCGCCGCGGTAGCGGCGGGCGCGGTAGCGGCTGGCGCCGGCCATGACGAGGTCGAGGTGCTCGGGCCGGCCGAATGCCCGATCGCCGTGGTCGCCGGCAACGCCCGCAGGCAGGTGCTGCTGCGGTCCGCCGCGGCGGGCCCGGGCAGGGCCGCGCTGTCGGCCGCGCTAGCCGGCTGGAAGGCGCCTTCGGGCGTCTACGTCGAGATAGACCCGGACCCGGTCAGCCTGCTCTAGCCGGATCCGGCCTACATCCTCGCCTTGACGCGGCTCTGCCCGCTCTGCGCCTCGGCCAGGCTCGGGTTCAGCTTGAGGGCCTTGCCGTACAGGTCGAAGGCCCGCGCGTACTCGCCGAGCGACTCGACCGCGGACGCGTAGCGGTACCACCAGCGCGCCAGCCCCGGCTCCCGGTAGACGGCCATGCTGTAGGCGATATCCGCGTGGTCGAAGCGCTTCATCCGGTAGTAGCTCTCCGCCATGTAGAAGTAGGCGGTGGAGACGCGGTCGCCGTACTCCCCGACGTTGTCCAGGTAACGCTGCAGGTACTTGAGGGCGCTCTTGTCGTCGCCCAGGTGGAAGTACGCCTCGCCCATCACCTCGACCACGCGCGCGTCGAAGCGCACCTTGAGGGCGGCCGCGCCGATGTCGACCACCTCGCGGTAGCTCTCGAGCCTGAACAGGCTCCAGCACTTGACCGTGTACGCGTCCATCCTGGTCGGATCGGTCGCCAGTTCCCTGTCGCAGACGGCGACCGACTCCTTGTACCTGGCCGCGGCCTCGGCCGCCTTGCCGGCCGTCTCGAGGTCGCGCCCCTGCCGGTACAGGAGCAGCGCGTCGGCCTTGACCGGCAGGACGGGCTGCGCCTGGGCGGGCGCCGGAGCCGGAGCCGGAGCGGCTATCGCCGGGGCCGGCAAGTCCGGTTGGGCCGGCGCCGCTTCCTGCGCCGAAACGGCGGCGACGGAACCGAAGGCGACGATGACGCTGAGGACAAGGGTGGAAAAGACGCTGAATCGCATTCCGAGACTCTCCGTACGACAGAAAAAAGGGTCGGGAGACGCGCCCGAACGACGCGCCCCTCGACCCCCATTATGGCCGAAGCCGGGCTTCGGATCAATGACCCGCGGCTAGTCCTTCGCCCTCAGGTATTCGTTGATGGCCGCGGCGGCCCTGCGGCCCTCCCCCATCGCGAGGATCACCGTGGCCGCGCCGAGCACGATGTCGCCGCCGGCCCACACGCCGTCCAGCGAGCTCTTCTGGCTCTCGTCGACCAGCACGTGGCCCTTCTTGTCGACCGCCAGGCCCGGCGTCGTCTTGGCAAGGAGCGGGTTCGACTCGTTGCCCACGGCGACGATGACCGTGTCGTAGGGTACGTCATGCTCGGAGCCGTCGATCGCCACCGGGCTTCGCCTGCCGGAAGCGTCGGGCTCGCCGAGCTCGTACGACATCACCCGCAGCCCCCGGACCGCGCCTTTCTCGTCGCCGAGCACCTCGGTCGGGCTGGCCAGGAAGTCGAAGACTATGCCCTCCTCGATCGCGTGGGCGACCTCCTCGGCGCGGGCCGGCATCTCGTCGCGGGTGCGCCGGTACAGCACGTGCACCTCGTCGGCGCCGAGCCTCAGGGCCATGCGCGCCGAGTCCATAGCCACGTTGCCGCCGCCGAGCACCGCGACGCGCTTGGACGGGTAGATGGGCGTGGCGGCGCGATCGCGGTCCCAGGCGCGCATCAGGTTGGCGCGCGTCAGGTACTCGTTGGCGCTGAACACCCCGACCAGGTTCTCGCCGGGTATGCCCATGAACTTGGGCAGGCCGGCGCCGACGCCGACGAAGGCCGCGTCGAAGCCATCTTCCTCGAGCAGGGCGGAAAGCGGCCGCGTGCGGCCGACCAGGTAGTTCAGCTCGAAGCTCACGCCCATCCGCTCGAGCTTCTCGGCCTCCTCGCGGACGATCGCCTTCGGCAGGCGGAACTCGGGGATGCCGTAGACCATCACGCCGCCGGGCTTCTGGAAGGCCTCGAAGATGACCACCTCGTGGCCCTCGCGGCGGACGTCGGCGGCGACGGTCAGGCCCGCGGGGCCGGCGCCTATCACCGCCACCCGCTTGCCGGTCGGGGCGGCCACCCGGGGCATCGGCGCCCCGCCGGCGGCCCTCTCCCGGTCGGCCACGAAGCGCTCGAGGCGGCCTATCTGCACGGCCTTGTCGACGCCCTTGAGCGCCTTGCCGAGGGTGCAGGGCGCCTGGCACTGCTTCTCCTGCGGGCAGACGCGGCCGCAGATCGCCGGCAGCAGGTTGGTCTTGCGTATGACGTCGGCGGCGGCGTGGTAGTCGCCCTTGGCCACCTGGGCTATGAAGCCGGGAATGTCTATCGATACCGGGCAGCCGGACACGCAGGGCGCGTTCTTGCACTGCAGGCAGCGCGCGGCCTCGATCCTGGCCTGGGCCTCGGCGTAGCCGAGCGCCACCTCTTCCATGTTCCGGGCTCGGTCCAGCGGGTCCTGGCAGGGCATGTCCTGCACCGGCAGGGCCATCCTGTCCTTGTTCCCGAGCTCGCGGCCGTCGAGGCCGGCCAGGACTTCCTTGGCCTTGGCGCCGAGGTCTCCCGCGCTATGCATGTTCATCGCGAGCCTCCCTCGGCTTCGGCCTTCTTCCTGGCGTCGTCGGCCATCGCGTCGAGCCGGCACTGGCCGCCATCGTGCAGGGCCTTGTGCGCGGCGTCTTCCTGCGACTTGTAGGCGCGCAGCCTGAGCAGCATGCCGTCCCAGTCGACCTGGTGGGCGTCGAACTCCGGCCCGTCGACGCAGACGAACTTGGTCTGGCCGCCGACAGAGACGCGGCAGCCGCCGCACATGCCGGTGCCGTCTATCATGATCGTATTGAGCGACGCGAGCGTCCTGACGCCGAAGGGCCTGGTAGCCTCGGCGCAGAACTTCATCATCACCGGCGGGCCTATCGCGACGACGATATCGGGAGGCGTCTCGGCCCCGCACAGCTCCTTGAGCGGCTCGGTGACGAGGGCCTTCCGACCGTAGCTGCCGTCGTCGGTCACCACGATCAGCTCGTCGGCTATAGCGCGCATCTCGTCCTCCAGGATGACGAGGTCCTTGGTGCGCGCGCCTATGATAATGGTAACCTTGTTGCCCGCCTGCTTCAGGGCCTGGGCTATAGGGTGCATCGGCGCCACGCCGATACCGCCGCCCACGCAGACCGCGTGGCCGAAGCGCTCGATATGCGTCGGGTTGCCGAGCGGACCGAGCATCGCCTCGATGGACTGGCCGGGCTCGAGCTCCGCCAGGCGGTGCGTACTGACGCCGACCGTCTGGAAGATCAGCGTGACGGTGCCGCGATGGGGATCGGCGTCGGCTATGGTCAGCGGAACGCGCTCGCCCCACTCGGTGTCGGTCTGGACGATCACGAACTGGCCGGCCTTGCGCTCGCGGGCTATGTTCGGGGCCTCCACCTCGATGCGGAATACCTCGTCGGACAGGCGGGCCTTCGATACTATCTTATTCACCCTTCCTCCTCTTATTAATGACGGAAACGCCACCATAATAGAGCATCGCGCTATCCTCGTCGAGCGTTTCCGTCCGTCGCCAGAAACTCGTCGGCGAACCGGGGATAGTATATATCTAAATTTGTATCGATATCAAGACTACAATAAAATAACCATGACGCCGATCGCGGCCCGCCTTGGATTTCCACGGGCCGGCGTGATAGCTTGCTACGCGTCTCTACGAACGAATCGATAGAAAATCTATTAGTAGGAGCCCGTCCATGAAGCGCCACTCCGGCCGTCTCGGCCTAACCATAGCCAGCATACTGATGCTAAGCGTAACGGCCTCGTGCCGCTCCCCGACGCTCGGCGCCCCGGACGCTACCGGCGCCCTGACCATAGCCTTACCGGCCGCCTCGCGCGAAGCGTCTCGAGCCCCGGGCGGCCTGGCCGGCCTGGCGGGCACCGTAAGCCGCTGGCTGCTCGAAGGCGACGGCCCGGCCGGCCGCTCGGGCAGCTGGGAGTTTGACGCGGCGACCGTATCCGCCGCCGACAACAGGGTGAGCCTCGAACTGCTCGTCGGCGACTGGACCATCACCATAAGCGGCTACGACGCCGACGGCGGCGAGGCCTTCGTAGCGACCCGTTCCGTGACTATCGCCCCCGACGCCGAGAACGTCGTCTCCCTTACCCTGGCCTGGGCCGAACGCGCGCTCGTCTCGCGCTTCAGCTTCGATACGGACCTGAACGACGAGAAGGGGCGCATGACGAGCGCCAAACCGGAATCGGCAGGATCATGGGGCCCCACCGCGTCTTCCGCGTCGATCCCCAGCCTCGACGGCCGAGGCTACATCTATATCGCCGAATCCGAATACCTTGACATCCAGCCCGCTGAGATGCCGGACGCGTTCACGCTGTCGGTATGGATACGCCCCGAAGGCGACACCGACCGGGTCATCCTCACGAACCGTCAAGAATACAACGGGGACGGCTTCACGCTCTACCTGAGCGGATCGAACGCCCTAAGGCTCGAGACCGACTCGGGCGACAATATGCAGACGGCCGACTACGTCGTCGCTAACGGCGACTGGAACCATGTCGCCGCCGTGGTGGATTCGGCGACCGGCCAGGCGAGCATCTATCTCAACGGCTCCATGAGGGTCTCTAGCGCCCTAGACGCCTTCTCGACGGCTCAGCCTATCAGGCTCGGCGCGTCGTTCTTCGAAGGGGCCGAATACAACTACTACGGCTCCGTCGACGATCTCCGCGTCTACGCGGGCGCCCTATCGGCCGACGATATAGCGGCCATCCGCGCGGACGGCTACTTCTCGGGAGGCCTCGGGACCGAGGCGTCGCCATACCTCGTCGCCACGCCCCTGGACCTGTATAACGTGCGCTACGCGCCGGGCGCCCATTTCAGGCAGACCGCCGACATCGACCTGGGCGCGGATGCGACGACCGGCGCGTGGACGCCCATCTCGTCATTCACCGGCGACTACGACGGCGGCGGCAAGCGTCTCGAACGTCGCGCTCGGCGCTGCCTCCGTGACGGACGCGGGCTTCTTCAAGCTCGTATCGACGGGGGCCGCCGTCAGGAACCTTACGATCGGCGCCGTGAGCGGCTCGTCCACGGCGGCCCATCTAGGGGCGCTCGCCGGCACCATAAGCGGCGCTACCGTATCGGACGTGACGATAACGGGGATAGCCCTGACGGGGACGACGTATATCGGAGGGCTGGCCGGCGTCTGCACGAACGGCACCCTGACCAGGGTAAGCGTCTCGGGGACGATCGAATCCACCGCCAGCGTTCCGACGCACCTGGGCGGCTTGGCGGGAGAGCTGGGCGGGACCGTCGAATCATGCGCGGCTACTATAGACATAGGCCCCGCCGACGGGACGACGTCTCCTAACGCGCAGCAGGTCGGCGGATTCGCCGGATGGATACGCGACGCCTCGGTGATATCGAACTGCTCAGCCCGAGGGAACATCCTCTACGGCGGCGCGGGAGACGGCATGAACCTAGGCGGCTTCGCCGGATATATATGGCCGAGCGTCGGAGTTACCCTCAGGATCGATGGCTGCGACGCTTCCGGAATCGTTCAATGCAGCAACGTTACCCAGGTCGGCGGGTTCGCCGGGCAGCTATACTCGGGATCAGGCAGCATAGAGATCGACGGATGCGCATCGACCTGCGCCGTAACGGCTACCGACGGAGAGTACATAGGCGGTTTCGCCGGATCGGGCTCGATCCATACGAACGGAAGCGGCCGAGTCCAGATACGATCGTCGAGCTCGAGCGGCGCGGTGACCGCCACGAGCGCGACCCTAGGCCGGTTCGTCGGCGGGTTCATAGGCTACGCCAAGGAAGGCACGGATATAGAGGCCTGCTACAGCGCGAGCGATGTTACGGCCGGGACTCAGATCATCGGTGGCTTCGTCGGGAGCCTCGGTAGCGCGGCGACCGCGACCGGGACCTGCGCCAGCGTACGGCAGTGCTACGCGACGGGAACCGTCATAGGAGACAATACGATAGGCGGCTTCGCCGGGGCGGTGTACCAGGCGTCGACCATAGAGGACTGCTATGTTAACGAGTCGGTACAACCGGCCGCGACGACCAACAACGGCGGCTTCATCGGGCAGGTGAACCTCAGCTACGGTACTCCTAGCGTGGAGCGCTGCTACTTCGCAGGAGAACTTAGCGATCAGGTCACCGGCGCGTTCATCGGATCCGCGACGGCGGCGTACAACGGAGGGACCACCTGCTTCTGGCACGCGCCCGCGGCCGGCGCGCTCGGTAATCCGACGGACGTCAGCGGTCCGAACGGCGCGACGCTCGATGACGGGTCGGATTTCGGCGACTGGAACGAGACAAGCGCTCTATGGTACTTCGACGCCGGATCCTTCCCGACCCTCGCCTGGCAGCACGAGTAGAAGCGGCCGCATTTACTAAGTCGAACGAAGAGAATAAGAGCAAAAGAGATAAAAGAGCGAATAATGGAAATTTGGACGGGATGATCCGGATAAGAGCATGATATTCAGGATAAGGCCGGGGGAGAGGCGGTTCACTACTTCCTCCCCCATCTTGTCCATCGTGCCTTCATCCTGATCATCCTGTTCCGTATTCTGTCGTACAAGCCCTCTGGGGTATACTGGAGCGCTAGTCAGGGAGGATGCCATGCCCGTACCGCTCTATCCTGACAAGTACCGCGAGCCGTCGCTAGTCGATCCGGGGCGCTTCCTGGACTACATGGACGAGACCGGCTTCAAGGGAGCCGGCGGGACCGCCGCGCCGCCCGAGGCGGTGATACTGTCGTACCAGCCGGCCCTGTTCGCCTACGTCACGCGGAACCATCCGGTGCGTTTCCACCCGGGCCTGTTCAGGAAGAAGCTGGCCTACCTCGAGGAGACCGACGGCAGGGTGGCCATCATGGGCGGCTTCGGCTTCGGGGCGCCGGCGGCGGTCGCCTCGTTCGAGGAGCTGATAGCCTTCGGCGCGCGCGCGTTCGTGTCGATGGGCACCGCCGGCGCGCTCGTTCCGGGCCTCCGGCCGGGCGACCTGGTGCTGTGCGACGGGGCGTTCCGCGACGAGGGGACGTCGTACCATTACGCGCCCGCAGGCGGGCCGGCCCTGCCGGACGAGGCGCTGACCGAGGCCCTGGCCGACGCGATCGGCGCGGCCGGCGTAGCCTTCCGCCGCGGCAGGAGCTGGACGACCGACGCGCCGTACCGCGAGACGAGGGCCGAGATCGACGCGTTCGCCGCCGACGGGGCCCTGGTCGTGGAGATGGAGGCGTCGGCGCTGTTCACGGTGGCCCGCTACCGCGGCGTAGCCCTGGCCTCGGCCTTCACGATCAGCGACTCGCTCGCCGAACCGGAATGGGAGCCCGACTTCCTGTCCAAGCCGACGAACGCCGGCCTCGAGACGCTGTACCGCGCCGCGCTGACGGCGCTCGGAGCGGGATGAGCGCGGGGGAGGAAGCGCCCCTCCACCCCCTATCGATTTCTCTTTCTTCCCTCGTATCCTCGTATCCTCTTCATCAAATTATTCGTATGGCCTTAAACGGTCAGCTCGCCGGAGTCGAGGCGCTCGGCCAGGCGCACGCCGACGTCGATGGCCAGCTCGAGGGCAGGCAGGCCGACGGCGGCGGGGACGTCGTCCGGCGTGTGGTACGACGGCGAGCGGTCGTCGTTCGACCAGGGCATGGCTATCAGGGTAGTAGCCTTGGCGCCGCGCTTGGCCAGCTCGGCCGCGTCGGTGCCGCCGGCCAGGAAGGCTATGGGCTTAACCGGCACGGCGGCGCCGAGCTCGGCCGCGATGGCCGAGCAGGCGGAGGCCAGCGGAGCCGACATCGTCACGCTGCCGTTGATGTCGGTGGACAGGAAGCGCGCCTCGTCGGTCGTATAGATGCAATCCATGTTGTAGGCGTAGGTGGGCACCTCGGCCGGCAGGTTCGCCTCGGCCCAGGCGCGGGCGCCGCGCAGGCCGGCCTCCTCCGCGTCGAAGCTGGCGAACACGACGCGCGTACCCTCGAGCCCCTTCCCGGCGTCCCGGCGGGAGCGGAACTCGCGCAGTATCTCGATGGCGGCGACGCTCGCCGCGAGGTTATCCCCGGCGCCCGGGGTGCCCTGCTTGGCCACGAAGCGCCAGAGCGGCGCTACGAGCATGAAGCCGAGGGCGAAAGCGGCGGCTACGACGGCCCTGACTATGATCGACGGAACGGCGACCGCGACGACGAGCGATCCGACCAGGAAGACCGCGTAGGCGCCCATCGCGCCGTAGACGCGCCTCGAGTACAGCTCCGGCCGGTCGACGAAGAAGTTGAAGATAGGCGCCGAGTCGTGGTGGCCGCTGACGACGAGCTGCCGTTCGACCGGGCCGCTCGGCTCGAGCGACGCCCAGACGTTGACGCCGCGCGCCTTGGGGAATACGGGGTCGAGGAACTCGCGGTAGAGGAAGAACTCCAGCACGAGCGCCGCCGCTCCCAGGGCCAGGAGGACGAAAGACAGACACGGGGCCGGCGCCAGGAGCAGCGCCGCGACGGCGTAGGCCGCTATCATCGCCTTGAGGTAGCCGAAGAAGGCCCCGGGGCTCAGCCTGAATTCCTGAAGGCCCGCCTCGTCGCCCGCCTCGGCCGCGGCCGCGCGCAGCTCCTCGGCCGCCTTCCGGCTAGCCTCGCTCCCGGGCAGGCGGGGGCCGTGCCTCTCGATGATGCCGCTCATGAACGCGTGCGCGGCCTTAGCTCTCTCCTCGTGCATAGTCGCCTCCCGTGATTCTCGCGATACGCCGATCCGGCGAGCCATGATAGCACGATTTCAAGGATGCGTGAGCGACTACTCACTACGAGCTTAGAGCGGAGCCCTATAAAGAGCCTCGTATAAAAAAACGGGAGCCCCTAGGGACTCCCGGACTCGAAGCGTACTTTACACATTATTTTGCGGCTCAGGATGCCGATGCTCGGATGCTACAACGACGAGGCCGAGGCTTCAAGCGACGAAATGCGTCGTTCGCTTGCGGATTCTCACGGATCGGCGGCCATCGCCGTTGAAAAGCCGGAGCGAACCGCGCGGCCATGGAGTATACTACGGCATGCGCGCTTTACAACCTAGTTCATTGGGCGCCATGACGCTCGCCGTCTCGAGGAAGCCGGCCCTGGCGTGGTGCCTGGCCATCGTCGTCTTCCCGCTGGCCAACGCCCTGTTGAGCCTGGCGGCCAGGGACTCGCTGCCCCTATTCCTCGACTCGATCTTCACGGCGATCGCGGCGGCGGTACTCGGTCCATGGCACGGCATAGCGACGGCGATCTTGACGAACGGCTGGAACGAGGCGCTCGACGGCTTTCCCTGGGTCCACCTGCCGTTCGCCGTCTGCGGGATCGCCACGGCGCTCGTCGTCAGGGCCTTCGTGGCCTCGGGCAAGTACCGCGGCGCCCTGCCGGTTTCGCTGTGCGTCGGCGCGGTGACCCTGGCCAACGCGCTGCTCGGCGCCCTGATAGCGGCCCTCGTCTACGGGGGCGGCACGAGGATGAACATCGACAACATCGTAGCCGGCTTCGCGCTGTTCACCGACTCGGTAGCGACCGCGGCCTTCCTGGGCAGGCTGCCCGTCAACCTGGTGGACAAGACGCTGGCCGTGGCGCCGGCCCTGTACCTGGCCGTCGTCAAGGCGGAGGCGGAGGCTCGCGCGGCAGGCCCGGAGCCGCGGCGGGGAGCGGGCGCGTCGGCGCCGCTACGGTGACGCTATCAGGCCGGCGCCGAGCGCGATGCGCACGAGGTCGACCGGGCTCCTGGCGCCGAGCTTGGCGTAGACGGCGCTCTGGTAGTTCTCCGCGGTACGCTGGCTGACCCCGAGCCTCTGCGCCATCTCCTTGGCGTTCAGCCCGTCGAGCAGCGCGTCGAGCGCGGCCCGCTCGCGGGGCGTCAGCCCGCCGACGAGCCGCCGCCCCTCCCGCCTGGAGCTCGACAGCACGGCGTCGGCGGTCAGGAGGTCGCGCAGTATCTCCCCCTCGATGTACGGCTCGCCGGCCAGGACCAGCCTGACCGCCAGTTCCAGGACGCCGAGCGCCAGGTTCTTGGACGCGAAGCCGGCGGCGCCCGCCCGGACGGCCCGCCGCGCGAGCGAGGCGTCGGCCTCCATGGTCAGGACGAAGAAGGCCGGAGCGCCGGCGAGGCCGGCCCGGCTCTCGACCAGGTCCATGCCGCTCCCGTCCGGCAGGCCGACGTCGACCATCGCCAGCTCGTAGCCGCCGCGGTCCACGGCGTCGCGGGCCTCGGCCGCCGAGCCGGCCTCGTCGACCGCGTCGAAGACGCGCCAGCCGCCCAAGGCCGTCTTGAGGCCGTTCCTGAATACGGGATGATCGTCGACTATCAGGGCCTTACGCATCGCTATCCTCCGTCACCGGCTCGCGCGAGGGTACGCGCATCGTTACCCGGAACGATCCGGCCTCGGCGCCGGCGCTCAGCTCGCCGCCGGCGATGGCCGCCCGTTCCCTCATTATCGCCTGCCCTAGGCCGCTCGATACCGACTCGTCGAGCCGCTCGGACGGCGCGTCGCCTTCGGCGCCGCCCGCGGCGACGACGAGGCGGTTTGTCACCTCGACGACGAGCGTCCCGTCGCCCCGGCCGCCTTCGAGGCGCAGCGACACCTCCGCGTCCTGCCCGGGAGCGTGCTTACGGGCGTTGGCGAGCGCCTCCTGGACTATGCGGAACGCCTGGATGGCCGCCTCGTCGGCGAGCGAGTCGGCGGCCCGGGCGGCTCCCGGCTCGGCCCTGAACGCCGCGGGCCTAACCTGCCCGCCGAGGCTCCTCGAGCAGAGCGCCTCGATGGCCGCGGAGAGGCCCGAGCGCTCGAGCTCGGGCGGCCTGAGGTCCAGGGCCAGGCCGCGCAGGCGCTTTCCCGCGGCGGACATGAGCCCGACCGCCTCGGAGAGCAGCGGGCCCTGACGGCCGGCCGCTTCGCCGGACGCGGAGGCGGCCCGTTCGCACAGCATCCTGGCGGCGGCTATGTCCTGGGCGACCTCGTCGTGCAGGTCGCGGGCTATGCGCCTCCGCAGCCGTTCCTCGGCGGACAGGGACGCGAGCAGGCTCCGGCGCGACCAGCCGGCCTCGTAGCGGCTCAGCCGCAGGCGGGCGCTCAGGTCGGCGCCGATGGCCGCCGCCACGATGAAGCCCAGGGCCAGGGCCGCCATGAGCGCGTAGAACGAATCGGCGAGCGCGGCCCGCTTCCTGGCCAGGTCCGTCTCCAGGACCGCGTAGGATTCGCAGAAGCGGTCCAGGAAGGCCTCGGTATCGGTCGGGCCGGCGTCGTACAGCTCGACGAGCCGGGCCAGGGCCGCGCGCGGCCCCTCCAGGTCGACGCTGACGGCTACGCGCTCAAGCCGCTCGACGGACGAGAACAGGCCCTCGAGCTCCGGCCGTATGGAGCGGCCGGCCGGGGCCGCGCGCAGTACCGCGCGGAGCGAGCGCTCCATGCCCAGCTGCATCGCGCGGTATTCGCGGTCCATGCCCGCCAGGGCGAAGAGCGAGGCGGCGAACAGCGACGCGAAGGACGCCACGATGAGGATGGGAGCTAGCGCCTTCGAGGATCCGGCCCGCACGATCGCTCCTTGCCGCGCCGACGGGGACCGCGCGCGGGGTTCGAGTATAGACCACGCCCGGGAGCCGGGCAATCGGAACGTTACGGTAGGACGAGCGGCTCGTCGCCCGAGGCGACGAGCCGGCGCGCCGCACGGCGCGCGTTCGCCGGGGCATATCGTCGAGGGGCGCGGAGCGCCCCTCTTTTGCTCTTTTTATATCTATTAACGGCCGGGATCGCGTATCCATCCCTTGCGCAAGTCCCGTAAAAAACCTACTATATACCTGCCCATAGCAACGCGCGAAATACTCACGTTCAGTCCCGTCACGGGTCGCGCCTCGCCCGGGCTACTACACCCCAAAGGAACCCGTATGGCTACCAAGAAGAACATGGTGATGATCGACGGCAACACCGCCGCCGCGCACGTCGCCCACGCCTGCTCCGAGGTGATCGCTATCTACCCGATCACCCCCAGCTCGCCGATGGGCGAGCTGTCGGACGAATTCTCCGCCCAGGGCCGCAAGAACATCTTCGGCACGGTGCCGCAGGTCGTCGAGATGCAGTCCGAGGCCGGAGCCGCGGGCGCGGTCCACGGAGCGCTGACCACCGGCGCCCTGACCACGACGTTCACCGCCAGCCAGGGACTCCTGCTGATGATCCCGAACATGTACAAGATCGCCGGCGAGTGCACCTCCGCCGTCTTCCATATCGCCGCCCGCGCCGTCGCCGCCAGCGCCCTGTCTATCTTCGGCGACCACCAGGACGTGATGGCCGCGCGCCAGACCGGCTGGGCCATGCTCGGCGCCGCCAGCGTCCAGGAAGTGATGGACATGGCCCTGATCGCGCACGCCTCGACCCTCGAGGCCCGCGTGCCGTTCCTGCACTTCTTCGACGGCTTCCGCACCTCCCACGAGGTCCAGAAGGTCGAGGAGATCTCCTACGAGGTGATGAAGGACATGATCGACGCGGAGCTCGTCCGCGCCCATCGCGCCCGCGGCCTGAACCCCGAGAAGCCGTCCATCCGCGGCACCAGCCAGAACCCCGACGTGTACTTCACCGGCCGCGAGGCGGTCAACAAGTACTACGAGGCCACCCCGGCCATCGTCCAGAAGTACATGGACAAGCTGGCCAAGCACACCGGCCGCCAGTACCACCTGTTCGACTACGTCGGCGCCCCCGACGCCGAGCGCGTGCTGATCGTGATGGGCTCCGGCGCCGACACCGTGACCGAGACCGTCAACCACCTCGTCAAGAAGGGCGAGAAGGTCGGCGCCGTCATCGTCCGCCTGTACCGCCCCTTCTCCGTCGAGCACTTCCTGGGCGCCCTGCCCGCCACCGTCAAGAAGATCTCCGTGCTCGACCGCACCAAGGAGCCGGGCTCCATCGGCGAGCCGCTGTACGAGGACGTCCGCACCGCCATCGGCGAGGCGATGGAGAACGGCAAGGCCCAGTTCAAGTCCTGGCCGACCGTCGTCGGCGGCCGCTACGGCCTGGGCTCCTGCGAGTTCACCCCGTCCCTCGTCAAGGCCGCGCTCGACGACCTCAAGGCCGCCAAGCCCAAGCAGGAGTTCGTGCTCGGCGTCTACGACGACCAGGGCGACCTGAGCCTCAAGTGGGACGAGGACTTCCACCTCGAGAGCGAGGGCACCAAGGAGTGCGTGTTCTACGGCCTCGGCTCCGACGGCACCGTCGGCGCCAACAAGAACTCGATCAAGATCATCGGCGACGAGACCGACAACTACGCCCAGGGCTACTTCGTCTACGACTCGAAGAAGGCCGGCAGCTACACGATCAGCCACCTCCGCTTCGGCCCCAAGGTGATCCAGAAGCCGTACAACATCGGCAAGGCCGACTTCGTCGCCTGCCATAAGTTCAGCTTCATGGAGAAGCTCGACATCATCGGCGGCTGCAAGGACGGCGGCGTGTTCCTGCTCAACAGCCCGTACGCGGCCGACAAGGTCTGGGACGAGCTGCCCGCCGAGGTCCAGCAGAAGATCATCGACAAGAAGATCCGCTTCTACGTGATCGACGGCGCCGCGATAGCCGACAAGGCCGGCATGGGCGGGCGCGTCAACACGGTCATGCAGACCGCGTTCTTCAAGATCTCCGGCGTGCTGCCCGAGGCCGAGGCGGTCAAGCTGGTCAAGAAGTACGCCGAGAAGACCTACCACAAGAAGGGCGAGGACGTCGTCGCCAAGAACGTAGCCGCGATCGACCTGGCCGTGTCCGCCACCGAGAAGGTGAACTACCCCGCCAAGGCGACGAGCCAGAAGCACATGCTCCCGGCCGTCCCGGCCGAGGCTCCCGCCTTCGTCAAGGAAGTGCTCGGCGAGCTGATCGCCCTGCGCGGCGAGAAGGTCAAGACGAGCCAGATGCCCGCCGACGGCACCTTCCCGACCGCCACGACCCAGTACGAGCGGCGCAACATCGCCGAGAAGATCCCCGAGTGGAACCCGGAGATCTGCATCCAGTGCGGCCAGTGCACCGTCGTCTGCCCCCACGCCGTGATCCGCCTCAAGGCCTACAAGCCCGAGGCCCTCAAGGGCGCGCCGGCCGCGTTCAAGAGCGCCGACGCCAAGGGCAAGGAGTTCGAGGGCATGAAGGCCACGCTCCAGATAGCCCCCGAGGACTGCACCGGATGCGGCGCCTGCATCAACATCTGCCCGGTCAAGGACAAGGCCGTCGAGGGCCGCAAGGCCATCAACTTCGTCGACCAGCCGACCGTCCGCGAGGTCGAGAAGAAGAACTGGGAGTTCTTCAAGAACATCGAGGAGACGCCGAACCTCAACATGGGCACCATCAAGGGCGTGGCGATGCAGAAGCCGCTCTTCGAGTTCTCCGGCGCCTGCGCCGGCTGCGGCGAGACGCCGTACATCAAGATGGTCAGCCAGCTCTACGGCGACCGCGCCGTGATAGCCAACGCGACCGGCTGCTCGTCGATCTACGGCGGCAACCTCCCGACGACCCCCTACGCCCAGCGCAAGGACGGCCGCGGCCCCGCGTGGTCGAACAGCCTCTTCGAGGACGCCGCCGAGTTCGGCATGGGCATGAGGCTCAACGCCGACAAGATGGGCCAGTACGCCCGCGAGCTCGTCGCCGCCAACAAGGGCGCGATCGGCGCCCTCGCCGACAAGATCCTGGGCAACGAGCAGCTCGACGACCTGTCCGTCGAGGCGCAGCGCGCCGCGGTGTCCGAGCTCAAGAAGGCGCTCGCCGGCAAGAAGGACGAGTGGGCCAAGGAGCTCGTCAACGTGGCCGACCACCTGATCCGCCGCTCGGTATGGATCTTCGGCGGAGACGGATGGGCCTACGACATCGGCTTCGGCGGCCTCGACCACGTGATCGCCTCCGGCCGCAACGTGAACATCATGGTGCTCGACACCGAGGTGTACTCGAACACCGGCGGCCAGATGTCCAAGTCCACGCCGTTCGGCGCGGTGGCCAAGTTCGCCGCGGCCGGTAAGGACATCGGCAAGAAGGACCTGCCGATGATCGCGATGAGCTACGGCTACGTGTACGTCGCCCACGTCGCGATGGGCGCCAACATGAACCAGGCGCTCAAGGCGATCCGCGAGGCGGAGAGCTACGACGGCCCGTCCATCGTCATCGCCTACAGCCACTGCGCGATGCACGGCATAGACATGATGAAGGGCATGGACCAGCAGAAGCTCGTCGTCGAGTCCGGCATCTGGCCGCTGTTCCGCTACGACCCGCGCCTCGTCGCCCAGGGCAAGAACCCCTTCCAGCTCGACTCCAAGGAGCCGCAGCTCGACAAGGTGTCGACCTTCATGGGCAACGAGATCCGCTTCCGCACCCTCAGGGCGGCCGACGCCGAGCGCGCCGACATGCTCGAGGGCAAGGAGAAGGCGCTCGTGGAGCGGCGCTGGAAGGAATACAAATACTTAGCCGACCGCCCGTTCTGACGAACGGCCGGTCGAGGTTATCGCGGACTCCTAGCGGAGCCGCGATAACGCGCCCGCCCGCTTCAACCCGACGCGCTTCGCGCGCGGGTTAAGCTTGGGACTGAGCTGTAATGAGGAAGCCCGTCGGCGTTAGCGCGCCGGCGGGCTTTGTTGCGTGTAGGGGGCCGTATAGGGAAGACCCGCGGCGCTGCGCGCGCGGGGTGGAGGGGGAGGTTCGCGGTTTCTGGGAGGCTTGGTCGTGGCGGGGGAGTCGTCGGTTCGGAGCCTATACGTCCATCCGCTTCATCTCCTGCATCGCTATTGTCTTATTCCTGTAGACCAGGTCGGTCCTCTCGTCGAACCCGAGCGCTTCCCAGAACGCGTTGCCGGTCTCGTTTCCCTTGAAGACGACGAAGGCGACCTTGTTGACGCCTTCGTTCCGTAGCGCCTCGATCGCCGTATCGACTAGCCGCCTCCCGATGCCTTTATTTCGCTCGGAGACTCTTACGGCAGTATGGTAGATGAAGCCGCGCCTGCCGTCATGGCCGCTCAGTATGGCTCCGAGCAGCTCGCTTCCGTTCCTCGCCACGAAGCAGGTAGTCGGATTCCTGCGGAGGTACTTCGCGATGCCTTCCCGCGAGTCGTCTAGGGTATTCAAGCCCATGCCCGGGGTGTTCATCCATAGGTCGCGGACCTCGTCGTAGTCTTCGATCGTCATCGGCGCTAGTTCCATCTCTGGCTCCTTATGATGATTATGCGCTCGCGGCGGCCGCGGGATGTCGCACGTTCGGCTATCCTCGCCTCGAAGCCACGCTCCGGCCTTTACCTCGCCCTCAGTAGAGCATGCCCGTATAGCCGGTCTTAAGCGCGTCTTTGATCTTAGCGAGCCGTTTGGCCTTCGTCGCGTCCGTCTTGGCGTCGCCGTAGAATAGGCCGAGTCGCTTCATCCTGGACGGCGGCCCGGCGTCGAACCGTGAAAGGGCCTCGGCGTCGTCGCCGAGCGCGTCGTGCAGGCTCCGTATCGCCGCGTCGGCGTCGACTGGCGGCTTGTCGGCTTTCGGCCCGGCTCCGAACGCGGCTACCCCTGCCTCGGTCATCAAGCCTTCTGTGGTCATGCGGTCGTAGATACCCCTGTTCTTATCGGACCAGTTGGAGCGATCCTTCCTGCGGGAAAAGTATTTCAGGTAGCTGCTCTCATCGACTGACCGCATGACGCCGTCTATCCACCCGAAGCAGATCGCCTCCTCCAGCGCGTCGTTGGCCGTGAAGGACCCGCTCCCTTTTATGAAGGTCAACCAGACGCCGGCCGAGCTCCCGGCGTTGATGGTCAGCCATTCCCTGAACTCGCCCCTCGACGAGAAGGCGAGCGCATCAGCGGAGGGGGCCATGGCTATACGTCCGATCGTCGCCGCGAGGCGCGTACCGCTCCGCGGCCTTAGCGCCCCACATTCGTCAGGTCCTTCCACATCCAGATGTCCGGCTTCCTCCTGCCGTTCGCGTTCGGCACCACGCCGACTATGGCGTAGCCGTTCTTCAGGTAGAACTCGTACGGGTGCCTCTTGAGGTTCCGGATACGCTCGGCTTCCCTGAATACGTTGCCCCCGTCCAGGTCGACCGCCGATAGGCTCGTGCCGTACTCCTCGTCATCGGTACCGAGCATGATGCCGATGATCCCGCGCCGGGCCGCCCGCGCCTCCAGTTCGCGTAGGAGCAGGCTGCCTATCCCTTTTCCCTGGCGGCGGGGGTCGACCGCCAGGGGATGCAGTTCCCAGGTGGTCTCGTACATGCGCCTCAGTCCGGCCCATCCCAGCATCGTGCGGCCGTCATAGGCCCCGATGCATAGATTGGCGCCTTCGGCGCATTCCTCGACTTCCTCCGCCGCCCGCTCGATGTCGGGCCAAGCGGAACGCTCCCTGTCGGCGAAGGCCGCCATGAGCGCCCTGGCGGCGGCGAGCTTATAAGCGTTCGACTCGCCTATGTCGACGATGGTGGTATCCATTCAGTCCTCTCCCACGGATAGGCTTCGCGCGGCGCCCGCGCTACGGCCTCACGAAAGATCGTATCAGCATACCGAACAGGACCTGGCTGTATCGGGCCTTCTTCTCCTTGGGCGGAAAGCCTTCGTCGAACGCGAGGGCGTCGGCCGGGTCGAACATGAAGACGTCGCTCTGCTTGGCCTTCCAGTCCTCGTTCCCGAAGAAACCGGGCCGGAGTTCCAGCACGAGGAGGCCTAGGGGATGCTCGCCGGCCATGTCGCTGACGCGGTAGTCGACGCCGTTCCTGAAGCCGTGCTTGCAGTAGTTATGGGGGTCGCCGTAGATGACGATGGCCGGGAAGCCCATGGCCTCGACCATGGCCCGGGTCTCGCCGATCAGCGCGGTGCCGATGCCCTTCCGCTGGTGATCGGGATGGACGCATACGGGGCCGAAGGAGACGATGGGGACCGTCTCCCCGTCGTCGGCGACCAGGACGGACCTACTGTACATGATGGAGCCGACGATCCGTCCGTCCGCCTCGGCCACGTAGTCGAGCTCGGGCATGAAGTCCGGGTGCTCGCGCAGGATATGGCAGAGATAATGCTCGTCGCAGCCCGGAACGTATAGGTTATAGAACGCCTCGCGCGTCAGCTCCTCGACGGCTCGGTAATCGGCTTTAGTCTCGGGTCGGATGGTCATGGCGGTGTCTCCCTGATCACGTATTCGGCTTTACTCGTACTCAGGATAGGATAGCACACTCACGGCTATTGCCGGACTATGATTCCGTCATCGAGCGCGATACCGTTTCGCTGCGGGCGATGCACGACTACGGCAACGCGACGCGGGAAGGCGCGATATGCAATCCGCTTGACAGCATGATTAGCCGATATAAGATGCTCATTATTAGAGGATGGCATCTATGGCACGAAAGAATGCTTCAAAGTCCCATACCGCCGGGTTCAGGCGAATCGCCGTCGCGGCGCTACTTGCCACCGCAGGCGCGACTTTCGCGGTCGCGCGACCGACGACAGCCGAGGTCGGGCTGGAAGTCCGCGGTTCGCCGTACCTGCCCTACGCGAGCGAGGCCTATGGGGAACTGCCGATCGGCCCGCTCGTCACGATAGGGATCGTCAAGGACCTCAGCGTCCGCGCCTGGTACGACGCCGGCACGCCGTACCTGGTCCCGGGATCGTTCTTCGAGGCCGGCGCCTCGGTCCGCTGGAACCTCGGCGGATTCGACCAGGCGCCGTTCGTCGCGGGCCTCGGGACGGCGTTCTCGATGGCCGGCGACGCCGTATCCGTACCGCTCGTCGTCGAGCTGGAGGGCCGGTACCGACCGACGCCCTGGCTGACCGTGAACCCGCGCGCGCGCGGGCTCGTCTACGGGGAGGGCTTCATAGCCGGCGTTGGAATACGCAACCTGATCAGCCCGTTCCCGTTCGGCCTCGGCCTCTCGCTCGGCGCTGACGTCAACTTCGCCTATAGCGACGCCGAGATGATCAGGGCCCTGACCTGGGGGCTCTCGGCGGGTCTCGCCTATGATTTCCGGGAGTAGCGCTATGAAAAAGACCATGATATCGATCGCGGCGCTAGCGTCGCTACTCGCCTCGTCGTGCGGATCGGTCCTGCTGGAGCGCCTCGGCACGAATTCGCTGGTATGGTCCTGGGGCGGCGAGGCCGCGGCCTCGGCGTCGGGGAGCGTATCGGGATCCCGCGCCATCACCGACGCGGACCCCGATACCGGATCGCTCGTGCTGGCTTTCGGCATCAAGGGAGCCCAGTCGGGCATACTCACCGCGAGCCACTCGGGTTCGCCCGATAGGTCGATGGCCTTCAACGTACAAGCCCTGGCCCCGGACGGCGTCACCGTGCTCGGGACCTTCGCGGAGTCCGAGAGCCTCGACGTCTCAGACCCCTCGGTCATCAACGAACCGGGCCTGGCCGTCGGTACGAAGGTCTCCGTCCCCTATTCGACGTTCATCAACCGGGTCGGCGCCTCGGCCCGTACCGCCCTCCACCTATCCAGGCAGGTCTTCATCTACAATCCGATACAGGCCGAGCTCTCGAGGGTCAACGAGGTAGTGTTCAGGCTGGCCACCGACTCGTACCTGGACTGGAACGACGAGTGGCAACCGGATACGACGAATCAGGCGAACGGCTGCACCGTCATCACGCAACCGCACTTCATCTATACCAAGGACGGCGAGACCGAGAGCTACGCGTCGATCAAGGGCAACCTGCTGGTCAACGGCGACCCGGACTACTTCATGGGCTTCGAGTACATAGCGTTCGTGCCGTCGACGTTCATGGGCCCCAAGGGCAATTACGTAGTATCGGGTCCGTTCAGCGACATGTCGGCCGCGGACTGGAAAGAGGACTACTCGTACGATCCGGGCCTCGTCGCGATGCTCGACGACGTCGCCGGCCTCGATAGCGCGAGCCCGACCATCGCCGCTCAGCGCGCGGCGAGCGCCCGGTGGAATCAGGCGGCCGATTACTACAAGTCCTTCTTCGCTAAATTCAGCGCGTCGAAGAGCATCATGTTCTCGTCGCAGATAGAGGCGGACGGCCCGTGGTCGTGCAATTCCAAGATCATGTTCGTCGCGATGAGCCAGAGCGTCAGCCTCGGCGTCGACAGAGGCGTCCAGGTCGATATTGACTTCTCCGCGCTGGACATCTCGATCTCCGACGGGGTCATGAGCGTCGTCGGAGACCCGCCGTTCAGGTTCGTCGCCAGCGTAGTGCCGTAATCGCCGGCGGGCTCTGCCCGATACGCAGAGCCTGCCGGATCACCGCTCCGCGCGTTATACTCCTAGCGTACCGGAACGGACATATGAAGATCGACCGCCTGCTATCGATAGTCGTCTATCTCCTCAACCGAGAGCTCGCCAGCGCGTCCGCGCTGGCGGAGCGTTTCGGGGTATCGACGCGGACCATCCAGCGCGACATGGAGGCGATCAACCTGGCCGGCATTCCGGTGATGAGCGTCCAGGGCCCGTCGGGCGGCTACGGCATAATGGACGGCTTCAAGCTGGACCGGCGGCTGGTCTCGCCGGAGGACCTGTTCTACATCATCACGGCGCTCAATGGAATCGCGGGCACGCTCGACGACGGCCATATCGCGGGCGCGCTCGAGACGGTGCGCGGCCTCCTCCCGAGCCATGGCGACGAGGGGCTCAGGCGACGCGAGGAACGGCTGCACGTCGACTTCAGCGCGCTCGGCGGCGGGCCGGCGCAGCGGGACGCGTTCCGCGTCGTGCAGGCGGCGGTCGAGGAAGGGCGCCTCCTCGAGTTCGAGTACACGAGCAACCGGCTGGAGTCGACGAGGCGCGTGGTCGAGCCGATGACGGTCGTGTTCAAGTGGCGGGCCTGGTACCTGTTCGGCTACTGCAGGCTCAGGGGCGACTACCGGCTGTTCCGCGCGTCGCGCATCCGCGGGCCCGTGATGCTATCCGAGCGCTTCGCGAGGCGGCCTAAGGCGTTCGAGGAGTTCGAGCGCGACTACGATCCCGCCAGGTCCGGGAAGCTCGTCGAGATGCGGCTGCGTTTCTCCCCCGAGATGGCCCCGCTCGTCGAGGAGTTCCACAACGAGGAGGACCTGGAGCGCCGCGACGACGGCTCGATAGTCGTCAGGACGGCCATGCCGGAGGACGGCTGGATGTACGGCTACGTCCTCTCCTACGGCCACTTCGTCGAGGTGCTCGAGCCCGAGCGCCTGCGCGCCGTGATCAAGGACGCCGCCGGCAGAATCCGATCCCTATATGAATAAAAATTAGCTAGTTCCTCGAACCTTGTGACGACTATCCAGCCGCGTACTTCGGCAGGTAGTCGTCACTATCCTTGAGAGGAGTCGGCGTGCTTTTCAGCCATATCCTTCTGTTGTCACTACTTAGCGCCTGCTTCGAGATGAACGGGCGACGGAGATAGATCCAACCGAGTCCAGAAGCGATCCGCCCAGCATCGATGCCCGCCACCTCGGCGTGGGTTTTCATCGGTTCCGGCGTCGCCGACGCGCTCGCGTTGACCCGATACGGCTTCTGGTAGTTGTGGTACACGAGGTGCAAGGCGAA
>QKAK01000046.1 GCA_003247225.1 Spirochaetota bacterium | reverse complement strand
AGCCTCTTAGAAATACAACTCGTATTCCTGCGGCACGGGCGCGTTGTCGTCGTCCATGACGTTCCCGGGCTTTCGCCCGGGCAATACCTAGGCGCCGCGTCCTGCGGCGCCAACGCGCCCGCCATTCTAGAAATACAGCTCGTACTCTTGGGGTACGGGCGCGTTATAGACGTACTCGGCTTCCTGCTGCTTCATCGCTATCCAGCTGTCGATCAGCTCCGCCGGGAAGGCCGCCTTCAGGTACGCGCAGTCCTTCCTGAGGCCGGACAGCACGTGGAACAGGCCGGTCGGGAAGGTGTTCTTCGGCGTCTCCTTCGTGGACGAGTAGCCGAGCTTGACCGGGTCGAGCCCGCGCGAGACGCCGTCGAGCCCGGCGAGCAGCATCGCCGCCAGGAAGTAGTAGGTGTTCGCGGTCGCGTCGCCGGTACGGAACTCGATGCGCGCCTCGCCCTTCTTCAGGTAGCCGGGTATGCGCACGGCCGCCGCGCGGCTGCCCTGCGCGAAGGTGGCGGACACCGGCGCCTCGTAGCCGGGCACCAGCCGGCGATAGCTGTTCGTGCTCGGGTTCGACCAGGCCAGGAGGGAGCCGGACAGCGCGTGGCTCAGCACGCCGGCGGTATAGGCCAGTCCGGTCCCCGATAGCCCGTACAGGCCGTCGCCGGGGAACACGCTCTTGCCGTCCTTCTCGACGTACTGGTGCACGTGCATGCCTGAGCCGGCGACCTTGTACATCGGCTTGGGCATGAAGGTCACGAACAGGCCGAGCTCCTCGGCCACCGACTTGACTATCCACTTGGCCAGCACGACCGCGTCGCCGGCGGACGCCAGCGATATAAAGTTCAGCTCTATCTCCAGCTGGCTCGCGGCGACCTCGTGGTGGTGGTACTTGACCGGTATGCCGGCCGCCTCCATCGCGCGCACCGCCTCGTTGCGCAGCCGGCCGTAGCGGTCGTCCGGGGCCAGGCGGTGGTAGCCCTTGGAGATGCCGAAGCGCGGCGCGTCGGCGTAGTCGTCGCCTATGCCCTCGGCGCTCTCGACGTAGTAGTACGAGTGGCCGGCCGTCGTCGAGTAGCGCGCGTCGTCGAACGCGTAGAACTCGAGCTCGACGAGCATCTTGGCGTCGTCGCCGACGCCGCTCGAGCGGAGCGCCTCCATCGCCTTACGGGCGACCGTCCTGGGGTACTGGTCGAAGGGCTCGCCGTCGGTGGTCCAGACGTCGCAGAACGCGTGCAGTATCCTGAAGCCGTCCTTCTCCTCGACGAAGCCGGTCGACAGGTCGGGGATCGCCACCATGTCGCTCTTGTGCACCTGGGCGTAGCCGAAGTTGCTCGCGTCGAAGCCTATGCCGCCCTTGAGCACCTTGTCGCTGACGTAGGCGCGCGGCAGGGATACCGACCGTACGGCGCCGTTGATATCGATGACCAGCAGCGACAGGTAGTCGATGCCCGACAGGTCGCCGGAATACTTGGAGAGCTTCATGCTCGTCTCCTTTATTAGGAAAGGGCGATTCGGCCGACTTGGAACGCGAATCGTCGTTCGAGCCCGGAACGGGGCCGCAAGGCTAATAGTAGCGGCTCGGACGCGCTTACGCAAGTATTTTGAGGCACATTCGGTTCACTATGCGATATTGCGTTTTATTTATTAAAAGGCGACGATATACCGGAATCAATGCCGGCCTCCTCGGCCGGCCCCGCCTAGGCGGGCCGGTCCGCTACGCTAGCGACCGGCCTCCGCGGCCGGACCCTACCCCTGCCGGCGGCCGGCCATCGCGGCCATTTCGTCCCGCCGCGGGACGCGCTACCCGTGCCGGCGACCGGCCATTAGAGCCAGTTCGTCCCGCGAGAAGGCGTAGACGGAACCGCAGTTGTGGCAGGTCAGCTCCACCGGGAACGGGCCGTTCGCGGCCATGTCGTCGAGCTCGCCGCCCGGCAGCGACGCCAGGTACGAGCCGAGCCGCTCCTTCGAGCAGGGGCAGAAGAAGCGTACCGGCTTGTCGTCCAGGTGGTTGAAGTCGAAGAACGGGAAGGACCGCAGGCAGATGTCGGAGCGCGTCGCCCCGGACGCGAAGGTCTCGCCGAGCGGCGCCATGCCGTAGACGAGGCGCTCGACGCGGTCCAGCGCCTCCTCGGAGGCGCCGGGCAGGGCCTGCAGGAAGAGGCCGCCGGCGCCGGCCACGCGGCCCTCGGCGTCGAAGTGCAGGCCGATCGTGAACGAGCTGCGGGTCTGCTCGGATATATGGAAGTACCAGGCCAGGTCCTCGGCCAGGCGGCCGGAACGCAGCGCGGCGCTGCCGGTGACCGGCTCGGTCCTGCCGGCCATGAAGCGGGTCATCGATATGGCGCCCTTCCCGACGAGCGGCGCGGTATCCAGGCCGGACGGCGCCTCGTCCAACTCGAACGGCGCGTTATAGAGCCGGCCGCGTACGTCCCCGCTCGCCGAGCACTCCACCGAGAAGCCGCCGGCCGGGCCGCTGCCGTCGACCTGCAGCCTGACGCGGTCGTCGCCCTTGATCGTGGCCGACAGTAGGGCCGCAGCCACGTAGGCTCGGCCGAGGACCTCGGTCTCGAGGATCCCGAGGCGGTGGGCGGCGCGCATACCGGCGACCATCGTCGTCCCCGAGACCAGGGCGCCGCGTATCGAGTCGCCCTCGAGCGTGAATACGGTCAGGCCGTCGGGCGCGAGGCCGTCGAGCCTCCGCCGCAGCTCGTCGTCGCGCAGGTCGGGTGTAATCATCGTATCCTCCGTGGAGCGCGTACTATACCATGCCGGGCCGCTCGTACGCGACCGTCCCGGGCGGCGAGACGGCGATTCGACAATTGCGTATGCTAAATTCATCGCTCTATGGAACGTAATCGGATGCATTTCTATAGTTACGATGATATAATCGTATGTAACGACAAAGTGTCTCCGCTCCGTACAATGCTTGGGTCTTAGTCTCGATCGGTATCTTCTGTGTTTCGAAAGGAGCCGCGATGAGCGTTCCTTGCGGCAAGCCGCTATTCCGCATCGTCCTGACGTCCGTCATCGCCATGTCCGTCATCCCGGCGGCCGGCGCCCAGGACGTCCGCGTACGCGTCGCCCCGAGCGTGCTCGTCCCCCTCGCCGATACCAGAACGTACGGCGTGGGCGGCGGCGGCGCCTTCGTCATGGACATGGACCTGCTCGGCTTCCTGGCGCCATACCTCGGCGGCGACTTCGACTACGTGTCGATGACGGCCGACGACTTCGACGGGTCGCTCACGCTGGCCTCGGGCGGCGGCGGGCTCGGCTTCTTCGCGTTCCCGCTGCCCCGGCTCAAACTGGCGGCGCACGGCGGCTCCGGCGTCTACGTCGGCTCGTACGCCGGCCCCGAGCGCGAGTCGGCGATGGTCGGCAACGTCTTCTGGCGGGCCGGCGCCGAGCTCGGCTACCGGTTCAGCCCGTCGTTCACGCTATCCGCCGGGGCGTCGTACCTGGACATGCTCCAGAAGGAAGACGGCGTCGTCGGCTCGTTCTACAGGGGCCTGTCGCTGTCGCTGGTAGCGGACATAGGCTTCGAGTCGAAGGACGCCGAGGGCCGGGCCGCGCTGCAGTCGTCGGAGTCGTCGCCCGTCTATCCGATCGTATCGGTCGACTACGCCAAGGAGCCGTTCGGCTCCGTGACGATACGGAACGCCGAGAGCGCCGAGATCCGCGACGTCGAGGTCTGGTTCGACGCGGAGGGCTATACCACGGGGCCGGCGCTCTGCGCCAGCTTCCCGTACCTGCGCAAGGGCGCCGTCGCCGACGCCCCGCTCATGGCCGCCTTCTCCGACCAGGTCATGACGGTCACCGAGAACGTGCGCGTGCGCGGCGAGGTCAGCGTCTCCTACACCCTGCTCGGCGCGCCCCGCGTCGCCCGCGGCGAGACGACCGTGTCGATCATGAACCGCAACGCGCTCACCTGGTCGGACGCCAGGATACTCGCCTCGTTCGTCAGCCCGAACGACCCGGCCGTGCTCGACTCGAGCAAGTTCCTGGCCGGCGTCGTGCGGTCGAAGGCCAGGATGGAGCTCGACTCGAACCTGCAGTACGCGCTCGGCATCTTCGAGGGGCTCAGGCTGTCGGGCATAGCCTACGCCGCCGACCCGCAGACGCCCTACGCCGCGATGCGCTCCAAGCCGGACCAGGTCGACTATATCCAGTATCCGTACCAGACCCTCGCCTACCGCGGCGGCGACTCCGACGACATCGCGGCGCTGTACGCCGCCGAGCTCGAGTCGATCGGCGTGCCGGCCGCGCTCGTGCTGCTCGACGACGAGGTGCTCGTCGCGTTCAAGATGTCCGGCGGCGAGTCGACGACCAGGGGCGCGTTCTCCGACTCGGGCGACTTCATCTTCGTCGACGGCGAGGCCTGGGCGCCGATACGCGTGACGATGCTGCGCGACGGCTTCCTGCGCGCCTGGAGCGAGGGCTCGGCCGCCGTCAGGGAATCCGCCGACGCCCGCGATCGGTTCTACCGGCTGGCCGACGCCTGGCGGCGCTTCCCGCCGGCCGGCGTGCCCGGCATAGCCTCGTCGACGAGGAAGCCGTCCGAGGACCAGGTCCGCGCCGCCTTCGACAACGCGGTATCGCTGGTCGTGGCCAAGGAGGTCGCGCCGCGCGCCGAGCGCATGCGGCTGGCCTTCGGACCGGGCGGCGGATCGGGCAGGCAGCACAACTCGCTCGGCGTGCTCTACGCGCGCTACGGCATGTACGCGGAGGCGCTGGCCGAATTCCAAGCCGCTGCCGCGCTCGGCTTCGCCTCGGCCGCGGTCAACATCGGCAACGTCGCGTTCCTGACCGGCGACTATACGACCGCGGCGGCATGGTTCGACAAGGCCGCCGCGGACCGGCCCGAGGACGTCGCGGCCATCATAGGCCTCGCGCGCTCGCTGTACGAGCTGGACCGCTACGACGAGGCCGACGAGCTGTTCCGCAAGGCCACGAACTACATGCCGGAGCTGGCCGAGCGCTACGGCTACCTTTCGGCCAGGCTGTCCGGCTCCACGGCCAGGGCGTCGGCCGTGATGGACAGGGGCGGGGGCATGCTCTGGGATGAATGAGCCCGGGGCGACCGTCGGGCGTAAGGGTGGATATTCGTGAAAAAACGTACGGGGACCGGTTTCCTGCTCGCCGCCTTCGGGAGCGTCGCGGGGGTCGGGGCGCAGGGCCTGCCCGAGAAGGGCTCGCAAGCACTGGATGACGCTCGGATCGGGACGCCTCTGGCGGACCGCTTCGGCGTGTCGGCATACGCCGACGGCTGGTTCCCGCGCGCGATAGACGACGCGTCGGCGATCGGGTACGGGCTCGGCGGCACCGCGGAGCTGTCGTTCGCGGCGGCGCCGTTCCTGCAGGCGCTCGGGCGCTTCGGCGTCCACTCGATGGACATGGGCACCGGCGCGAGCATGCTGTACGTCGGCGCCTCGGGAGGCCTGAGCCTCGCCGCCAGGCTGTACGAGCGCCTGTCGGTCTCGGTAGCCGGCTACGCCGGCCTCGGCAAGGGCACCTACCAGGACTCCAGGTCCGGCTACTACGAGCTCGGCGCCAGGCTCGAGGCGGGCCTCAGGCTGAGCGCCGCGCTGTCGGCCGGCCTCTCCGCCGGCTACGAGCACCTCGGCAACCCGAACACCGGCTCCTTCCTCGACGCCGTATCCGCGGGCATCAGCCTCAGGCTGACGCCGGCGGAGGCGGGCTCGTCGGCCGCGCGAATCTCCTTCCGCTCGATAAAGACCCAGGCAGTCTTCCCGGTCTTCCGCTCCTGGTACGACGCCGAGCCGCTCGGCTCGGTGACGATACGCAACGACGAGGACGGCCCGATAGACAACCTGCGCGTCTCGTTCTTCGCGCCCGAGTACATGGGCGGCCCGAGGCTGTGCTCGGTCGTCAGGCGCGTCGAGAAGGGCGAGAGCGTCACCGTGCCGCTCTACGCCGTCTTCGACGAGCGCGTGCTGACCCTCACGGAGAACGGCTCGACGAGCGCCGAGATAGCGGTCGAGTACTCGTACGTCGGCACGCGGCGCGAGGCCAAGGAGGGCCTGAGCCTGTCGCTCCACCACCGCAACGCGATGTCCTGGGAGGACGACCGGCGCGCCGCCGCCTTCGTCTCGCCGACCGACCCGGCCGTGCTATGGTTCTCCCGCTACTCGGCGAGCGTCGTCCGCGACCGCCTCCGCACCGAGCTGCCGCCGAACCTGCAGTACGCGCTCGGCCTCTTCGAGTCGCTCAAGCTGTACGGGCTCAACTACGTCATCGACCCGAACAGCGCCTACGTCGACATGTCCGAGAGCGCCGCCGTCGTCGACTACCTCCAGTACCCGAGCCAGACCCTGATGTACCGCGGCGGCGACTGCGACGACCTGTCCATCCTGTTCTGCTCCCTGCTCGAGTCGCAGGGCATCGCGACGGCCTTCATCACGATACCCGGCCACATCTACATGGCCTTCGACCTGGGCCTCTCCGAGGCCGAGGCCAGGGAGCGCTTCTTCGACCCGGGCCTGCTCCTGTTCAGGGACGGCCGCGCCTGGGCGCCGGTCGAGATAACGATGGTCAAGGACGGCTTCGTCAAGGCGTGGCGAGTAGGCGCCAAGGAATGGATAGACAACGACCGGGCCGGAACCGCCGCCTTCTACGCGATGCGCGACAACTGGGCCGAGTACAAGCCGAGCGGCCTCCAGGACGCCGCGGCCCGTTTCTCGCTGCCCGACGAGGCCCGAGCGATGGCCGCCTTCGACTCCGGCGTCGACCGCTTCGTCGCCCGCGAGATGGAGCCGGTCGTCACCGAGTACGAGAGGCAGCTGGCCAGGCGCCGCGAGCCCGCGACGCTCAACGAGTACGGTACCGCGATGGCCCGCGTCGGCATGCTCGACCAGGCCTGGGAGCGCTTCGCCGAGGCGTCCAAGGCCGGCTACGCCTGGGCCTGGAACAACCTGGCCAGCGTCGCCTTCGTGCGCAAGGACTACGAGCTGGCCTATTCGTACTATGAATGGACGACGACCCTGCTGCCCGGCGACCCCGTCGCGGTGCTCGGCATGGCGCGCTGCGCCTACGAGCTCGACCGCTACGCCGAGGCCGCGATACTGTACGAGGCCCTCGCCGTCGACGCCCCTGCCCTCGCGATCAAATTCGGCTACCTGGCCTCCGCCTACGGAGGGTCCGGCCGCGCCTGGTCGATGGCCGACCGCCTCGCCAGCTCCGTCTGGTCCAGGCCCGACATGAGCTTCGACCTCCCAGCGAGCGCCGCCCCGCCGGCCGTCGCAAAGACGGCCCCGGCCGCCCCGACGCCGACCCCGATCGCGCCGATAGCCCAGGTCGCCGCTCCGTCGGCCGCCGACCAGCAGGCGACCGAAGCAGAGAAGGTCATCGTGCCCGCGCCGACCGTCGAACCGGCGGCCGAACCCGAACCTGTCGTGGAGCCCGAACCGGCGGCCGAGCCCGAACCGGCGGCCGAACCCGAACCTGTCGTGGAACCCGAACCGGCCGCAGAGCCCGAACCTGTCGTGGAACCCGAACCGGCCGCAGAGCCCGAACCTGTCGTGGAACCCGAACCAGTCGCCGAACCCGAACCTGTCGTAGAACCCGAACCGGCCGCAGAGCCCGAACCTGTCGTGGAGCCCGAACCTGTCGTGGAACCCGAACCGGCCGTCAAACCGACGCCTGAGCCGGTGAAGGAAGCCAAGCCGCAGGGCTCGGCCTCGATCCAAGCGGTCGTGGCGGCCAAAGCGCTCGCCAGGGAAGCCAAGCCGATCGAACCG
>QKAK01000078.1 GCA_003247225.1 Spirochaetota bacterium | reverse complement strand
GGGCCGAGCCCCTATCCGAGCGCGCCCTCGATCGCCAGGCGGCCGTACTCGAGCGCGGCGCTCATCGCGGCGGCGGCGGCCTCCGGGTCGCCCGAGCCGACGGCCGCCGCGATGGCGCGCTGCTGGGCGGCCGTCGCCTCGAGCGCGCCGGGCAATCCGTAGAAGCGCCTCGTGTAATAGAGGTGCAGCTCGCGGCTGGTGTTCTGCATCGACCTGAACAGGACGTTGCCGGCGCCCTCGACGATGCGGTCGTGGAACCGGAAGTCCAGCTCGGCCGCCTCCTCCGGGCCGCGGGCCCCTGCGAGCGCCGCGGCCAGGGCGGCGAGGTCGGCCGCGCAGGCCGCCGGGTCGCGCTCGGCCGCGAGGCGGGCCGCGGTGGTCATCAGCATGCGGCGGTACTCGAGCAGGTCGAGGAGCAGGGCCGGGTCGACGTCGTCGGCGCGGCGCATCACGTGGAGGATCAGGTCGAACGAGGCGTCGCGCAGGTAGTCCCGGACGTAGGTGCCGCTCTGCGGCTCGGTCGACAGGAGCCCGAGCGTCTCGAGCCTGCGTATCGCCTCCCGGACGCCGTTGCGGCTGGCCGAGAAGCGCTCCGCCAGCTCGCGCTCGGGGGGCAGGCGATCGCCCGGCTTGAGCTCGCCGCCGAGCACCAGGCGCTCGAGCCTGAAGGCTACCCTGTCGGTTATCGTCGGTTTCTTGTCCCTGACCGTTTCGTACGCCATCGCGGCTCCTCGCCGAACAGTAGCATACGGGCCGATCGCGCGCCAGAGGAAGGATGCACGGATCGATAAGTTTCATATAATAAAACGATGATACGAATGTTGAAACAAATTTCGGTAAAAACGCTAAAAACTGGTGACAAGACTATTTCGAGTGATTATACTGTTCCTACATGGAGAATACCCGAGCATGAACGATGAAACCGGATTGGTCGGCTTCAACCTGACCGAAATGTCGAAGATCCTCGCCTCGACCGACGACGCGGGGCTCATAGAGGATTTCATGTATAGCCTCTTCACCCAGGCAGAGGCCGACGAGATAGCCAAGCGCTGGGCGTTGGTCAAGCGGATCGCCGAGGGCGTACCGCAGCGCGCCATCGCCGCGGAGCTCGGGCTGTCGCTCTGTAAGATCACCAGGGGGTCGAGGGAGCTCAAGAAGGAGAATTCCTCGTTCCGGCGCATGCTCGAGCTGGGCGGGTACGAGGTCGTAGAGAAGAAACGGAAGGCGTAGGCCCTCTGGCGGGGCCGCGCGACGGCTACGGGCCGCCCGGCCATGTCCCGGGCGGCCTTCGCGTATCCGGACGCCCGGGCCTATCGTCAGCCGGCCGAGACTCAGGCGAGCCTGACGCTCTCGATCAGCACGTCCGTCTTGGGCACGTTCTGGTGCGGGAAGCGGTTGCCCGTCTCGACCTTGGCTATGGCGTCGACCACGTCCATGCCGCTCGTAACCTTGCCGAACGCGCAGTAGCCCCAGCCGGCCTGGTCCTTCGACCTGAAGTTGAGCGGCTTGTTGTCGACCAGGTTGATGAAGAACTGGCAGGTCGCGCTGTGCGGGTCCGAGGTGCGGGCCATCGCGATGGTGCCGCGCTCGTTGCCGACGCCGTTATCGGCCTCGTTCTTGATCGGCGCGTTCGTATCCTTCTCGCGCAGGCCGGGCGTCATGCCGCCGCCCTGCACCATGAAGCCGGGGATGACCCGGTGGAACACGGTACCGTCGTAGAAGCCGGCCTTGACGTAGTCGGCGAAATTCTTGACCGTGACGGGGCTCTTGTCCTCGAAGAGCTCGATATCGAACGAGCCGAGGCTCGTCTTGAAGTTGACTATCGGGTTGGCCATGTCGGCCTCCTTTCGTGTAAGCTCGAAGCCTAACCCGATACGGCGGCTAGAGGCAAGGTCGGCCGGCCCCGATGGTGACGAGGGCGGCCGTTTGGGGTAGTATCGGCTCGTATGGCGAATGGAGGACGGCGATGACCAAGGTGCTTTCTCTCGGCGGCTCTATCGTGGCTCCCGACGTTCCGGACGCGGCGTTCGTCAAGGCGTTCGCGGCGACGGCCAGGCGCTGGCTCGACGCCGACGCGGCGCGCAGGCTGATCATAGTGGTCGGCGGCGGCGGCCCGGCCCGCGCGTGGCAGAAGGCCTACCGCGACGCCGCGGACGCGCCGGACGCCGACGCCCAGGACTGGATAGGCATCATGGCCACGCGGCTGAACGCCCAGCTGGTGCGCAGCCTGTTCCTCGACCTCTGTCCCCACGAGGTGGTGACCGACCCGACCGGCGTGACCGTCTTCGGCGGCAGGGTGCTCGTCGCGGCCGGCTGGAAGCCCGGCTTCTCCACCGACTTCGACGCGGTCGTGCTGGCCGAGCGCTTCCAGGCCGACGTCGTGGTCAACTTGTCGAACATAGCCAAGGTCTACACGGCCGACCCGAGGGCCGACCCGGACGCGAAGCCGATAGACGATATCTCCTGGAAGGATTTCCGCGCGATGGTCGGCGACGAGTGGACGCCGGGCAAGAACGTGCCGTTCGACCCGGTCGCCTCGAGGCGGGCCGAGCAGCTCGGCCTGCGCGTGGTCTGCGCCGCCGGAAAGGACCTGGCGAACCTCGAGGCCATCCTCGACGGGAAGCCCTTCGTCGGCACGACGATAGGCGCCTGAGGGCTCGCCCGACCGGGCATGCCCGGTCGGGCGTCCCGGCGGCCGCCGGCGGCGCCTAGCGCTCGCGGATCCGCGCGAGCAGGGCCTCGTAGCGGGCGGCGTAGTCGTCCTTGCCGAGCGACGAGGCTAGTCCGGTCAGCGCGACCAGGCAGCGCTCCGCGTCGTCGGCCCGGCCGAGCGACAGCCAGAGCCCGAAGGCGCGCCGGTAGTAGTCGAAGGCGGCCGAACCGTTACCGGCCTTGAGCTCGAGCCTGGCGAGCGCCTCGAGGTCCGCGCCGATGCCGGGCGAGTTCTCCGCCCTCTTGTCCGCCTCGAGCGCGCTCCCGGCCCAGGCGATGGCGCCCGGCAGGTCGCCGCGCGCGTTGGCTATCGACGCGAGCGCGTAGCGGTTCGAGCCGAGCTCCACCCAGCGCCGCGCCTTCTCGTTGGCGGCGGCCGAGCGCAGCACGAAGGCCTCGGCGGCCGCGTAGTCGGCCCTGGCCATCGCGACGACGCCGCGGTTGTGGGCGACGACGGCCGCTATCGCGTCGTCGCCGGCCGCGAGGCCCTCGGCCTCGGCGAACAGCGCGTCGGCGGCGTCCCGGTCGCCGCGCGCGTAGCGCAGCTCCCCGAGGTTCGACAGGCACAGCGCTATGAGGGCCGGCTCGCCGAGGGCGCGCGCGTCCTCGAGCGCGTCGCCGAACTCGCGCTCGGCGTCTTCGAGGCTTCCGATCGCCAGGTACGCGCGCCCGAGCGACCCGCGGGACTTGACCGCCCCGGCGACGTCGTCGACCGACAGGTTGGCGTCGAGCGCCTCGCCGTAGTACTGCAGCGCCGACGAGTACTGGCCCGAGGCCAGGAAACCGTCGGCCAGGCCGGCGTACTCGGCGGCCTCGTTCTTGCGCTCGACGACGGCCGCCTGCCGCTTGGGCGCGCTCGAGCACGAGCCGAGCCCGCCGGCGGCCAGGGCCGCGGCGGCCAGCAGCGCCAGAGACCGTACGAACCATCTCGACCTCATTCGAAGCTCCCCTCGCGCATCGCGCCGTACAGCGATTCCTGCTCCACGCGCTCGGTGACGCCGCCGCGGATCAGCGGGTTGTTCTTGACGCCCTCGAGCACGTCCTGGGCCTGCTTGATCGCGGTCTTGGTCTCGTTGAGGAGGCCGGCGATCTTGGGCATCTCGCCGTTCAGGCCGGTGACGATGCCCTGCAGGCTGCGCACCGCCTTGTCGGCCTCGCCGATGATGCTCATCACCTTCTTGTAGAGCGCGTCGTCGTCGTCCAGGAAGGTCTTGATCGAGCCGGACGGGTCGAGCAGGGTGGTGACGAGGCCGGTCGGGTCGCGTACCGCCGCGGTCGTCGCCTCGAGGTTGCCGGCGATCAGCTCCAGCTCGGCGAGCAGCGAGCCGGCCTGGTCGAGCAGGGCCGCTACCCGGCCCTCGACGTCGTCGACGATGCCCTCGACCCCGGCCATCGTGCCCGGCAGCGCGGCGGCGGCGGCGCTGACGTCGCCGACGATGTCGCCGAGGGGCCCCGAGCTCTGGCCGGCGAGCGCGCGGTTGACCTCGGTCAGCGTGCGGTTGACGGTGACGATGGTCTTGCTGGTGTTCTCGAGGAGCGGGTTGACGTTGGCCAGGAGCCTGGTGATCGTGTCGTCCTTGGGCGGGATCAGGACCAGCTCCTGGTCTATCAGCGACTGGCCCTGGATCGAGTCGGCGGTCGGTACGAAGGCGCCCTCCTCGAGCAGGGCCTCGCCGGTGCCGGGGTGGAACAGCAGCTGGGAGCCGAGGCCGATGGGCGACACCGTCAGCTCGAGTATCGAGTACTCGCGGACCTTGTCGTAGTAGTCGTCGTAGATATGGAATTCGGCGTCCACGCCGTTGTCGGCGTTCAGCGTGAGCTTGTCTATCTTGCCTATCGTGAAGCCCTTCATCAGGATCGACGTGCCCGGGGCCGCGCCGGCGGCGGACTGGAACGAGGTGACGAAGCGGTAGTCCTTGGCGAACCAGCGCTGGTTGGCGCCGATCAGCACGACGATGACCACGAAGAAGGCCAGCGCGACGATGATGAACAGGCCTACGATCTGGTCGGCGAACTTGATCTTGAATTTCATCGCTTACACGTCCCCCGCTTGAGAATTCTCCGCCCCGGCGTCCGGCTCCCGGACCCCGCGCGGCTCGCGTTCCGGCGCGGCCGCCCGCTCGCCGCGCGCCTTGAGCCTGGCTATAGAGCCCGAAAGCGCCGCCTCCGCCGTGCCGACCGTCTCCTCGTAGCTCCCGAAGGCGACCAGCCTGCCGCCCTTGATGATACCGAGGCGGTCGGCGAAGCGGTAGGCCAGCTCCGAGCTGTTCGCGACGATCACGACCGTGCGCCGCCGCTCGCGCAGCTTGGCTATCAGCGCGTAGACCCGCTCGGCCGCGTCCTCGTCCAGGTTGGCGGTCGGGTCGTCCATGAACACGAGCTGCGGCTCGTGGATCACCGCGCGCGCTATCGACACCAGCTTCTGCTCGCCTGCCGACAGCTCGGCGGGGCGGAAGGCCATGCCCTCGTCGTAGCCGAGGGCTCCGAGCGTCTCGCGCGCCAGCTCGGCCATCGCGCTCGGGCCGAGCCAGGCCTTGTGCACGCGCAGCGGCATCGTCACGTTCGTCAGGATGTTCTGGTCGGCCCAGAGCGCGCCGTCCTGGAACACGAAGCCGGTGGCCGCGCGGAAGGCCGCCTCGTCCCTGCGCCCGAAGCGCGCCAGCTCGGCGCCGCGGTAGAGCACGGAGCCCGAGTCCGGCGGGACGAGGCCGGCGGCCACCTTGAGCAGGGTGCTCTTGCCGGAGCCGGCCGGCCCCATCACCACGCTGCACAGGCCCTCGGGGAAGGCGGCGCAGGCGCCGTCGAGTATCTCGTAGCCGCCGGACGAGGCGCGCACGTCGCGCAGCTCGATAGCCGGGCGAGCGGGGTCGGACGGCTTCTCAGGCATACTGCACCAGGGTGACGAGCACGTCGGCCACGATGATCAGGATGAAGCTCGAGCCGACCGCCTTGATGCCGGCGACCGGTATCTCGGTGCTGGCGCGGTTGACCGCGAAGCCCTGGAAGGTCGACACGACCGACACGATCACGCCGAAGACCAGGGCCTTGGTCAGGCCCGAGAAGACGTCGGCCAGCGTCAGCGTCGACATCAGGGCGCCGAGGTACTCGCCTATCGGCGTCGGGTTGACCGCCTGCACCACGATGAACGAGCCGAGGAGGCCGAAGATGTTGAAGTAGACGGTCAGCACGAGCATCGACACGACCACGCCGATGAAGCGCGGCACCACGAGGTACGATATCGGGTTGAGCCCGACGGCGATGTAGGCCTCGATCTCGTGGTTGACGACCATCGTGCCGAGCTGGGTGGCTATCGCGGTGCCCGAGCGCGCGGTGATGACGAAGGCGGTCAGCAGCGGCCCGAGCTCGCGGGTGATCACGACGATCAGGATCGAGTACATCAGCTGGCTCTGCCCGAACTGCGGGAGGAGGCTCGAGCCTATCACGTTGATCGCGGCGCCTATCGCTATGGCCATGACCGCGTTGATCGCGAGGGCCTCGTAGCCGGTGAACAGGATCTGCATGATCAGGACCTTATAGCCCACCTGCTTGCGCCTGAAGAAGCGGCCGGTCTCCTTGAGGACGTTATAGAAGAAGCCGAGCCCGTAGAGGAGGCCCGAGGCCTTGGTCCGGGCCGCCCGCCCGATCGCCGCTATGATCGCCATGCTACCTCGCTTCGAGTATCGGCCCGTCGGGCGTTTCGTTCAACCGCCTATCGGCTCGAGCGCGAGGCAATCCGAGGCCCCGGCCCGCTTGATCAGGGCGGGGCGGATCGACGATATGCCTCGGCTAAGCGCGCGGGTCAGGGCCCGCGCCGCGGCGCCGCCGCCGACCCCGGCTACCGGCCCCCGGGCGGCCGCGCCGTTCCGCCCGTCCCCGGTCAGCCAGGCCCGCCAGCCGGGGGGCGCGACGCCGAACGGCAGGACGGCCCGCGCCAGGTCGCGGTACAGGTCGTTCAGGGCGGCGAAGCGGGCCCATTCGCCCGCGCCGCGCTCGGTCTCGAGCGCGGCGGTGAAGCCCGAGTCGTAGGCGAAGCGGAACAGGTCGCCCTCGATCGCGGCCCACAGCGCCAGGGACAGGCCGGCGGGGCGGATCAGGGCCCGGTCGAGCGACGAGGCTATCGACCGGAACGGGTCGTAGCCGGCGCCGGCGAACGAGAACGGCTCGAGGGCCGGGATGAAGGCCGCGATCGCGGCGCCTGCCCGAGGGGCGTCCATCGGGACGAGCTCGCCCGGCTCGACGCGGCGCCTGGCTACGGCCTCGGCCCGGCCGTCCGGGGCGGATCGCCACGCCGTCAGCTCGAGGCCGCCGTCCGGCCCGTCGCCGGCGGCCGCCTCGACGAGGCCCAGGAAGCCGTCGCCCGCGACGATGGCGCGGCCCCGCGGAGTTTCGTTCGTCATGGCCACATCGTATACCGCGCTTGACCATCTGTCACGGCCCGCCTAGGATCGACGCATATGAGAATCTTCCACCTGGCCGACCTGCACCTGGGCAAGACCCTGTACGAGCGCGACCTGATCGACGACCAGCGCCGCGCGCTGTCGGCCGTGGTCGAGGCGGCTCGGGCCGAGCGGCCCGCCTGCGTCGTCCTCGCCGGCGACGTGTTCGACCGGGCCGTGCCGTCGGCCGAGGCGGTGACCCTGCTCGGCGAGTTCGCCGCGGCCCTCAAGGCCGCCGATCCCGAGCTGGCGGTCGCGATGATCCCCGGTAACCACGACTCGGCCGCCAGGCTCGCCTACCTGTCGCCGGTGCTCGCGATGGCCGGCGTCCATATAGCCGCCGACCCGGGCGCCTGCGTCCGGCCGGTCGTCGTCGAGCGCGGCGGCGAGCGGCTGCGGCTCTGGCTGCTGCCCTTCCTGACGCCCGGCGCGTTCGCCGGCACGGCCGGCGCCGAAGCGGCGCCCGCGGACGGTTCGCCCGCGCCGAGCGCCGCCGCGCCGGCGATTCCGTCCGCCGCGCCGCCGCAGCAGTCGCCGTCGTCCGCAGCCGCAGCTCCCGCCGCCATGCAGCGGGAGCTGTTCGCCGACGAAAGCGCGGACGCCGGAAGCCCGGACGCCGAGACGGCGGACGTTCCCGC
>QKAK01000174.1 GCA_003247225.1 Spirochaetota bacterium | reverse complement strand
CGAATGAAGACGAACGACGAGCTCTACTCAATGTAATAAGCATTAATACGAGGCAGCTTGATAATCTGGTTGATAAGCTGTACACGGCCTATCACACCGACGCGAAGGGACTTGAGACATGATCGGTAGGGGTGAACGGCCCCTCTTTCAGATGATCCTATGACGAGTGCCTTCAGCATCGAAGATATCTAATCCAAGTATGGTATCCACTCATAACCAACAATGACCCTGAAGGTGTTTCTAGGTTAAGGGTGGATACCAGATCCCGATAACGCATCGTATCTTCATTATCATGCACCTTATTCGATAAATAAGCCCCGGATTACTCCGGGGCTGCCAGCTACTTCACTTCTACGTGATTATGAATCGTAATCTGATTGTGCTCACCGCTTACGCGGATAACGGGAGAGGCTTGCGGACACGTACCGCTCCGATCAAACAGCTTATTAAGAAGCTGCTTACATATTTCGAAAATATGATGCACTTTTTACTTTCCTTGGCGCTGAAGCGCCGATAGTCAAGGAAGTCCTTGACTTTGCTATTGTAATACATCTACTATCGGAACCACCAACGGCATGAGACTGTAGAGATCCTAATCAATCCTCCTCTCTTGCTAGGATAGAGCCGTCCGTACTCGTAATACGGGCGGCTCTCCATTTACTCGCCAACAACCAGCCGCGATATATCCTATAGTGCTCTAAAGGTCAAGATTACGTGGGAATTAAATAGACATGAACCACTTTAGATAGTGCTACGCATTTTTCGGACAAGCGATGTGAAGAATGAAATATCACTATATAGATATATGCTCAGGAATATGGCTTCGTATAGCATACTGCTCGAAATCATAAAAGTAGAAGCATTGATCCATGTCAAAATGATACTTATTATCGCAGAAACTTGCTAGAAACAAAGGATCGATAGAGCCCGGATACTAGCAAACGTTCCCAGGGGATGACCGGCCGCCCGCTATCGCGGGCGGTTTTTTTTACATCTTCAGTTTTTTTTACATCTTCAGCTTCTTGAGCACCATACGCTTCAGCTTCTTCAGCGACTCGTTCTCCGGCTCCAGCTCCAGCGCCGCGTCGCAGTCTGCCAAGGCCTTCGGGTAGTCCTCGACGTGGTAGTAGGCCTGGGCCCGCCTATAGGTCGAGTAGAAATGGTACGGATGGATCGCGATCGCGTCGTTGAAATCGTCGATGGCCGCCGAGTAGTTCTGCTTGACGCTGTGGACGACGCCACGGTAGTAGGCCGCCTTATAGCACTTGCCGTCGAGCTCGAGGGTGGCGGTGAAGTCCTCGAGGGCCTCGTCGTAGCGGCTCTCGGCGAAGAAGGCCATGCCCCGGTGCTTGTAGATCAGGGCGCGTATCTCCGGCTTGGGGTTCAGCGCCAGTATATGCGAGTAGATGTCGATCGCGCGTATGTAGTCGGCCCGGTTATGCGCGTTGAGCGCCTCGAGCAGGAGGTCGTCGAGCGACTTCCATGGGCCGAGCCATGACGGCTGCTTCGGCTCCTCGGAGGCGCTGCGCGGCGTCTCCTTGAAGCTCGTGTACATGTCCTTGTCTATGGCGTCCTCGATCTTCTTGAAGAACGCCACTCGGCGCTTCGCCAGCTCGTTCGTCAGCTGGTGCTGATAGTCGCGTATCTCCTGGAACAGCATGTCCGACAGGGTCAGGTTGGCGTTGAGCGCGGCCAGCTTTCGCTTCATCGGATCGTCGAACGGGGTGAACTCGGCCTTGTAGACCAGCTCGTGCTCGACCTCGGCCCAGGCGTCCTGGAGTATCGTGCGGATCTGCACCTCGCAGACCGGCGGGTCGATGAACGTATTGCCGGCGAGCACGTCCTCGGGTATCTCGAGCAGCAGGTGGGTCGACTCGTAGCCGAATTCCTTGAAGGACCGCTCCGAGCCCTTTCGCTCGACCTCGCGCACGACGAAGCGCTCCGATAGCGCCTTCTCCACGCGCTCGAGGTCGCCGATGAACGGGCAGATGATGCGGACGGCTATCAGGTCCGTTATCGGAAGCGGGGGCGCGCCGTTCGTCACGGCGTCGCGAGTGAACTTGATCTTCTTGGCGAAGTAGCTCTGGAACGACTTTACCCTGTGCTTATACGCGGGGAACAGGCCTACGGCGTCGAGGGAGCCCTGTATCCTTGCGACCATCTCGCTCAGGATAGCGCCGATATCCTTCGCGCTGGACTTATACGCTCTCTCGAGCGACGCCCGGCTCTGTATGGGTTCGGATTCATCCATCCGTCAATGATACGACGATATGGCTGTACGGGCAAGCGAGTAAAAAATAGCCACCCGCTGTCGCGGGTGGCCGTATATGCTTGCGCGCGCTGATGTTATTCGGTGGTGCCCGAACCGGTGAACTCGGTCTTCGTCTCCTGCTTCATGCGCTCGAGATAGCGCATGACCTGGGAGGCGCCGAAACGCTGGCTCTCGAGCCGCTTGCGATCGTCTTCCTTCTGGCCGATGATGCCCCAGATGGCCTCGTCGTCGATGTCGCGGACGGGCTCGAGGACGGCCTTGTCGTACAGGATCTTCACGTCCTTGACGTAGGCGATGAAGTCGCCGCCGACAGCGGCCGCGTCCCTGGAGATCAGGAAGCCGGCGAACTTGACGAACGGGGTCGAGCGCGGATAGAGCGGGTCGATCCTGAGCTCGCGGTTGCGGACGTCGGTGATGTACTGGGGATTGTCCCAGCGCAGCTCGCGCCAGCCGTCGAAGTTCAGGTAGCCCATGAACATGACGTGCTCGACGCCGTCGTTATCCTTGAGGATGACCGACAGGCCGTGCGGGAAATTCAGGCCCTTCACGTTGACGGCGATCGACTTGATCACGCCGACGTTCTTGACGATGCCGAGGGCGGTGGTGATCTTGGTCTCGGCGTCGTAGCTGCCCTCGAAGCGGGTCAGCGCGGCGTTCTTGGGATCGGCGCCCTGGGCGTCGGTCTTCTCGGTGATCTTGCCCGAATCGTCGATATCGGCCTTGGGCTCGAAAGCCGGGACGTCGAACGGGGGCTGGATCCTGGCCCAGGAGTTAAAGGGCTCGAGCGGGAAGTTGACGCGGATACCGAGCGCGGTGGCGCCGGCGTACAGCTTGGCGTCCTGGGCGATCTTGGCCTCGCGGGTATACGTGAGCGCCTGGCGCATGCCGGTCCGGGAGGACGAGGCGAGGATCACGTCCCAGTTCTCTATGGCCAGGGAGATGGCCATCTGCTTCTTCTGCTCCTCGGTGTAGCTCGCGCCCGCGACCGTCGAGAAATCCATCATGGTGGCGCGGTTCTGCGTCAGCTTACCGGCCTGGACGGGGTCCTCGATTATATCCGCTCCGAGGAGGGAAAAATCTATCAGGACGGCCTCATCCGCGAAAACGACCGATGCGCTCGCGACCAACAGAGCGACGACGATCAGTGCTACTGACCTTCTCATTCAAATGCTCCTTTCCATAGTGCGCGTACAGTTTTACCCAATTTGACTTGATTATAGCCAAGCCCTACCCTTTGTCAATTATTTTATGAATTTTGAGCCTCTTCGGGGCTATTTACGGTCGCCCAGTCGGGTTCCAGGCCCTGGACGGTCATCCTGACGTCGCGGAACCTGAAGTTCCAGCGCAGCGCCCTTTCTATATAGCCGAGCGCCACGCGCGGCTCGACCGGAGGAGCCGCGTAGCTTCCGTCGGCCGCCGGCTTGCCGAAGCATAGGTCGGCCGACAGGTCGACGTAGACGGTCTTGCCCGAGACGATTACCGACTCGACCCTGACCTGCGGTACCGCTATCGGCCTGGCCATAGCGTCCATAGGCCCGAGCAGCAGCTCCTCCACGAGCTCGGCGGCCTGCTCGGCCGCGTCCTTCTTGACGGCCACGTAGCGCAGCTCCGAGCGGGCGTCGGCGGGGTCCGAGCCGCGGGCGTCGGGGAACCAGAGCGTCGCGGCCCGCCTTGGCGGCTGCGACGCGACGGCTACGGCGGCGGAGCTGGCGACGAGAGCCAGGGCGAGCGCCCCGAGCCAGAAATACCTAGGCTTGAGCGCCACGTTCACGGCCAGCCGGGAGGCCTGCACAATCCGTTCTAGGGTCGGTTTCACTGGGCGCTCGAGCCTTTCCTGTGTTCGAAATAGTCGACGAATTCGACGATACCATTATAGATGCCGTCGCCCAGCTTACGCAAGTGATCGGGGTCGCTCAAGCGCTTCGCCTCGTCCTCGTTGGTCACGAAGCCCACCTCGACGAGCACCGACGGCATCTTGGCGTTCCTTACGACGAACCATTCCTCTGCGCGCAGCCCGCGGTTGACCGAGACGTCGCCGACGCCGCCGTCCAGCCCCCCGAGTATGCCCTTGGCGAGGAACACGCTCTCGGTCGTGTACTCCTCCTCGAGCATCGCGTTGAGTATCGGCAGCACGTGCTCGTCGACGCCCTCCGCCTTCTTGGGGTCGACGACAGAGCGCCTGTACTCGGGGTTGAGGTACCAGACCTCGAAGCCGGAGGCGGACTTGTTGAACGACGCGTTGGCGTGGATCGAGACGTAGATGATCGCCTCGTTGATGCCCAGCTGCACGTCGTTGGCCATCTCGACCCGCTCGTCCAGGGTCGGGAAGGTATCGCCGCCGCGCGATATCAGGATGCGCTTGTCCGGCCATCGCTCGACGAGCCGGTCGTAGACTTCCCGTCCTATGGCCAGCACGACGTCCTTCTCCGCGACGCGTAGCCTGTCCTTGCCCGAGCCGAATTCGCCGATGGCGCCCGGGTCCTTGCCGCCGTGGCCGGGATCGATCAGGATGGCGGCCACGCTGAAATGCGAGGCCCGCTCGGCGTCGCGCTCGGCGAACCATGCCTCGATAGCGTGGACGGCGTCCGTCCGTATGCCGAGGCGCGTTCCCGCGTCCTTGATGGCCGTGGCGCGGAGCGCCGTCCCCTGGCCGACGGAGAACACCGGATAGTCGACCTTGAAGCGTACCAGGTCCGATCCGCGCAGGACGTGGCCGGTACCTGTCAGCGGGTCGTAGGAGACGTTCGCCTTCCAGCGCGCGGCCACCTCCATGAGGTCGAGCCATTGGTCGCCGCTCCCTTGCGCCCCTACGGCCGCGGCCGCTACGGTAGCTACGAGGGCGAGCAGCAGCGAGGCGAGCGGCGAACGGCGCGTCGTCATCCTCGATCCCCCAGGCGGGCCCGCTCGACTGCCCAGGCGCCTCCCTGGTAGCCGCCGCGCAGGAAGGCGCGCCAGAAGCTCGAGCCGAGCACCAGGTCGCCGTCGAGCCCTATCCTGGCGCCGGTCAGAGCCGTCACGGCGTCGAGCGCCTCGGGTATCGAGCGGCCCTGCCAGTCCAGCGCGCGTTCCGACTCGACGCCGCGCAGCGGGGCTATCGATACCGACCCTCCCGATCCGCCCAGGCGGACCATGCCGGGCAGCTTATGGAGCGACGACTCGGTGATCGCGGAGACGCCGCCGAAGGCCGCCGGCGGCCATGACGAGCCGTCCGGGCCTCGGATAGAGCCTTCCCCGCGAAGGAAGGCGGCGGTAGCCTCGTCGTCCGGCTCGAGCCGTATCAGGATAGACCGGGCGGCGGCCTCGGCGTAGCCGTCCGCCTCGGCCGCGGAGCCGCCGACCGCGATGACGTTGCCGCATTTCTGCACGTTGTTCGACGGGAAGACCACGCGGCCGCCGACCGCGGCCCTCGAGAAGACGTGCCTGACGCCGGGCATCGCCTCGGCCTCGGCCAGGCCCCTGAGCTCCGCCACCCTGCCGGGTATCGATATCCAGGCGCGCTCCGAGCAGGTCAGGCCGAGCGGCGTCCCGGCCTCGGCCGGCTCGACGCCGCAGGCGATGTCGATGGCCTCGGCGGTCGGCTCGACGCCGCTCGAGTACGGGTAGGTCCAGCCGGACATGTAGCCGCCGGACAGCCTCGCGGCGATCTCGCCGACGAAGGCGCCGCGGCGCGTATACTTCATGTCGCCCTTAGCCGCGCCGTTCCGTATGCCGAGCGCCGCGACGCCGGCCTCGAAGACGGCGACCACCTCGTCGACGACCTCGCGGCCGTACGACGTAGGCATCGTGTGCCCCATCTCGACGAAGTACGGCTCGAAGACGACGACGCGGTCGGCGACGCCGCGCAGCGCGACGCGGCCGTCGCGCACGACGGCGTCCAGGCTGAACTCCGGGCCGTCGAGGTAGGCCTCGACGATGGCGCGCCCGCTGCGCGAATGGGCCACGGCGTCGGCCCAGGCGTCGCGCAGCTCCGATACGGAGCGGGCCAGCCGGCAGCCGCGCCCGCCCATGTTGTCGACCGGCTTGACGACGACCGGCCACGAGCCGACCGCCTCGGCCAGCGCGGCCGGGTCGTCGCCCGAGCCGCCGAAGGCGTAATCCGGCACCGGCACGCCGGCCGCCCTGAGCCTCGAGCGCATCCTCGCCTTGTCCGACGCGTCGAGGGCGGCCTCGTACGGTATGCCCGGCAGGCCGAGCCGCTCGGCGACGTAGGCGACCGACGCCGAGAAGTCGGTGCCGGCGGTGAACACGCCGGCGAGGCCGGAAATGCCGGCGGCCGCCCCGGCGAGGGCTTCCTTGTCCTTGAGGTCGATATGCAGGAATTCGTCTACCGAGCCCGAGTGGACCGCGTTCTGGTCGGCGTCGGCCGCGTAGACCCTGTAGCCCTTGGCCTTGGCTATCCGTATGGCCGGCCCCTGCATGAAGCCGGCCCCGAGTATCAGTATGGATCTCATGCTCGCTCCGCGGGCCGCCCGGCGTCCCGTTCCCCTCCCCTGCCGCGATAGACGGCGTAGCACTCGAAGGTGTCGCCGAGCCCCAGCAGCCTCGATACGGTCATCGCGGCCCCGTAGCGCAGCGAATCCGCATCGGCGGGCACGCCGGGGAAGCGCTCCGGATGGTGGCCGGTGACGACGATACGTTGTACCTCGAAACCGAAGCGCTTGAGAATCCCGGGCGCCGTCGACGGGCTCCAGACCGTGTAGTGGTCGTCGGGCGAGCGCTCGTAGAACAGGCCGGCGTCGCGCCTGGCCGAGATCCCTTCGCCCGACGGCGTCGAGAAGGCGAACACGCCGCCCGGCCGCAGCAGCGAGGCTACCCGCCTGAGCGCCCGGCCAAGCTCGTCGAAATGCTCTATGACGTACCACATCGACAGGCAGGCGAGGTCCCGAGGGTACAGGCCGTCGGCCGCCGGGGCGGCGAAGTCGCCGACGAAGGCCGGGATCTTCCAGGTATTCTTGACGTACTCGACGGCGTCCGGCGCCAGGTCCGAGCCGACCGCGTTCCAGCCCCTGGACTGGGCCTCGGCGACGAACGCGCCGTAGGCGCAGCCGACGTCGAGTACGCCCTGTCCCTCGTGGCCGGCCGGAAGCATCGACTCGATCACGGCCAGCCGCTTAGCCGAGGCCTTGCGTATGCTCGGGATGTCGTCGACGTAGGTGCGGCCGTACTGGGCCTTGTACTCGTCGAAGAAGTACGCCCGCTCCGCGTACGGGTTCTCCCGCGGGAAGAAATGCGTCATCCGCACGAGCCCGCAGTCCGGGCAGCGCAGGTAGGTCTTGCGCTCGGAACGGTAGACGGCCTCGCCGAGCGGGCGGCCGCAGGCTGGGCATTCGCCCGAGTGGTGGGGCCGCAGCGCCGCGAGCCTGGCGGCCAGGTCGAGGCGCTCCCGAGGCGCGGCCGCCGCCGAGGCCTCGGCGACTCGTCCGATATCGCCGAGGGCCGCCCGGAGGCGCCTCGGGCTCGGGCGCCCGACGCCGAGGCTGACGAACCCGGCGGCCCTGCCGAGCCGCTCGTGCTCGTCGCTCGGGTTGAGCAGCAGCACCGCGCAGCCGGCCCAGGCCGCCTCGAACGCCGTCAGGCCGAACTGCGTGACGACGAGGTCGTAGGAGCGGAGCTTCTCCTTGAGGTTCTGGACCGGACCGAGCGCGGTCACGCCCTCGTAGGCGGCCGCGGCGTCCGAAAGGGCGCCCGAGACGACGCTGACGGCTTCCGGAGGCACGAGTGCGCCGCCCAGGGCCGCCGAGAGGAACGCGCCCGCCAAGCCGGCCGGATCCTCGCCGCCGAAGCTGACGAGCACGCGCCCGGCCCGCTTCGGCGGGTCCCTGCGCGCGTTCGGCAGGGACAGGAAGCCGAGCGACGCCAGGTTGGCCGCGCCGACGCCCCGCCCCCTGGCGGCGCCGGCTATCCGCGGCAGAATGTCGACGACGTAATGGGCCGAGCAGCGGGCCTGGCCTCCCTCGTCGATCGCGGCGACGGCCCCGATGCCTATCCAGCGCTCGAGCTCGCCCGCGCTCGTCCGGCGCCGGTCGAGCACGACGAGCTTGAAGCGGGCGGCCGAGCGTATGGCGCCTATGATCCTGATAGACGCCGTCTCTCGCGGATAGGCCAACCTGAGCTCGTCGGCGCTCCACGAGCCCGGGCCGGGCTCGTCGGCCAGGTAGACGGCCGCCTTCGGGCCGAGCGCCTCGGCCAGCGCGAAGCAGCGCACCAGGTGGCCGGAGCCGTTGCCGCGCCGGACCGACGGGACGAGAAGTATCTCTACCATCGCGCTTACCGCTCCTCGAGCCTGGCCCGAAGCCACGCGATGACGGCCTCGTCGCTCGGCTCGTCCCCGAGCGCCGCGACTATCGCCTTAGCGCGCTCGTAGTCCTCGGCCGTGTCGACCGTGACCCGGGCCTCGGGCAGGCGGTACGAGGGCGGGCACTGCGGCCTGAGCGCCTTGAAGCGCTCGGGGCGGCCGTATAGGAAGGGGCAGACGTGCTCGCGGTCGTAGGCCGAGTCGGCCTCCGACGCCGCCTCGAGCAGGGCGCTCGCGTCGACCACCTCGACGCCCATGCCTACCGGCATGCCGACGAGCCCGACGTACTCGGCGCCCGTCTCGTCGGCGGCTTCCTGCGCGGCGTTAGCCAGTATCGCCGACGCGAAGGGGTTGTCGCCGGTCGCCCTGACGACGCGGTCCAGGCCGTACACGCGTACGACCATCGCGTAGCGGGCGAGCACGTCCTCCTTGGGGCCCGCGAAGACGGAGAAGCCGTACTCCATGGCGACGGCCGCCAGGGCCTCGGCTCCGGCCTCGTCGGTGGCGAGCACGCGCTCGTCCGCCCGCACGCCGCGCAGCCGGCGCATGACGGCGCCGGCCAGGCTCGTTTCGCCGAGCGGCAGCAGGGCCTTGCGGGGCAGGCGGCTGGAGTCGAGCCGCATCTGGACGACGACGCCGACCCGCCGCGGCCGATCGGCCGGACCCCGGATCATGACAGCGGGTCCCATAGGTCGGCCAGCCGCGTCGCGTCCGCCTTGAACCGATAGGCGCAGGCCTCGACCCAGGCCCTCGCCGCCTTGAAATCGCCTAAGGCCTGGGCGGGCCCCTTCATCGACCTGAACAGGTAGCTGAGCATCCTGGCCCCGGGCAACGTCGCCGCGTCGCCGCGCAGGGCCGGCGCGAGGTTCTTGAGCCAGAACCGGCCGTAGTCGGCGTCGGGCGTCGTGTCCTCGGCCGGCGGGGCGCCGTCGTAGTTCAATCGCAGCGCCTGCGCGTAGCGTATCGTCTCTCCCCAGAGCCAGGTCCGCATGCCGAAGTCGAGCTTCTGCCAGTACGGGTTGTCGATGGTCCAGTCGAAGCCGCCGAGCAGCATGAATTTCTCCCTGGAGTAGATGCCGCACGCGTCGAAGGGGTATAGGCTCTTCTCGCCGTCGGCCTTCGGAGGCAACGGCACTATCCTGAAGGCCTTGCCCGACTGGGCGGGATGGCTGATCGAGGGCACCGGCGAGCCCGTCGCGTCGTTCAGGGTCGGCACGAGGCAGGCAGCGTCGAGGTCCACTACCTTGTCGAAGAAGCGGCTCGACAGCGTGCTCGTGGCCAGGCGCTGGTCGTTCCAGAGCACGAAGACGAACGGAGAGCACGACTCGCGCATGCCTATGTTCACCCGGACGCCGAGGTTCGCGGCCTCGTGCAGGCAGATGAAGCGGACCTGCGGATAGCGCGAGGCCAGGCCCTCGAGCTCGGGCGAGTCGCCTATCAGTTCCATCGAGACGATGGACTCGAAGCCGACCCGCACCAGCTCCTGGATCATCTCCGCCCGGTACAGCATCGGCCCGCGGTTCAGGAGCAGCACCGACACGGGGAAGCCGTCCCTGCAGCCGGAGCCGCGGCCGCCGCCGAGCACGGTGTAGGTGGGCCTATAGGCGTCAAGCGTTAAAGGTATGGTATTCATCGCACCGTCCGCATGGTTCAGGCAGATCGCCGGCTATGTGCCGTCCGTACCAGGCGCCCATGGCCGCCCAGACCGACTCGAGGCCGTCCGAGAAGGCGTTTCCCGCGTATCCGGCGTACGCCATGCGCTCGCCCGGAACGAGGCAATGCTTGCACCAGGGCGCCGAACCGTCGAGCAGCACCGCCATGTCGCGGGCCAGGTGACGGCACGGCAGCCTATCGAGCGGCGACAGGTCCGCTACGCTGCGGTCGGGCAGGCAGCCTGAGAAGGAGTCGTACTTCTGTACGATGACCTTGGCCCCGCGCTGCTTCCAAGCCCTGTAGAAGGCCTCGAGGCCCGCCTCGTTCTCCCGCATGCGCACCGCCTGGACGTGGACGTTCCCTGGAGAGGCGGCCAGCATGCGCTCGGCGAAGGCCTGGGCCTCGTCCTTTCCGTCGCCGCGCAGCGCCAGGTAGCCGTCGTCGTCCGCCGCGTCGATGGAGATTATCCACTGTACGCGGTCCCCGGCCTCGGCGGCCAGGGACTCGGCCAGGCCCCGCTTCCAACCGACGCCCGAGGTCTCGACTATCAGCGTGAAGCGCGGCCTCGAGAGCGCGGCCCGGGCCAGCGCGGCGAAATCGGGATGCATCGCGGGCTCGCCCCAGAGCGACAGGTCGACGACCAGGTCGTCGCAGAGCGCTTCCGCGTCGGCCATCAGGCCCTCGAAGCGCTCGACGGGCATGAAGCCCTCGAGCCCCCGAGGATCGCCGGCCATCGACGGATACGGGCAGTAGGCGCAAGCCTGAGGGCAGCCCTCGGCGACCTGTACCCAGAGGAAGGCCGGCAGGGTCCGCAGCAGCTCCGGATGCTCCGGCAGCAGCCTGGCGGCTTCCTCGGCGCTCCTGCATCCCAGCCTCCAGAGGCGCTCGGCCGCCAGGGCGTTCCGCCGGGAATCGCAGACCGGGGAGAAGCGGTAGGCGCGCATGTCGCTCGGCGACAGGTGCGTCTCGATATCGTACGAGTTTATGTCGTTCTGGATCAGCGCGAAGAGGCCGCCGCGCTCCGGCTTGACCTCGTGGCGCGACGCGAGCTCCACGAGGTTCGGCAGCGTCTTGACCGATAGCAGCTCCGGCGAGAATCCGGGCGGGTAACCGTCGGCGAAGGTGTACTCGGCGCGGTAGCGCCCGTGCAGCTCGAGCAGGCGCCCTGTCAGCTCCGCGTCGAGGAAGGGCTCGTCGCCCCTCAGGTAGATCACCGTATCGCAGTCCGGTTCGGTAGCCGCGAAGCCGACGGCCTCGGCTAGTACGTCGCGCATCGTCCAGCCGTCCCGGATCACCGATCGCGGCCCGAGCTCCGGCACGGGGCCGGAAGCCAGCACGAGCGTCCTCGAATGCCCGCCGGCGCCGGGTCGCCCCGGGGCCATGCGCTCGGCGAAGGCCACGGCCCGCTCGAGGGCGCTCGGGCCGTCGGCCCAGGGGGAGGTCGCGTGCTCGCTCAGGCCTATCGCGTTGATTATCGCTAGTGTTTCCATATTCATACTTAGTATCGGCCTTGATCCGGCTCGCCGTTAGCCGCTAAAACATGCCTCGACGACTACCCTATATTGCAGTATATTGACTACTGAATACTATTAGTAGTATACCCAGCAGACAAAAATTGGAGGACGCCATGAAGATAGACAGACTGTTCACGACCGCCGGCAAGGGCCCGTACGAAGGCATCCGGTGGGAGAAACGGGTCTCGGAGATACGCAACCCCGACGGCAAGGCGGTCTTCAGGATGGATGGCGTCATCGTGCCGTCGACCTGGAGCCAGATAGCCACCGACATCATAGCCCAGAAGTATTTCCGCAAGGCCGGCGTGCCCGGCGACAAGGCCGACGCCTGGCGCGCCTGGGTGCCCGCGTCCCAGCAGGGCCTGGCCGGCCCCTCGCCCGCGGCCGGCTCGGAGCACGACGCCCGCCAGGTATTCCATCGCCTCGCCTACACCTGGACGCTCTGGGGCAAGGAATCCGGCTATTTCGACTCCAAGGCCGATGAGAAGGCCTATTACGACGAGATATGCTTCATGCTCGCTAACCAGATGGGCGCCCCGAACAGCCCCCAGTGGTTCAACACCGGCCTGCACGCCGTGTACGGCCTCGAGGGCCCGGCCCAGGGCCACTACTACGTGGACCCCAAGAGCGGCCAGGTCGTAGCCTCGACGAGCGCCTACGAACGGCCCCAGCCCCACGCCTGCTTCATCCTGGACGTGCAGGACGACCTGGTCAACGAGGGCGGCATCATGGACCTCGTCGAGCGCGAGGCGAGGCTGTTCAAGTACGGCTCGGGCACCGGCTCGAACTTCTCCAAGATACGCGGGGCCGGAGAGCCGCTGTCCGGCGGCGGCTTCTCCAGCGGCCTCCTGTCATTCCTCAAGATAGCCGACCGCTCGGCCGCCGCGATCAAGTCGGGCGGTACGACCCGCCGCGCCGCCAAGATGGTCATCCTGGACGCCGACCACCCCGACATCGAGCAGTTCGTCGACTGGAAGGCCGGCGAGGAATACAAGGTCGCCTGCCTCGTCTCCGGCAGCAAGGCTCTCAAGCAGTATTCGAGCGCGATGCGCGACGCCGCGGCCAGGTCCGACGTGCCGGCGGCCGACAGGCTGTCCATCGACGCCAACCCATGGCTGCGCTCGGCCGCCAAGGAGGCGCTGGACGCCGGCGTGCCGGGCTCGTACGTCTACCAGCTCCTCCGGCGGATCGCCGACGGAGACCCTGACGTCGACGGGCCGGTCTTCGACGCCAGCTGGGAGGGCGAGGCCTACAACACCGTCTCCGGCCAGTCGTCGAACAACTCGGTACGGGTCACGAACGACTTCATGGAGGCCGTGGCCAAGGGCAAGGACTGGGCGCTGACGATGCGCCGCGGCGGCAAGACGATGCGGACGGTCAAGGCCCGCTCGCTCTGGGACAGGATAGCCAAGTCCGCCTGGCAGTGCGCCGACCCCGGCCTCCAGTTCCACACGACCGTCAACGACTGGCACACCTGCCCCGCCGACGGCGAGATACGCGGCTCCAACCCCTGCTCCGAGTACATGTTCCTCGACGACACGGCCTGCAACCTGGCCTCCCTCAAGCTGACCGCGTTCTACGACGAGTCCGCCGGGTCGTTCGACGCGGACCGCTACCGCCACGCGGTCAGGCTATGGACGCTGACCCTCGAGATATCCGTCGCGATGGCCCAGTTCCCGTCCAAGGAGATAGCCAGGAAGAGCTACGACTACCGGACCCTAGGCCTCGGCTACGCGAACCTCGGCACGCTCTTGATGCTGATGGGCCTGCCCTACGATTCGGCCGAGGGACGGGCGGTAGCCGCGTCGATCAGCGCCATCATGACCGGCGAGGCATACGCCCACTCCGCCAGGATGGCCGCCGCCTTCGGCCCCTTCGCGCGCTACGGGGCCAACGCCGACGACATGCTGCGCGTCATGCGCAACCATCGCCGGGCCGCCTACGGCGCGGACGCGGCCGAGTACGAGAAGCTGTCGGTGGCGCCCCGCGGTATCGACCAGGCCATGGCTCCTGCCGCGCTCGCCGAGGCCGCCAAGGCCGCCTGGGACGAGGCGCTCGAGCTCGGTCAGGCGCACGGCTACCGTAACGCCCAGACCACGGCCATAGCGCCGACCGGCACCATCGGCCTCCTGATGGACTGCGACACCACCGGCATCGAGCCGGACTTCGCGCTGGTCAAGTTCAAGAAGCTGGCCGGGGGCGGCTACTTCAAGATAGTCAACAACTCGGTCGAGCCGGCCCTGCGAGCCCTCGGCTACTCCGAGGAGCAGATAGGCGACATCCGCCGCTACATGGTCGGCCGCGGCTCCCTCGACGGGGCGCCGGCCGTGTCGCTCGAGGCGCTGCGCGCCAAGGGCCTGCCCGAGGAGGCTATCGCCAAGGCCGACAAGGCCCTCCGCGACGCTATGGGCCTCGACGCGGCGTTCAACCCGTTCACGCTGGGCCGGGAGGCCTACGAGGCGGTCGGCGCGGCCGACGCGCTGCGGGACGACCCGACCCTCGACCTGCTCGCCTTCCTCGGCTTCACGCAGTCCGAGATCGGCCAGGCCGAGGCCTGGGCCTGCGGCTCGATGGGCATCGAGGGAGCGCCCCACGTCAAGAAGGCCCATTACGCCGTCTTCGACACGGCGACCCCGTCCGGCCGGGAGGCGACGAGGTCGATAGCCTGGGAGGCCCACATCTCGATGATGGCCGCTACCCAGCCCTTCGTGTCGGGCGCCATCTCCAAGACCATCAACATGCCCGACTCCGCGAGCTTCGACGACGTGAAGGGCGCCTACATGACGGCCTGGAAGAGCATGCTCAAGAGCATCGCGCTCTACCGCGACGGCTCCAAGCTGTCCCAGCCCCTATCTGCCATCGCGGCCAGCTCGAACCCGCTCGCCGAGCGCCTCCTGGCCCTTCAGTCCGAGCCGGCCGAGCCGATCGCCGCTCAGGCGGCGGGAGCCCCGGCCGCCGCCGAGGCCCCGAGCTTCGTCAGCGCCAGGCACTCGCTGCCGAACCGGCGCGACGGCTACACCCAGAAGGCCAAGATAGGCGGCCACTCGGTGTTCGTGCGCACCGGAGAGTACGACGACGGACGCCTGGGCGAGATATTCCTCGACATGCACAAGGAGGGAGCCGCGTTCAGGAGCCTCCTCAACTCGTTCGCGATCGCCGTCTCGCTCGGCCTCCAGTACGGCGTGCCGCTCGACGAGTACGTCGACGCGTTCACCTTCAGCCGCTTCGAGCCGAACGGCATGGTACAGGGCCACGAGTACATCAAGATGGCCACGAGCGTGCTCGACTACGTCTTCCGCGACCTCGCGATCAGCTATCAGGATCGCTTCGACCTCGGCCAGGTCAAGCCCGAGGACCTGAACGCCACGAACACCCAGAACGGCAAGGCCGCGAGGAAGGAAGCCGAGCGCCGCGCCCGCGAGGCCGCCGAGCGCGCCGCGCCGGCCCAGGCCGCGGCCAGGCCCAAGGACGACTCGCGCAAGGCCAGGATGAAGGGCTACGAGGGCGACCCCTGCCCCGTCTGCGGCCACCTGACCCTAGTGCGCAACGGCACCTGCCTCAAGTGCGAGACGTGCGGGAGTACCACCGGCTGCAGCTAATGGGATTTCGCTGATTCCCTTTCAGCCGTCTCGCGCTTGAGGCCTCGACGATGAGCGGATCCGCGCAAGCGGGTCCGCCTCGCCGGTACTCCGGCGCCGAGACCTGCGGGAGTACCACCGGCTGCAGCTAATGGGATTTCGCTGATTCCCTTTCAGCCGTCTCGCGCTTGAGGCCTCGGCGATGAGCGGATCCGCTTCGGCGGGTCCGCCTCGCCGGCCGGGCCGTCAGACGCCCGGCCCGGCCGGCGGACCGTCAGAAGCGCAGCAACATATAGACGCTGGAGATGATTAGCGAGATCAGCGTATAGGCCGCGCCGTACTTGGTGAAGTCCCAGAACGAAATGGGGTTCCCGTTCTTCCGCGAGATGCCGACCGAGACGACGTTGGCCGAGGCGCCGATGAGCGTCCCGTTGCCGCCGAGGCAGGCCCCGAGCGACAGCGCCCACCACAGCGGCTCTATGGCGCGGGCGCCGAGCGACGCCCCCATGTCCTGGATCAGCGGTATCATGGTGGCGACGAACGGGATGTTGTCGAGCAGGCCCGAGAGCAGGCCCGACGCCCAGAGCACGAGCATCGTCGTGGCCGACATGTGCCCCGCCGTCGCGCCGAGCAGCGACGACGATACCGTCGTCATCAGCCCGGTCTCGACGAGGCCGCCGACGAGCATGAACAGGCCGATGAAGAACATGATAGTCGTCCACTCTATCTCGCTCAGTATGGCCTCCACGTCGTGGGCGCCCGAGGCGATGAGCAGGACGGCCGCGCCGCTGAGCGCGACGGTCGCCGGCTCCACGCCGAGCCTCGAGTGGAGCACGAACGCCGCGGTCACCGCCCCGAGGACGACCAGCGACTTGACCAGGAGCGGGCGGTCCTCGATGGCCTTGGAGTCGTCGAACGCCATGACGCGCGCCTTCCTCTCGTTCGACACGACGAGGCTCTTCCTGAACAGCGCGTAGATGAAGGCGCAGAGCGCGACGAGGTCGACGGCGACGATCGGGGCCGTCGTCGTCAGGAAGTCCGCGAAGCCGAGGCCGGCCGCGGAACCTATCATGATGTTCGGCGGGTCGCCGATGAGCGTGGCGGTGCCGCCCACGTTGGAAGCCAGCGCCAGCGCGATGACGAACGGGGTCGGCGCCACGTTGAGCTCCACCGCGATCAGGAAGGTGATCGGGACGAGGATGAGCACCGTCGTCACGTTGTCGAGCAGGGCGGAGATGGCCGCCGTCGCGACGGAGAGCATGACGATGATGACGATCGGCTCTCCGCGCGCCAGCTTCGCGAGCCGTATGGCGATGTACTGGAACAGCCCGGTGCGCTTCGTGATGCCGGTTATGATCATCATGCCGATCAGCAGGAAGATCACGTTCCAGTCGATGTAGGAGAACGCGCTCGACTGGCTCTCGATGCCGAAGATGACCATCAGCATGCCGCCGAGTATGGCCGCCGAGGTCTTGTTCACCTTCTCGGTCGTGATCGCGATCATCGAGACGGCGAATATAGCCAGCGCGATTGGTATCGTCGGGTACATAGCCGCGCCCCTCAGGCCCGGAGGACCCTGGACAGGATGTCCATCGACGATATTACGCCGACGACCCTTCCGTCCTCGACGACCGGATAATGCCGCTTCTTGCTCCGGGTCATCTCGAAGGCGACGGCGAGCACCGAGCTGTCGGGCGCGATCGACCGCACCGGCGGCTTCATGATGGCGCCGACGGCTATCTTGTCCTCGTTCTTGAGCAGCTCGGCCATCGGCTCGAATTCGTCGAGGAACTTGAGGCTCCCGACGCGGTACACGTAATCGGGGATGCCGGCGGCGATGAGGTCGAGCACGCCTACCTCGCCGACGAGCAGCCCCGCCGCGTCCACGACGGGCAGGTAGCGCAGCTTGTTCGCGAACATGCTGTCGGTCAGCTCGCGGAGGCTCGCGTCCTCGCGGATCGACACGACCTCGCGCGTCATGATGTCGCTGACGTGCAGGCCCTTCTCGACGACGTAGCCGCCGGCCTCGACGGCCTCGACGAATTTGTACCCGGTCTCGACCGCCATCAGGGCGTCCATCGCGGCGCCGTCCTTCGACATCGCCGCCAGGTTCGCGAGCACCTTCAGGTAGGTCGACGAAGCCGACTGCGCCGTGAGCACGACCCAGACCAGCCGTACCGGCGTCCCTTCGCCGTCCGGCTCAACGATCGGGACTCTCGGCCTGACGGCCGCGATGACGATGTCGTCGAAGCCCGGCAGCCGGGCGTGCGGGATGGCTATGCCGGTCGGGAAGACGGTGCCCCCGAGCGCCTGGCGCTCGCGTACCCGCGCGAGCACCTCGTCCCTCCCCAGCGAGCGCAGGTTGCCCGCCGAGAACGCCGCGACGCCGGCTACGATGGCCTCGTCGATGGACGATACGTCCTGGTCCAAGAGGACGAGCCTGGGATCCAATAGATTCGCCAGCTTCATGCTCCGATCCTTTCCGCGGTACGCCGTACGGGCCTTGCATCGATCGACGCGACCCGAGGCGATCCCGATACGGCCGATAGTATCGTCGAGGCGCGGAAACTTTGCAAGTGTCCTTTGCGGTATATTACATATCATGCTATTTGATTGCATATTCCGCATTATCATATCACTATCGCATGGTAAAGCTTTCCTTGCGAAGTCGCGTCTATCTTGATATCCTAGGCCCTAAAAGGGAGGCTTTATGGACAGGAGGCTGAGGATACTCTCGGAGACGGGCCGTCTCCGTAGGGTCATCGTGCATACTCCCGGAGCGGAGATCGAGGCTATGCGCCCGAGCCGCGCCGAGGAGGAACTCTACAACGACATCATCCCGCTCGAGGTGGTCAAGCGCGAGCACTCGCAGCTCAAGGGCTTCCTATCGAAGGTGGCCGAGGTCAGCGAGCTCGGAGACCTGCTCGTCGGCGCCCTCGGCTCGGCCGAGAACCGGGAACGGTTCGCAGCGATGCTCGCCGATCACTACGGCGCGGCCCACCGCCTAGCCGAGCTCGAGGCGATGGACGCCGCATCGCTCGCCAAAGCGTCGATAGGCGGCCTCCCGTCCAGGCACGTAAGGCTCGCCAGCTACGTGAGCGGGACAGAGTTCGACATACCGCCGCTGCCGAACATGTACTTCATGCGCGACGCGGCCATGGTCTACAAGGACAAGTCGATATCCTCGGCGATGCGCTTCCCGGTGCGCCGCGCCGAGGCGCTCATTAACCGATTCGTGTTCGAGAACCACCCCGACTTCCGCGGCGGCGGGCGCCTGATAGACGGACCGGCCATGGTCGGGGACGGCTTCTCGATCGAGGGCGGCGACTTCCAGGTCGTCCGAGGCGACGTCGTCGTCATCGGCGTATCCGAGCGCACCAGCGCCCGGGCGATCGACGCGATGGCCGAGGCCATCGTCGGCTCGTACGGCGAGCCGGTAACGCTGTTCGCGGTGCTCCTGCCGATCGCCAGGGCGACGATCCACCTGGACATGGCCTTCACCGTGATCGACCGCGACGCCTGCCTGGTCTACGAGCCGGTGATACTCGGCCATAGCCGGGCCCGCGTCGTCAGGATAGACGCCGCCCCGGGCAAGGAACCGCGCCTCTCGGAGCCCGAGTCCCTGCTCGCCGGCCTCGCGTCGGTAGGCGTCGACCTGAAGCCGGTCCTGACCGGCGGCAGCGACCCGCTGATGCAGGAGCGCGAGCAGTGGCTGTCCGGGGCCAACTCGTTCAGCTTCGCCCCGGGCAGGATCATCATGTACTCGTGCAACGTGCGCACCCTCGAGTCGCTATCGGCGGCCGGCTTCGAGATACGCTCGGCGTCGGACTTCATGGTCGGCGGCGAGGACCCGCTGTCGTTCAAGCGGCTGGCCGTCGGCTTCGACGGCGTAGAGCTGGCCAGGGGCGGCGGCGGCGCCCGCTGCATGACCTGCCCGGTGGAACGGGAGGACTAAGCCTCGGTTCCGGCCCCTGATACGGTAAAAAAAACGCTCCCTCGCGGGAGCGTTTTTCGTACCGACGCGCTGGCGTCAGCCCTGGATGATGGCCTCGGTCGGGCAGACGGAGGCGCAGGAACCGCAGTCGATGCACTTGTCCGGGTCGATCCAGCGGGCGCCGTTCTTCTCGCTGATGGCTTCGACGGGGCACTCGGGCTCGCAGGCGCCGCAGTTCACGCAGGCGTCGGTAATCTTGTATGCCATGGTACAATCTCCTTGATGGCTTGATGTGCCATGATACTAGCATACGACTGAAAGGCTCGCAAGATCGTCCGACCGAAACGGCTAGCCGCGGTCCGAGCCGACCGGCCCCCCGGCGCCCAGCTGCCCCGCGATGAACGCCGCCACGTCGTCGGTACCCGGGCGCATATGGAGCTCGGCGAGGTTCTCGGCGCAGACTCGCAGCCGGTCGTCCTCGACGACGGACCGCATCGCCCTGATGAACGAGAACGTCGTCGGGCAGTACATGCCGATATGGTAGTCGAGCGCGAAGTTGATGATATAACGGTCGTTGTAGGTCGACCACTCGGTGAATATCATAGGCTTCGACAGGAAGATGGCCTCCATCGCGGTCGAGGCCCCGGCCTTGCCGACCACCGCGTCGGAGGCGGCGACGAGCTCGTTCATGTTGCGCGCGTAGCCGATCGAGGCGACGCGCGTCTTCGACGACATCCGCACGAGCCTGTCCATGCGCTCCTTGGTACGGCGGTTCTTGCCCGCGACGGTGATGACGTTCAGCGGCAGCTCGTGCCTGGCGAGCGCCTCGACGAAGGAGAAGACCCGGCCGATGCCCTGGCCGCCGGCGGAGACTAGCAGCGTCCTGTTGTCGGGGTCGAGCCCCAGCCGGGCTATCACCTCGTCCCGGTCCGCGTCGACCCGCATGAACTTCTTGTTGATCGGGAAGCCTATGACGCGGATCTTCTCGGGAGGGATGCCGTGGCGCAGCAGCCGGTCCCGTGACCGGTCGGTGGCCACGAGGGTATAGTCCGAGCCCTTCTCCGCCCACCACGAGTAGCCGTCGAAGGGGTCGACGACGTAGGTGACGAGCTTGAACGCCAGGCCGAGCTTCTCCCTGGCCTTGACCGCGACGTAGGTGCACAGCGGGTGGGTCGAGAAGATCAGGTCGGGGCGGTACCGGTCGATATAGGCCATGCCCTTGACGACGAACTCCCTGAACAGCACGTCGATGTATTCCTTGCGCTCGCCGGCCAGCTCGACGAGGAGGTAGCCGATGCGCGCCGGCGGCGGGAACGCGAGCGAGAAGTCCCAGGAGCGCTTGAGTAGCTCGTCGGCCGCGATCGCGCCGCTTTCCCTGGCCAGGTCGACCACCTCGACCGAGTACGCGCCGGGGTAGTCCTCCTCGATGGCGTCCCGAACCGCGATCGCTGGATTCTTATGGCCGAAGCCGCACTCGAGCATCGCCATAAGTATCTTGGGTGTCGAATTCATGGGTTGAAAATACTGCAGCCCGGGCTCCGAGTGAAGCGCGGAGCCCCCGACACTTGCCCCCGCGGCCCGTGATCGTACATACTCCCTCCCGGAGGGCGCATGAAAGAGCAGCTCATCGTCAAGAACCTTCCCTTTATCAAGATACTGCCGTCGTGGGCCCAGGAGCTGTCGTACAAGTACTGCTCCAAGACCGCGAACCTCTATATCGTCCACGGGAACATCCGCGACTTCCTGCCCCACAAGATGAACGAGGGCGAGTTCAACTTCGTCAAGATCCAGGACTACGTCTCGGAGGTGCTGTTCGGCAACCGCGACATCATCGTGTTCTGGGACCGCTCCTCCGGGGTCAGCTTCTGCTCGCCGGAGATGCAGCGCGACTATATACGCGCGATGAAGGAGCGTTTCCCGGACACGGAGGACGACGAGCTCCTGTCGTCGGACCCCGCCGTCGCCTTCAGGACGCTCGAGCGGTACTTCCTGCTCAATATCCCGCAGAAGAAGCGCATCGTGATGATCATCGACTACGCCGAGACCATCCTGCCGGCGGGCGAGGTGGCCAAGCTCGACGACGCCGACCGCTACTGCTTCGTCACGCTCAACCGCTGGTCGCACGACCCGGTATTCACCAAGGGCGACGTGTCGGTGCTGCTCCTTTCGGAGAACCTTGCCGACCTCAACCCGCGCATCGTCGCGAGCCCGTCGACGATCAAGGTCGAGATACCGATACCCGACGAGTCCGTGCGCTCGTCGTTCCTCGAATTCCTCGACTCGCAGGGCACCCTGCTGCTCGACCGCGGGCTGACGCCCGCCGCGGTGGGAGCCATCACCTCGGGCCTCAACCTCGTCAACCTGAACCGCCTGGCCGCCGAGAGCTGGCAGGAGGACAGGCCGATCTCGATGGAGTACCTCAAGGAGAAGAAGCGCGAGATCATAGAGAGCGAGGCCGGCGGCCTGCTCGAGTTCCTGGAGACCGAGCACGACCTGTCCTTCGTCTCGGGCCACGACTTCGTCAAGAAGCGCTTCAAGCACGCGGCCAGGGCCCTGAAGCAGGGCCGGCTCGACGTGCTGCCGATGGGCTACCTGATAGCCGGCCCGGTCGGCACGGGCAAGAGCTTCATGGTCTCGGCCTTCGCCGGCGAGATAGGCGTGCCGATGGTCAAGTTCAAGAATTTCCGCTCGAAATGGCAGGGCGTCACCGAGTCGAACCTCGAGAAGGTGCTGACGATACTCAAGGCCATGTCGCCGGTAGCGGTGATGATCGACGAGGCCGACGCCTTCCTCGGCGACCGCGACCAGGACGGAGACTCGGGCACCTCGAACCGCATCTTCGCGCAGCTCGCCAGCTTCATGGGCGATACCGAGTACCGCGGCCGCATCATCTGGTTCCTGATCACCTGCCGGCCCGACCTCCTGCCCATCGACCTGAAGCGCCAGGGCCGCGCCGAGGAGCACCTCGCCCTCTTCTACCCCGACAACGACGCGGACAAGGAGGCCCTCTTCGAGGTGCTCGTCCGCAAGCTCGAGCTGTCGATCCGGCGATTCCCCGTCTCCGAGCTGTTCAAGCGCTTCAGGCACGAATTCTCCGGAGCCGACCTCGAGGCGGTGCTGATACGGGCCAAGCTCAAGGCGACGATGGACGGCAGGACCTTCGTCACCAGGGAGGACCTCGAGGAGACGATGACCGACTTCGTGCCGCCGGCCTACCCGCACGAGATAGAGCTCCAGAACCTGGTCGCCGTCGTCGAGTGCACGAGCAAGGAGATGGTACCGAAGCGCTTCCAGAGCCTCGACCGATCGCGGCTCGTCAAGGACATCCAGGAGCTCAAGAGCCTGCTCGGGGAGCGCTAGGCCGTGAGGCGGCCGCGCTACTTCCGGCGCATCTTCGCGCTGTTCCTCGCCGCGGCCATGGCGCCGGCGGCCGGCGTCTCGGTGGTCTACACGGCGCTCGCGGGGTCGGCGCTCAGGCGCGAGGCCCGGGGCCGGCTCGACTCCCAGGCGGCCGCCTTCGCCGGCTCGGTGGCCGCGATAGCGGACGGCTGCGCGTCCGGCCTGCTCGCGCTGTCGCAGGACGCCGCCGTCCTGTCCGCCCTGAGCGACGCGGAGCCGGAGGCGGCCGCGACGGTCCGGGCCTTCCGCAGCATGCTCCGCGCGTTCCCCCGAGACTCTGGCCCGGCCGAGGCGAGCGTGCTGTCGCTGGACGGCGGCCGCGCGCTGCTCGTCGGGAACCCCGCCCCCGACCGCGACCTGGCTACCTACGGCTCCTGGGGCGTCTTCAGGGCGCTGTCCGAGGCCGAGACGGCCGTCTCGCCGCGGGTCGCCGAGCTGTCTGACGGCGCGAGGTCTTCGTTCACCGTCGGCGTGACGGTGCGCGACCCCGACGGGGCCAGGCTCGGCTACGCGCTCGCCGACGTGCGGCGCTCGGCGATCGCGGCCGCGGCCGCGGCCAGCGGCCTCCGCGGCGGCGCGGCCGTCGTCTTCCCGTCCGGCAAGCTCGTCTTCTATCAGTCCGATCCCGGGCTCGAGGGCGGCTTCATCGAGGGAACACCGATCAGGCTCGACGGCGACGGCGTGTCGGTAGCCAGGGCGACCGGCGCCGGCACCGTGTTCACCGTGGTGGCCGAGGCGCCGAGCGGCCTCTACGACGGCTTCGGCCGCTCGGCGCGCAACGTCGCGCTGGCCGGGCTGCTCGCCGCGGCCGGGCTCGCGGCCGCCCTGGCCCTGCGCGCCTCATCCTCCGTGACCGAGCCGGTGCTCGAGATGGCCCGCTCGATGCGGCTCGTCGAGGCCGGCGACCTGTCCATACGCATCAAGCCTTCCGGCGACGACGAGCTCGGCGACCTGGCCCGATCGTTCAACGCGATGACCGCCGAGGTGGACGCGCTCCTCCGGCGCGAGGTGGAGCGCCAGGAGCTGCTCAGGGAGGCGGAGCTGCGCGCGCTGGCGGCCCAGATGAACCCGCACTTCCTCCATAACACGCTCGCGTCGATCAAGTCGCTCGCCAAGCTCGGCCGCTCCGGCGAGATAGCGGAGGTCGTCTCCAGGCTCGGCAAGCTCCTCCGGGCCGGCTCCGGCCGCCGCGACGGCCTGTCCACCGTACGCGAGAGCATGTCGTCGGTGCGCGACTACCTATCCATCGAGAAGCTGCGCTTCGGCGACCGCTTCAGCTTCGAGCTGGACGTCGACCCCGCCCTCGACCCGGTGACGCTGCCGCCCCTGACCCTCGAGCCGCTGGCGGAGAACGCGCTGACGCACGGGCTCGAGCGCAAGCGCGGCCACGGATCGCTGAGGATAGAGGGCAGGCTCGACGGCGGCGACGCCGTGATATCCTTCGCCGACGACGGGCCCGGGATGGACGCCGACGCGATGGACCTGCTGTCGGCCGCCCTCGACGAGGCGAGGCCCCCGCGGGGCGACCACGGCATCGGCCTCTTGGGCACGAACCGCCGCCTGGCCCTCGAGTACGGCGCCGGGTACGGCCTGAGCGTGCGGGCCGGGGGCTCGGGCGCGGGCTTCGTCGCGACGGTCAGGATACCGGCGGGGCTCGCAGCCTCCGCGAAGGAGGACGCGTGAGGCGGCTCGTCATAGCGGAGGACGAGGAGCTCGCCCGCAGGGAGCTCGAGACGACGATGCCGTGGGAGCGCTGGGGCTACATGCTCGTAGGCTCGGCCGAGGACGGCCTCCACGCCTGGGACCTCGTCGTCGAGCGCCGCGCCGAGGTGGTGATCACCGACATACGGATGCCCGGCCTCGACGGGCTCGCGCTGATGCGCAAGGCCGAGGCGGAGCTGGAGCCGTCGGAGCGGCCGCTGTTCATCATCGTATCCGGTCACGCCGACTTCGAGTACGCGAGGGAGGCGGTACGCCTCGGGGCGTTCGACTACCTGATCAAGCCGGTCGACGACGGCGAGCTGGAGGACGCGATGCTGCGGGCGGGCATGCGCGCCGGGGAGCGGGAACGCCTGGCCGGGCTCGAGCGGGCGGCGACCGCCGACCAGGCCTACGGCCTCCTGCGGGACCTGACCAGGGAGCGGGCCGCCGAGTCGGGCGACTCGTACGTGGAGGCCGCTATCGCCGACCTCGGCGAGCGCTTCATGACGGACCTGTCGGCGGACTCGGTAGCGGGGCGGCTCGGCATCTCGGGCGATCACCTGTCCAGGCTGCTCAAGCGGTCGACGGGGCTGACGTTCAACGAGTACCTAACGCGCCTGCGGATGAAGCGCGCGATGGAGCTGCTGCGCGACCCCGGCGTCCGCGTCGGGGAGGTGGCCGACCTGTCCGGCTACCGCGACGCCCGGTACTTCAGCACCCTGTTCCGGCGGGTGGTAGGCATGACGCCGAGCGAATTCCGTAGCGGCAGGACCCGCCGCGACGACCTAGAGCCGCGGAGCTAACGCTCGGCGGCCTCGAGCATCGCCGTGAAGCGCTCTATCGTCGCCTCGCGCTCCGACACGGCCGCGTCGAAATCGTAGTCGAGCAGCCGCACGCTCTCGAGCGGCGGCAGGCCTTCGGGGGCCGGCACGTCGACGCGCGCCGAGCGCCGCTTGAATCGGGCCGCTACGACGCCGGCCACGTCGCGGCCGAGCACGAAGTCGATGAAGCGCCTGGCCGCCGCCACGTGGGCCGCGTCGCGCAGTATGGCCACGCCGTCGGGCACGGCCGAGGTGCCGTCCGCCGGATAGACTATCCCGACGTCCGAGCCGAGGCGCAGCGACTCGGCGCCGGCGTTCTCGTAGGTAAGCCCGACGAGGTACTCGCCCGAGGCGACGACGCGGTAGACCATGGCCGACTCGCTCAGGGTCGAGCCGCCGATCGCGTCCACGAAGCCCTCGACGAAGCGCCACGCCGCGCCGGGCGCGCCTCCGGCCGAGACCCTGGCCGCGACCATCATCGTCCGCAGGATGGTGTACGAGCTGGCCGACGACGCCGGGTCGGCGAACGCCACGGCGCCCGCGAGCTCGGGCGAGCATAGGTCCGACCAGCCGGACGGCGTCGAGCCCTCCGGCAGTAGCCGCTTATTGACCATGATGACCATCGGCAGCACGGTCAGGCCGGTCCAGTACCCGTCCTCGTCCCGGAGCGCGGCGGGTATGGCGGCCCGCTCCGGCGACTCGTAGGGCTGGAACAGTCCTATGTTCGCCACGAGGCTCTCGGCCCCGCCGCCCCACAGCACGTCGGCCCGCTCCCCGGCCGACAGCCTGGAGAGCAGCGCGCCGGTGCCGTCCTGCACGAGCCGCACCCGCAGCCCGGTGCGCTCCCTGAATTCGTCGACTATGGTCGTCGCGAGCTCGTCGGGGTGGGACGAGAAGACGACCAGGTCGGCCTCGGGAACGGCCTCGGCCGGATCCTCGCGGGCGCACGACGCCGCGAGCGCCGCGGCGAGGAGGCCGATCAGCGCGAGCGCCGGGCGGCGGGTCACGCCTCGAGCCTCCGGTCGGCCGCGTCGGGCTCCAGGCCCAGGAACGCCTCGAGCCCGGCGACGCCGTCGAATAGGTGGGCGCGCAGCCCGAGGGCCCTCGCCGCCTCGACGTTCTCGGCCATGTCGTCGACGAAGACCGCGTCCGATGCCGCGGAGCCCTCGGCGTCGAGGATAATCCGCCAGAAATCCGGGTCCGGCTTGCAGACGCCCATCAGGTGCGACGCGTAGACCGCGTCGAAGGCGTCGTACATGCCGGCGTCCAGGAGGTAGTCGTAGTGCGAGGCTATCGTATTGGTGCCGCAGACGACGCGTCCGAGGCCCCGTAGTCCCCTGACGAGGCCGTCCATACGCTCGTCGAGCTTCGGCGCGAACAGCGTCTCCCAATAGTCCTCGCTGACGGGGAGGCCTGAGGCGGCGGAGAGGCGCGACCAGTATCGAGCGGCGTCCATGCTCCCGGCCATCAGGTCGTCGAGGTCCGGGGCCGCGAGGCGCCGCATCTCGGCCTCGGGCAGGCCGAGCCTGAGCGCGGCCCCGGGCAGCACGTCGAACGAGCCGACCATCACGCCGCCCATGTCGAAGATGTATAGGCTCATTCCTTGCCGGCCTGGTAGACGGCCGATCCCCCCAGGAAGTACTTGGATAGGGTGAAGAATAGCACGAAGACCGGCAGCGAGGCGATGACCGCCACGGCCATCATCGCGCCCTCGTCGGCGTGCTTCTCGGCGGTGAACTTGACGATGTAGGCCGGTATGGTCTTCATCTTCTCCTCCTGGGCGACGAGCAGAGGCCACAGGAGGTTGTCCCACTGCTGCCTGAACGACAGGATCGCGAGCGTCGCCGCCGCCGGGCCGGAATTCCTGAAGACCATGTCGCGGAAGATGCGCGGCTCGGAGCAGCCGTCTATCCTCGCGGCGTCGAGCATCTCGTCGGGGAAGGTGACCAGGTACTGCCTCATGATGAATACGCCGAAGGCGTTCATCAGGAAGGGCAGGATCAGGCCGGCGTAGCTGTTCTGGAGGCCGGCCTTGACGATGATCAGGTACAGCGGGATCATCACCGTCTCGAACGGTATCATCATCGTGCCCATGATCGCCATGAAGACCGCGTTCCTGCCCCTGAAGCGGAACTTGGCCAGGCCGTAGCCGACCATCGACGACAGTACCACGGTGGTCACCGCTATCGTCGTCGATACGATGACGGAGTTGAGGATGTTGCGCAGGTACATCCACTGCCCGTCGTTGCCCGCGAGGGCCCTCAGGTAGTTCGCCGGCTTCCAGGTCTCCGGTATCCAGCGGTACGGCATCTGCATGATGTCCATCGCCGGCATGAACGACGAGCCGAGCATGAATACGAGGGGCACGATGACGACGGCGCAGGCCGCGGCCACGAGCGCCGCGCCGGCAACGCCGCCTACCCTATCGAGTATCCTTATTCCGCGCCTCATGATTCCGCCTCGTCGCCCTTGGACACGCGCAGCTGGATCCAGGTCAGCGCCAGCATGAACAGGAATAGTATGGTGCTCATCACGCTCGCCCTGCCTATGTTGAGGTCGCGCATGGCCGTATTGTAGATGTTCAGCGTGATCACGTTTATCGGGGCCAACGGCGCCCCGCTCTGCGTGAACAGGTACTGGGTGCTGAAGGTCTTCATGCACTGGATCAGGATCATCACCGAGACGAGCACGGTGGTCGGCCTGAGCAGCGGCAGGGTGATAGAGAAGAAGCGCCTGACCGGCCCGGCGCCGTCTATCATGGCCGCCTCGTTGACCGAGTCGGGTATCTTGCCTATGCCGGTGACGAACAGGATCGTGAAGTAGCCGAGGTACTTCCAGACGTACACGATCATCGTCGAGACCTGGACCATCGCCGCGCTCGACAGCCATTGGTGGTCGATGCCCGGCGTCATCGCGATCCAGTTCACCGCCTGGTTTGCCAGGCCGCGGGGATCGAGCATCAGGAGCCAGATCAGGGCCGCTACGACCGACGACAGCACCGCCGGGGAGTAGAGCGCGGCCTGGGCCAGCCGCTTGCCGCGCCGCATCGAGGTGATCAGCGCGGCGAACAGCAGGCTCAGGCAGAACAGCGGCACGAAGACGCCGACGGTGAATACGCCGGTGGCGCGCGCCGAATTTCTGGAGCCCTATGAACTTGGGCGCCTTGAGCGACAGGAGCCGCTTATTGAAGAAGCTGGTCCAGATGGCGTTCAGCATCGGGTAGAACGAGAAGATAGAGAAGAAGGCCAGCCCGGGCGCCACGAATACCCAGCCCCAGCGCGCCCTGTTCCGCTCCAGCCCGCTAGCGGACTCGCGACGCTTCATTAGCAACCTCCATTAGCCTTAACCGTAAAAGCCATACCACGGAGGCACGGAGAATACGGGAGGGGGAGAAGGAAGATAGGAAGCGGATATCCTTTCCTAATCTCCCGACCCCTTGCCCCTTCGTACTCCGCGTCTCCGCGCCTCCGCGGTTCAAGTATCGATGCTACGTCAGATATCTTCCAGGGCGGCCTTGACGTCGCGCCTGAGCTTGTCGAGGGCCTTGGCCGGCTCGACGCCGGAGAGCATCACCGACTCGAAGGCTTCCTTGAGCAGCGACTCGATCTTGGAGCTGGCCGCGCCGTAGTA
>QKAK01000109.1 GCA_003247225.1 Spirochaetota bacterium | reverse complement strand
AGCACCGCGCCGGCGTAGATCAGGACGGAGGCCACGACGGTGACCAGCCTGCGGCGGCCGAACAGCCGTTCGTGGAGCGAACCGAGCGCGCGATCGAACGGGGAGAACAGCTGCTCCGGATCCAGGCGCGGCCGCCTGGCGTTGCCCCGCTCGATCATCGCGCCTTCGGCCGCTTAGTCGTCTGCGCGCTTGCCGAAGCCGAGGGCGCGCTTGATCTTGTCGATCAAGCCGGGCTTGGCCTGGCGTCGGTCTTGGCCGGCCTGCGGTTTGCCGGCCTGCGGCTTGTTTACCTGCGGCTTGCCGGCCTTCGGCCTGTCGCCTTGCGGCCTATTGCCTTGCGGCCTGGCTCCCTGCTGCGCGGGGCGCTGGCCCTGGCGCGGCTGTTGGCGCTGCGCCTGCCCCTGAGAGGGCTGCTGGCCTTGGCGCCTCGGCTGGCCCTGCCGCTGCTGGCTTCGCGGCTGCTGGCCATCGGCCGATCGACCCGGCTCCTGCCCGCGATCCGACTGCCCGCCGGCGTACTTGTCCTTGTAGCGCCTCATGCGCTCTTCGGAGCTCATCGCGTACGGGTCGCGGCCGCCCTGCTGGGCGGGCCGCGGCGTACCGGACTGGGGGCCGGCCTTCTGGCCCTGCCGCGGCGCGGGGCCGCGTTGGGACTGGGCCCGGTCCGACGGCCCGCGGCGCGGGCCGCGATCGCCGTAGCCGCGCCTGTCGCCCTGGCCGCCCCTGCCGCCGCCGCGATACGACGAGCCGCCGTGCCCGGCGCCGCGATCGCTGCCCGGCCTGGCGCGGTCGTGCGAGTGGCCGAAGCGGATGCCGGCGCTCTTGTCCTCGCCGAACAGCTCCTCGGTCACGGGGCATACGGGTATCTTCGCCTCGATGTATTTCTCTATCCCGGGAAGCCCGTAGACGAATTTCTCGCAAGCGAGCGTCACGGCCTTGCCGGAGGCTCCGGCCCTGGCGGTGCGCCCGATGCGGTGCACGTACGACTCGGGGTCCATCGGCACGTCGTAGTTGACCACCAGGTCGAGGGCCTCGACGTCGAGGCCGCGGGCCGCCACGTCGGTGGCCACGAGCATCGACAGCTTGCCGGCCTTGAGCCGCTCGATCACCTGCAGCCGCTTGGCCTGAGGCAGGTCGCCCATGATGTACTCGCACTCGTAGCCGTTGATCCCGAGCCGCCTGGAGATCTCCTCGGCCATGAACTTCTGGTTGCAGAAGATCAGCGCGCTCGACGGCTTGTCGCGGGCCAGGATGCCGAGCAGCACGCGGAATTTCTCGTCGGAGCCGACGTGGTACAGTTCCTGGGTGACGAGGTCGACCGTGACGGTCTCCGCCTCGATCACGATCTCCTTAGGCTCGTCCATGTACTCCCAGGCCAGGTTCTTGATCCTGAAGTTCAGGGTAGCGGAGAACAGGAAGGTCTGGCGCTCCTTAGGCTGCGGCAGGTAGCGGAGCAGCTTGCGCAGGTCGTCGATGAAGCCCATGTCGAACATGCGGTCCGCCTCGTCGACGACGAGGAAGCCGACGTCGCGGAGCAGCATCTTGCCCTGCTGGACGAGGTCGATGATGCGGCCCGGCGTGCCGATGATCATCTGTACGTTGTCGCGGAGCATGTCGAGCTGCGGCCCGTACGCGACGCCGCCGTAGAAGCTGCCGATCGTGACGGGGAGGTGCTTGCCGAGGGTCTTGGCCTCTTCCTCGATCTGGACGGCCAGCTCCCTGGTCGGGGCGAGTATGAGTACCTTGCGATGGCGGCTCGCCGAGTCGCTCATGATGCGCTGGAAGATGGAGACGAGGAAGGCCGCGGTCTTGCCGGTGCCCGTCTGCGACTGGGCGTAGATGTCCTCGCCCTCGAAGGCGTGCGGGAAAACCGCCGCCTGTACCGGCATGCAGGTGACGTAGCCCGTAGCCGGCGTCCTGGACGCCCTTGGCCAGGTCGGGATGCATGCTGAGTTCTGAATAATCCATTCGTTACACTCGATCCTTCAATAAAGTACTGTAAGGATACACTTTAAGGGCGTCTCTGTTAAGTCCTCGCCGTCGCTTTCTTTCCGTCCGGGCGTCGCCTATACTGGAACCATGGCTATTTCGGCGAACCGATCGCTCAAGGCGTCCCTGCCGTTCCAGCTCGCCGCGGTTACCGGGGCCTTCGCGGCGCTCACGGTGCTGGCGGCGTCGATCCTGGCCGTACGGTCCTTCTCGTCGATAGAGCGGAGCGGCCTGGAGGATCGCGTCGAGCAGTTCGGCGCGCTGCTCGGCCGGGAGCGGGACGCCATCGCCAATCTCGCCAAGTCGTACGCGGAGTGGGGAGACAGCTATTCCTTCATGACTACGCGCGATCCCGACTACCTGCGGAATAACTACGGCGCCGGCTGGATCGCGTCGCAGGACCTGGACTACGTGCTCATCGTAGGCGACGACGGCCGCGTCGTATGGGACTCCGGCTCCTCGGCGCCCGCGTTCGCCCCCGGCTCGTCGGGCGGGTTCCCGTACCGATCGCCGCTGCTATTCTCGCCGGGGTACGGCTCCGTGCCGTCGGCGTCCGTCCGCGGCTTCGTCGAGCTCGACGGAGAGCCGATACTCTACGCTTCCTGGCCGATCAGCGACGACCTGGTGACGGCGCCGCCCGTCGGCGTCCTCGTCTTCGCGCGGAGGCTCGACGCCGACGCCCTCGCCGGTTACGTCGCCAGCGACGAATTCGGGGTGGCGTGGCTCTCGGCTTCCGGCTCGGGCGGGGCTCCGGATCCGGGCCCGCGAAGGGTCGGCGAAGGCGACCGGGCGCTCCTCCTCGCGACGTCCCCGGTCCGCGACGCGGTAGGAACGGTCGTCGGCTACTGGGAGTACAGCCAGGCGCGGACCTGGATACGCACTATCCGCCGCATGATAACCTGGTTCGCCTCCATCGGCGTGATCGTCGGGGCCGTCCTATACGTTATGCTGCACGGCTGGGTCAGGAAGCAGATAGTAGACCCCCTGATGACCATCAAGAACAGCCTCGACGGCTTCGCCCGTTCCATGTGCGCGCTCGAACCGCTTCCGTCCTTCGGCTACGCGGAGTTGGACGAGCTCGCTAACGACGTGTACGTGCTCACTGAACGGGTCTGCGCCCAGACCATGGAGCTAGACCGGCTGGCCAGCACCGACGGCCTGACGGGCCTGCCGAACCGCCGCAGCCTCGAGAAGACCATGGACGAATTCAGGCGCAGGCACGCCGCCGGCCAGCTCGGCGTCGACGGCCGCTCGTCCGCGAAGCGCGGGACGATAGCC
>QKAK01000001.1 GCA_003247225.1 Spirochaetota bacterium | reverse complement strand
GTCACGAAGCGGATGGAGGCGCGCTCCGGCGGGCTGATAGTCAAGATAGCCCAGTACCTGGCCTTCGCGTTCATAGCCATCAGCGTGCTCGACGCGGCCGGCGTCAACCTGTCGGCCCTGCTCGGCGCCGCGGGCATCGCCGGCATCGCGATAGGCTTCGCGGCCCAGACCTCGGTGTCGAACTTCATCTCCGGCTTCTTCATCGTCTCGGAGAAGACCTTCTCGCAGGGCGACGTGATAGACGTCGACGGCACCTCCGGCCTCGTGCACTCGATCGACGCGATGTCGGTCAAGCTGCGCACCTTCGACAACCGGCTCATACGCATACCGAACGAGACGCTGATCAAGTCGAACGTCAAGACCATCACGCGCTTCCCGATACGCAGGCTGAACATGGACATCCTGGTGACCTACGATACCGACGTCGAGCGCGCCAGGGACCTGCTCTACGAGATAGCGGCCGCCGAGCCGAACGCGCTCAGGAACCCCGCGCCCGCGTTTATGGTGACGGGCTTCAAGGACAGCGGCGTCGGCCTGTTCCTCGGCGTATGGTTCGCCACCGACGAGTGGTTCGACGGCAACAACTCCATGTACATAGCCGTCAAGAAGCGCTTCGACGAGGAAGGCATACGCTTCGCGTTCCCGACGATGACCGTGTACCAGGAGAAGGCCGCCGCCGCGCCTAAGAAGCCCTACGCCAGGCGCGCCGCGGCCGGACGGCCGCGGGGAAAGAACGGTTCATAGTCGATCCTTAGCTTCCTTAATCGACGGCTTCAGGTTGACGAGCCGCGGACCATGGGCTTATCTTGGGATAGGCCGCGCATCCGAGCCGAGCGGCCCTTACACGGAGGTATTGCATGAGTCATGAAACCGCGCTCTCGAAGGTCAGCCTGTTCGCCAACCTCGAGCCGAAGTATATCAAGGGCATAGCGCAGATCTCGACCGAGCGCGACTTCGCCCCCGGCGACCACCTGATGAAGCAGGGCGAGGACGGCATCGGCCTGTTCATCATCCTGTCGGGCAAGGTCAAGATCGAGAAGGTCAACGCGAACGGCCAGTCGGTCGAGATAGCCTCGAACGGCCCCGGCGACGTGATGGGCGAGCTGGCCGTGCTCGACGGAGCCAAGCGCACCGCGACGGTCACCGCGGTCGAGCCGACCAAGTGCCTCGTGCTGGCGTCGTGGGAGTTCAACTCCTTCATGAAGAGCCACCCCGAGGTAGGCACCGCCATCCTGCCGATCGTCGTGCGCCGCTTCCGCGAGACGAACGACGCGCTGATCGGGCTGTCGGGCGTAAAAGCCTAAGGGCGGCGAGGGGCCCGGCCGAGGCGGCCGGGAACGATTACGGGCGGCTTCCTGACGGAGGCCGCCCGTTTTCTATATCCGGTCGCCGCGGCGTCGCGTCCGCCCGCGCATCGCCCGGGCGGACGCTAGGGCGCGGCCCAGGCGAAGGCCTCGAGCACGGCCTCCGGATCGAGCCTCGCGGCTCCGCCGGCGACGACGAGGTCGGCCGCGCCGAAGCCGGACAGGCCGGCCGCCGGGTCGGGCAGCGCGACGCAGAGCATGCCCGCCTTCTTGGCTGCCGCGACGCCGTACGGCGAGTCCTCGAGCACGAGGCAGGCGCCGGGCTCGACGCCGAGCCGCCTAGCCGCCTCGATGAACACGTCGGGCTCGGGCTTGCCGCGGGGCACCTCCTCGGACGAGACCCTGACGGGGAACAGCGAGCCGATGCCGTCCGAGCCTATCATCAGGTCTATCACCGAGCGGGACGAGCCGGAGGCTATGGCCAGCGCGACGCCGCGGGCCGCCAGGGCTCGGGCGAGCGCGGCCGTGGCCGGGAAGGGTCGGACCCGTCCCGGCGCGTAGCGCGCGTAGGCCTCGTCCTTCAGCGCGACGAGCTCGGCTATCGGCGCTGAGGCCAGGCGGCTGTCGGGGAAGCGCGCCGCCAGGTCCTCGAGCATTGCCTTGGAGCCGCGGCCGACGTAGCCGCGGTTCAGCTCGTCGCTATAGTAGACGCCGTAGCCGGCGAGGAAGGCCCGGTCGCTCTCGAGATAGGCCGGCTCCGAGTCGAGCAGGGTGCCGTCCATGTCGAACAGCGCGGCCGATACGATAGGTTTCACTCGTCATCTCCTGTGGAGCACTCGTCTCCTTCGGAGACGTCGCGGATCTTGGTCGGCGGGTCGTAGTACTCGACGTTCCAGAGGAACAGGCCGCGGGCCGGGGCGGTGACGCCGGCCCTGCCCCGCTCGCGAGACTCGAGGATGTCGCGCATCGCCGTCTCCGGCGCGCCGGACGCGTCGAGCTCCACCAGCGTGCCGACGATGGATCGCACCATCCGCCACAGGAACGCGTTGGCGGCTATATCGAAGACGACGGCGTCGCCCTCGGCGTAGAACGCGGCGTGGTGCAGGTAGCGGAAACGGCTCTCGCTCGGGTCCTTGGCCGCGGCGAAGGCCTCGCAGTCTATCTCCCCGCGGAGGCAGGAGGCCATGCGGTTGAGCCTGCGCAGGTCGGGCCGCCTAAAGAGCCGCCACGAGTAGCGGTCGAGGTGCGGCATCTGGGCGTCGCCGTAGCGTATATAGTACTTGTAGCGACGGAGCCTGGCGTCGAAGCGCGCGTGGAAATCGGGATGGGCGTCCTCCGCGCGGACGATCCTGACGTCGCGCGGCATGAGCCGGTTCAGCGCCGGCTCGAAGCGGTCGGCCGGTATCCGCGCGATGTCGGTGACGAAATGGGCGACCTGGCCGGCGGCGTGCACGCCGGAATCGGTGCGGCCCGCGCCGACCACGGCCACGGGGCGGCCGTGCATGCGGGCCAGGGCCGACTCGATCTCCTCCTGCACGGTCCGGGCGCCGGACTGCCGCTGCCAGCCGCGGAAGTCCGTGCCGTCGTAGGCCACGGTCAGCTTGACGACGCGGTCACTCATCCTCGTCGTCGCCCTCGCTGAGCTCTCGCTTGAGCCGCTCGTACAGGTCGCGGGCCTTCTCGAGCAGGGGCCCCGGCTTGGACTTGTTCTTCTTGCCGAAGCCGAACATCCTGGCGACCGAGACCTTGGCGGCCTTGAGCCGCTCCTCGCGTATAGCCTGGTCGTCGTTCGGGCCGTACTTGAGCTCGAGGATGGCCGCGGTATAGAGCACGCCCTCGTGGCCGTAGTTCTTGTCGGTGTCCGGCCCGAGGTTGCGCTGCGACGAGTACGGCTCCTTGCCGGACTGCTCGAGCTCGATCGCGGCCCGGTAGTAGAACCTGGCCTTGCGGTAGAAGAGCCCGGCGACGTAGTCCCAGTTCTCGGTCGGGGCCTTGGCGTGCAGGTCGTGGCACAGCCAGGCCGCCCGTATCGACGATATGGCGCACTTGACGGTCGGCGCGAACTCCTTGGAGAAGATCTCGTAGCACTGGATGGCCAGGTAGTAGCTGGCCGCCCCGCAGAGGAGGCTGCGCGGCGACTGGTAGTCGATCGGCGAGAAGACGCGCTGGGTCTCCTCGACCCTGGCGTCGGTGCGCTCGCGCAGCGCGTCGGCGAATTTCGCGCCGGCGGCCATGAAGTCGGGCTTGTAGGCCGCGTAGAAGCAGGCCGGGCAGACCTCGATCTCGTAGATGAGCGGGTAGACCTCGCCGAAGGCCGACAGCGGCTTGTAGGTCCGATGCAGCTCGTCGGTCATCTCGTCGGCGTTGACGCGGCCGGAGAACAGCTCCTCGCGGTGGAAGCTCGCGTCGCAGACCGGGCAGCGCGTCGGCTCCTTGGCGTAGAAGGTGACCTTGCGGTCCTTCGCCGGCTTGGTCGCGGTCAGTATCTTCTGCACGCTAGGCCTCCAGGACGACCATCGCGATGGCGTTGTCGCTCTCGTGGGTCAGGGATAGATGAAGGGACGAGCAGCCGAGGGCCTCGTACTTGGCCAGGGCGCTGCCGAAGAGCCGCATGTCCGGCCTGCCGTTATGGTTGTTGATCACGCAGATATCGGCGAGCCTGATCCCGCGCAGCCCCGTGCCGATCGCCTTGCCGAAGGCTTCCTTGGCCGCGAAGCGCGCGGCCAGGGACAGGGCCACGCTCGAGCCGCGCGACCGGGCCGACGACAGCTCGTCGGGATGGAAGAAGCGCTCGGGCAGGCCCGGCACCGAAAGCCAATGGGTTATGCGCCTGACGTGCACCACGTCGACGCCGACGCCGAGTATCACTGCGGCGCCTCCTCGGAGTCGACGCCTCGGACGGCAGCGTCGTCCGAGGCTACGACGGTGACGTTCTGCACCATCGGCGACCAGGTCTCGACGTCGAAGCCGGCCGGGAAGCGCGGCGATACGGCGACCGCGTAGACGCCGGGCCGCTCGACGTCCGACAGGTCCGCCTCGAGCAGGCCGGGGCCGGGCGTGAACGCCTCGAGCTCGGCGCTCGAGGCCGCGACCCTCGCCGCCCCCGTCGCCGCCCCCGTCGCGTCGGCGGCGAGCAGGGCCAGCCCGTCGCGCAGCCCGACGTAGCCGAGCTCGAGGCCCTGGAAGTTGCGGTACACGAGCGCCTTCTTGACCTCGGCGCTGAAGTCGACGACGTTGGCCGACAGGAGGACCAGGAGCGGGTCGCGCAGCTGCACCTTGGTGCGCAGCTCGAAGTTGTCCGAGCGCCCGGTCAGCTCGATCGGCTCGGTGGCCGCGTCGGCCAGCTCGTCCATGACGCTCGAGGGGCCGGCCACCTCCATCTTGGCCGGCGACAGCCTGAAGCCCGCCAGCTCGAAGCCCGGCTCCAGGTAGCCCCGGAAGCTCGGCACCACCGGTATCTCCTTGACCACCCGCGGCTCGATCGACACCGCGACGTCCGACGGGTCGACGCTGATCTCGAGCGGGTCTATGCCGAGGGCGCTGCCGCGCTTCTCGACCCGGACCGGCACGCGCCAGACGCCGGCGCCCGTGTAGCCGCGCAGGTCGAGCGTCGCCTCGATGTCGCCCTCGAGCACCGCGTAGATCGCGTTCGACTCGCCGCGCAGCACGAGGCGGACCGTGCGCGGGTACTGGCTCGCGGGCACGAAGTCGTCGTTGGTCACGACGACGAGCGGCACCGACATCGGCCGTTCCTCGAGCTTGTTGATCTGGTAGAAGTACGACAGGGCTATGGCCCCGGCCAGCGACAGTATCTTGGCCGGCCAGTCCGCCAGCAGCCGCTCGAGCAGCTCCATCCTCGACTTACTCATCGAAGGCGGCCTCCTCGCTGAGCGGCTTGCCCGACGACTCGAGCAGCTGGCCGAGCCGCTTGCGCAGGGCGGGCAGGCTCAGGTTGTAGTACAGCCTGGCGTCGTAGGCCAGCGAGATGGCGCCGGTCTCCTCGGAGACGATCAGCACGACCGCGTCGGCGCTCTCGGTCAGCCCGAGGGCGGCGCGGTGCCTCGTGCCGAAGCTGCGCTTGATGTCGCGCTGCTCCGACAGCGGCAGGAAGCAGCCAGCGGCGAGTATGCGGCCCTCCTTGACGATCAGGGCGCCGTCGTGGAGCGGCGTATCGTACTCGAAGATCGACAGGATCAGCGCGGAGCTCACCTCGCCGTCTATCCTGGTGCCGCGCTCCACGATGTCGTCGAGCGCCACGTAGCGGACGAAGGCTATCAGCGCGCCGCGGCGCTTCTCGGCGAGCAGCTCGGCCGCGTGCAGTATCGCGTCGAGCTGGGTCGACCGGGGCCCCTGCCCCCGCTTGAAGATGCCGCCCTGGCCGAGCTTGATGAATATCTTACGCAGCTCCGGCTGGAAGATGATGGCCATCGCTATGACGAGGCCGGGGGCGAGCAGGTTGAGCACCCACGACAGGGTCTCGAGCTTCAGGAAGAAGGCGCCGGCGTAGACGAACACCAGCAGGGCCGCGCCCTTGGCCAGCTGCACCGCCTGGGTCTTGATGAGCAGGCGGTACATCGCGTACAGGAGGTACGCGAGTATGGCTATGTCGAGAGCCGGACGGGCCCACCGAATGAACGCGCTGAAGAACGCCTGTATGCCCATCGTCCCGTCCGTCCGCCTTCCATCGTGATAGTCCTACGGGGCCCGTCCGCGGGTCGCCGCGTCGAAGACCGCCAGGGCCTGGACCGTCTCGGCCACGTCGTGCACCCTGAAGACGACCGCCCCGCGGGCCCTGGCCGCGCACGCGGCCGCCAGGCTGCCCGGGAGCCTGTCCTCGGCGCCGCCCCCGCTGAGCGCCCCGATGAACGACTTCCGCGATAGGCCGACGAGGACAGGATAGCCCGGCTCGGCTATTTCATCAAGCCGACGTATCAGGGCGAGGTTATCGTCGAGCCGCTTGCCGAAGCCGACGCCCGGGTCGAGGAGGATGGCGTCGCGGGCTACGCCGGCGGCGATCGCCTTATCGGCGGCCGCGAGCAGGAAGGCCTTGACCTCGGAGACGCAGTCGTCGTACCAGGGGCCGTCCTGCATGCTCTCCGGCACGCCCTTCTTGTGCATCAGCACGACCGGGGCGCCGCGCTCGGCGCACAGCGGCGCGAGCTCCGGGTCGTCGAGCAGGGCCGCCACGTCGTTGACGACGTCGGCGCCGGCGTCGAGGGCGGCCCGCGCCACCGAGGCCTTGCGCGTATCGACGGAGATCGGAATATCCCAGCGGGCGCGCAGCGCGGCTATCACCGGCGCGACCCGCGCGGCCTCCTCGTCGGCGCCGACGTACGCGGCGCCGGGCCGCGTGCTCTCGCCGCCGACGTCCAGCACGGCGGCCCCGGCGCCTATCATCGCCGCGGCCGCGTCGACGGCCTTGCCGACGTCGGCCGAGCGGCTCGCCGCGTAGAACGAGTCCGGCGTAGCGTTGATGATGCCCATCACGACGGCCGGCCCCGACAGGAGAAGAGACCGGCCGCGCGGCAGCCTGAGCGAACGGGCCGCTCCCGACGTCGACTCGGGCATCGTCAGCTCCCCGTCCGGGCCGCGACGGCCGCGGCGCCCGCGGGGCGGGCCAAGGCCAGGGCCGCGGCGGCCAGCGCGCCGGCCGACAGGCCCGCGGCCGCCAGGAGCTCGTCGCGGCGGGCCTGCGGCAGCGGCTTCTCGTCGAAGCCGAGCGCGACGACGGCCCGGCCGTCGCCGGATACGGCCGCCGCGAGGTCGGAGGCGACGCCGCCGGTCAGCACGCCCTCCTCGGCGATCACCACGCGGCGATAGCGAGCCGCCATAGCCGCGAAGGCGACCGTATCGACCGGCTTCAGGAAGCGCAGATGGTAGACGTCGGCGGACAGGCCGGACGCGGCGCAGGCGTCCGCGGCGGCGAGCGCCTCGTCGACCAGGGCGCCGGAGGCTACGAACAGCGTCTCAGCCCCGGCCTCGGCCTTGCGGACGAAGACCCCGCGGCCGGGCACGAAGGGTTCGGCGTAGGCCGGCCGCTCGGGCGGGCAGGCGGCCTTCGGGTAGCGGATCATCGTCGGCCCGTCATGGGCGAGGGCCCAGCGGAGGGCCTGCCCGACCTCGCCGGAGCTGGCCGGGGCCAGTATCGACAGGCCGGGAACGGCTCGATAGGCCTGGATATCGTAGATGCCCTGGTGCGTCTCGCCGTCGTCGGGCACCGCGCCGGCCCGGTCGAGGGCGAACACCACCGGCAGGCCCTGGAGCGCCACGTCGTGGTGCACCTGGTCGAAGGCGCGCTGCATGAAGGTAGCGTAGATGGCGACGACCGGCCTCAAGCCCCCGGCGGCCATGCCCGCGGCGAAGGTGACCGCGTGCTCCTCGGCTATCCCGACGTCGAAGCAGCGATCCGGGAAGGCCCGCTGGAAGCCGTCGAGGCCGGTGCCCGCGGACATCGCGGCCGTCACCGCCACCACCCTATCGTCGCCGGAGGCCGCCGCTACCATCGCCTGGCCGAACGACTCGGTGAAGGTCGGCCGCTTGACCGCCGGCTGGTCCGGCGGGTCGAGCGGATCGGACGAGTGCAGCGGCGATGCCACAGCAGGCGACGACGAAGGCGAC
>QKAK01000088.1 GCA_003247225.1 Spirochaetota bacterium | reverse complement strand
CGGCGAACAGCGAGCCTATGAGCAGCGCGAGCAGCAGGTTGATCGTGATGAGCCTGGACCTGATCGTGCGTAACACCAGTATCACCTCCGAAGCGTTGAACGGCCAGTATGTACCGGTATCGGCGTACCGTCAAACCGTGCGGGTGTATTAGCTCGCGTCCGCGGCTATACTATTAGGTAAACGCGGCCTAGGCGCGCCTACCGTGAGCGCTACGGCTAGCGGGCTCCGGATACTAGTTCGAGGAGGTCGGCGATGCGTGCACTGGCCATGATGCTCATAGCCTCGTTGATAGTCTGCGCGCCGGCGCTTCAGGCCCAGGAAGCCGACGGCGGCGCCGAGTACTCGATCGAGACGAACCTGGCGTATATAGCGCTCGGCGCGTTCTCGAGCACGGGAGGCAACGTCTTCATCGTCGCGCCCCTGTACTCGCAGCTGCGGGTCCTCGGGCGCTTCAGCGTCGATCTGGCCGCCGCCTATATCTACAACAGCCGCCCGACCCTCGAGACGCCGAGCTCGATGATCCTCGCCGAGGCCGGCGCGTCGTACCACCCGTCCGGGTCGATCCGCGGGTGGACCTTCGGGTTGCTGCCGGGCTTGACCTACTCATTCGATTCGCGTATCGCCGGGTTCTCGATCTCGGCGAACTGCGGGTACAAGTGGGTGATAGGGAACGGCCTGATCCTCGGGGCGTTGACCGGAGCCCGGTACGTATGGATCGACGGGTACATCGTCCTCCCTGACCTGGCGATCAGCCTGGGTTATAGGCTATAAACGGCTGATGGAATTCAACGAGAAGCTGCGAAGCCTGAGGGCGAGGGCCGGCCTGACCCAGGAACGGCTCGCCGACGAGCTGCGCGTATCGAGGGTGACGGTCTCCAAATGGGAGTCGGGGCGCGGCTATCCGAATATCGAGTCGCTCAGGCTGATGGCCAGGACGCTGTCGGTATCGATCGACGACCTGCTGTCCGGCGACGAGCTCCTGTCGGTCGCCGAGACCCAGGCCAGGGAGTCTTCCGGCGGCCTCCTCGCCGTGGTCTTCGGCGTGCTGGACGTGATGATGACGCTGCTCCTCGCGCTGCCGCTGTTCGGCGACGAGGTCGGCGGGCGGATCGAGTCCGTGGCCTTGCCCCGGGTGACCGGCATGCCTCCCGATATCGTGGCGGCGTACTACGTCGCCGTGGTCGCCTCCGCGGCCTTCGGCGTGCTGCAGCTCGCCCTGCAGAACCTGCAGAGCCCGGCCTGGCGCCGCCTGAGGCTGCCCGCGTCGGCCGGGCTGTCGGCCCTGGCGCTGCTGTTCTTCATCATGACCCGCCAGCCCTACGTCTGCGCCTTCTCGCTCTGCCTGCTCCTCCTCAAGGGCATCCTGCTCGCGAGGCGCCGATGATACGAAAAGTATCGCCGATGTAAGCCGTCGTTTCTGGCCGATACCCTCCCGTCCGCGGCTTAATGCAGGGCGGAGGATTAACCATGATCAAGCGAACGAATGACTCCGTCCCGACCGTGGCGCCGACGGCGGCTCGGATGGCCGTTCCGGTCGGCTTATGGCTGGCGTTCATACTATTCACCGTCGCCGTCGATACGATCGACCGAGAGGCGATAGGCCCGAACGGGTCGATCGTCGGCCTGGCGACGATGAACCGCGCCGCCTTCGAGCTGCTCGGCTCGAGGCCGTTCTGGTACGCGCTGACCGACTGGCTGGGCCTGGTGCCGGTAGCCGTGGCCTGCGGCTTCGCCTGCCTCGGGGCATGGCAGCTGGTCCGGCGCCGGGCCCTGCGGCGCGTCGACGCGGATATCCTGACGCTCGGGGCGTTCTACCTGGCGGTCGTCGGCTGCTACGTCCTGTTCGAGCGCCTCGTCGTCAATTACAGGCCGATCCTGATAGGCGGCCTGCTCGAGGCGTCGTACCCCTCGAGCCATACCATGGTGGCCGTGGGCGTCATGGCTACGGCCGTCATGCAGTTCCGCAGGCGGACGCGGAGCCGCCGACTGCTCCTGGCGCTCGAGTCGGCGTCGGCCGCCGTCGTCGCCGTTACCGCGCTCGGACGGCTGGTCTCCGGCGCCCACTGGCTGTCGGACATAATCGGCGGCCTGCTCCTGGGTTCGGCGCTGGCCGCGTCGTACCGCGCGGCATCGAGGCGGTGCCGTCCGGCGTCCTAGGATCGGCGGTTGAATGAGGCTCGCCGGCCAGGACGCGATCATCCACCCGGCCGCCGCGCCTCGCGTCGCCGCGTAGCGGTTCCGGCCTGCGGGCCCAGCGAGCCATGCCCGGGGCGTCCGTCCGATAGCCTCCGCCGCCCTAGTGAAACGAAAGCCGGGCCCGAAGGGGCCCGGCCGTAGTCGCGGTATATCGTCGACCTCGCGCGGTCAATCCACGGTTATGGACTTCGACACGTTCTTGGGCGCGTCCGGATGGACGCCATGGTCCCGTACGCCGAGGCGGTCGAGGTACTCCATCTTGAGCACCGACATGCGGAAGGCCAGGTACTGGAGGGCGACGGTCGCGGCGAACACGAAGAGGTAACGGTCGCCCGAGGCGGGAATCTCGACGTAGGCCGAGCGGTAGTCGTCGCGTCCGGCCGGGACGCCCTTGACCGCCAGGTCGAGCTCCGGGTGCTTCTCGGCGAACAGCACGATGTCCGCGCCGCGGATCTTATGGGTATGGATCTGGCTGATGGTGATGCGCGCGTCGCGGGCGTCCGGCGGGCAGACGAACACGAGGGGGTAGTTGGAGAACAGCCCCTCGACGATGGACGGGTCGGAGGCGAGCAGCTCGGCCGCTCCCGCGCCGGCGCCCTTGCCCTCGGCCCCGGCCGCGAGCGCGGCGTCCATCGCCTTGACGACCTCGGCCATCGAGAAGACGGTGTTCTTGCCCAGGATCGTGTTCGGGCCGTGCTTGAACTCGGCCGCGTCGTAGCCCTCCGAGTGGTTCAGCACGACCTCGCGCACCTTGAGGGCCGCCTCGCGGGCCAGGCCGAAGAGCCCGGTGCCGAGCATGTGGATCGACGGCTTGAGGTACAGCCGCTCGGCCACCTCGTCGATGGCCGGCGCCGACAGCCTGAGGGTGTCGGCGAGCAGGCCCTTGGCGCGGCTCACGGACGCCTTGACGGCCGCCTCGGGCTGCCTGTACGAGGCGGCCAGGATGTACATGATCACGAGCTGGTTTACGAAGCTCTTGGTCGCCGCGACCGCTATCTCGGGGCCGCAGAGTATCGGCAGGTAGAAGTCCGCCAGCTCCTGGGGGATGCGGCTGTTCTCGTTGTTGACGAGGGCGGCGCGCTTGATCCGCGGGCGGGTCTCGGCGACGTCCTGCAGGATGTCGACCAGGTCCTTGGTCTCGCCGGACTGCGAGATCGCCAGGATCAGGTCGGCGTCGCCGAGCGAGTCCATGTAGGCGGAGCGGAACTGGCCGGGGTTGCAGGGGTAGAGCGGCACGCCGGCGAGCCCGTTCCAGAAGTAGGCCGCGGTCAGCGCGGCGTGGTACGAGGTGCCCGAGGCGACGACGTAGACGGTGCCGCCGGCCTTGCGCGTCTCGCGGATCCGATCCGATAGCTCGCGGGCGTAGCGCGTCACCGAGCGGCGCTTGCGCCAGATCATCGCCAGGTCGAGCAGGGCCAGGTCGGCCTGGGCGGCCGGCCTGAGGCGAGCCAGGTCGGCGAGCAGCTGGGCCTCGTCGGATTTGAATGACGACCGGCCCGCTATGGGGGCGCGGGCCGCGGCGTCGGCGTTGACCTTGGCCGCGAGCGCGCGCCAGTCCGACGAGGCGGCGAGCTCGTCGAAGGCCGCGCCGAGGGCGGCGTCGTTCGCCGAGGCGGCCAGGTCGCAGGCCTTGTCCAGGAGCTCCTTGGCCACCGAGCGGTTGTCCTCGAGCACGGAGGCCAGGGCGGCCTCGCGCTCGTCGGCGAAGTAGTAGCGCTCGATCGCGTCCATATTGTCCGGGGCGGAGGCTATCTCCTGCTCCATATAGTACTTGTAGCGCGGGTTCAGGCCGGTGTCGCGCACGTTGAGCTTGGAGCGCTTGAGCCGGGGCTCGGCGAAGCGCGCCTCGCCGCCGAGGCTGAACACCAGGTAGCGGTCCTCGGTATACCAGAGGCCCTCGCCCTCGGCGAGCGGTATCAGCATCGGGGTCTTGGCTATCACCGAGGTCAGGTCGCTCGAGACGACGACGAAGGAGCCGTCCTCGTCCTTGCCCATGCCCGCGTACAGCGACGAGCCGGACTTGATCGCGAAGCATCCTGGCACCCGGGGGTCGGCGACGGCCGCCGCGTACGAGCCGTCGGCCTCGGCCTCGGCCTTGCGTATCGCGTCGACGATCAGCAGCACCTCGTCCGCGACCGGCGCGCCCAGGCCCGAGGCCGCGTAGGCCCTGCGCATCTCGGCTAAAGCCTTCTGCGGCGCGGCCTTGTTGGCGGCGTAGTGCTCCTCGACCAGGTGGACGATTATCTCGCCGTCGTTGTCGGACACGACCTCGTGGCCGCGGGCGCCCAGGCTCGTCTTCAGGGAGTCGGTGTTCGATATATTGCCGTTGTGGGCGCCGACCATCTCCACCTTGCAGCGCACGTGGTGGGGCTGGCTGTTCACGTCGGACACCGCGCCGAAGGTGGCCCAGCGGACCTGCCCGATGAAGCGCTGGCCCTTGTACGACGGAACGTCCAGCTCGGCGCAGACCTTGGTCGGCGAGCCGACGCGCTTGATCAGCACGATGTTGCGGTCCTTGCCTATGAACGAGGCGCCCGTGGAGTCGTAGCCCCGGTACTCGAGCCTGCGCAACAGCTCCGCCGCCTCGCGGCCCATGTTCCGCGTCTCGTCCTTATAGACGAGCGATACGATTCCGCACATCGATCCCCCCTTACGCGCCGCGCGAAGGCGGCTCTTCCCAGTATAGCAGTCGAGGCCGCCTCGAGGAAAGTACGGTCGGATGAAACGGCGTGTCGTAATATGAAATGACGTGTCGGCGATGCGCCAATCTCCCCTGTCGAGGATGGTCTCTTCCTGAGTGTTACGAACCTTATTGGTGCTAAAGCAAGCATACCTGCTTCCTTAAAAAATCCTTGATTTGCCGCGATGCGCTTCGACCGGGGAGGCAATGCTACAGCTCAGTTAATGACCTCCGCCTGTTTCATACATAAGCTTCGTAACACTAGCCAAGGATCGCCCGCTACGGCGTATACTGGTTCGATGAAACGACTGGCTAGCCTGCTCTCGCGCGGCGACGTCCTTGCTATCAGCGCCGCGATACTCGCGGTCTTCATGGTTTCCGGCTATCCCGCGCTTGGTTCCTCGCTCGCGGCCGCTACGCCTGACGGCGGCGCCTTCGATTTAAGCCTCATCTACTCACCGGCCGAGGCGGTCAGGAAAGCGTCGTTGTATACCGAGGCGGAGGCCGTTGCCGCTATTCGAGTACACTGGACGCTCGACCTGGCGTTCCCGCTCGCCTATGGGCTGTTCTGCACATCGGCCTGGGCCTTCGGATTGCGGCGATTAGCTCATCCCGCTGGCGGTCCTCGCTACGGCTTCTTGTTCGTGCCGCTGGCCGCTATGGCCTTCGACCTGGCCGAGAACGCGGCCGTGGCCGTGCTGCTCGTGGGAGCCCGGTACGGCCTTCCAGCCGCTCCTGGCGTTACCGCCGTCTGTGCGAGCGCGGCGACTGCCTTGAAATGGACGTTTGCGTCGGCCGCCTTTGCGGGGATTCCGTGCCTCGTCGTAGCCGCAGCCTTCGCGGGGAGAATACGCAAACGGCGGAGCTCGGCCCGCGCGGTCGTGGAGCGTGCCGTGCCGGACGATTTAACGGCGGTGATACGGCTAGAGGAAGCCGGCTTCGATCCGGGAGTCCGCGAGCTCGAGGAAGTGTTTCGCGCTCGGATGGAGGCCTTCCCCGAGGGATTCGTAGCGCTTCGGCGCGGTGGCGAGACGATCGGCTACCTGTGCGCGGAGCGCTGGGGCGAAGTGCCGCCGGCCGAAGCCCGATGGTTCGAACTCGGCCACGATCCGACATCGCGGCATGATCCGGCGGGCGCGGTGCTATACCTCGCGTCGATGACCGTAGACCCGGCGCTACGCGGCACCGGGCTCGGATCCAGGTTGTTCAACGAAGGCATCGCAAGGATCCGCGCCTCCGCCCCGGGAATCCTGACTGAGGTCCTGATCGTCAACGAGGCTTGGGCCGGCGCGCGTCGCATCTACGAGGGGGCCGGCTTCGCGCCATACGGCCGTATTGAGTCCTTCTTCCGGAACCCCTACGGACCGCCGACGGCGGCCGTCGCTATGAGGCGGTAGAGGACGTCCCCGACGGCGTCGAGCTCGTCCTGATCCAGGTACTCCGGCAGGTCGTCCTTGCGGTGGTAATGCTGGGTATCGTACTCGCTGACCGTTACCGCCGCGACTCCGGCCCTGGCGAACGGGAAATGGTCTGAACTGTCGACGGGGTGCTCAGAAGTTGCCGGGACGCCGCCCGCGTTCAACGCGCGCTCTACACGCAACGACAGCGAGACGCCGGCCTGGCCTCCGCTCGAGTAGACGTGGTATAGGGCCTCGGCTTCCGAGGCGATCATGTCGAGGTTGATCACCGACACGCCGCCGAGCGGGAAAGGCGGCGACCGTACGAAGGCCGCTGCCCCGCCGAGGCCGGTTTCCTCGGCGTCGGTAAAAAGGAACGCGAGGTCGACTCGCGGCCGGTACGACGCCGCGGCCTCGGCGAGCGCCAGCACGATCCCAACACCCGATGCGTTGTCGAGCGCCCCGGGGAAGTAGCTGCCGTCGGGATCGGGGCCGACGTGGTCGTAGTGCCCCATCACCATGTAGGCGGGCGCGAATGAGCCGCCGTCGCCGTTCCACTCCGCGAGCAGGTTCGAGCCGGTCGCGTCGGCGAAGCGGGCCGGGCTCGCCATCTCGGCGAACGGCGCGTCCGGCCAGGCAGAGGCGACTATCGACTCGATCTCCGCGAATGCCTCGCCGGACAGGCCGAGTATCGGCATGCCGCGCTTGACCGTCACGAGGGTGCCCGGTTCGTGGCCGGGCCACAGCGGGCGCAGATCCGGCGCCGAGCGTTCGAGCTCGACGAGGAGCCCGGCGGCACCGGCTTCCGCCAGGCCGCCGACTATTTCTCGCGGGCGCGCCTCCTTCGGTACCAGTAGAATAGCCCCCGGCTCGAAGCCAGTTCCGGCGAGCAATCTGAGTGGGCCGAAGGCCCGGCCGCCGTCGAAGCCGTGTAGCGGCGCTTCCCTGAAATCCGTCCTGAACGCGAAGTCGACCGTCGGCCGACCCGGCGGCGTTACCCGTAGGAAGGCCTCGCCGTCGTTGAGCGCGACTCGCTCCGGGAAGTCCATTACAGTGACACGGAGCCCGGCCTCCTCGAGGCGCGACCGGATATAGGCCCGGGCGGCGGCGCTTCCATCCCCGCCGACTATCCTACCGGCGTAGCTCGGACCGGACAGCTCCTCTGCGGCGGCGAAGGCTGCCTGCCCGTCGATGCCGCCGATAATGGGTAGTTCTCCCTCGGAAGTAGTATCGGCGGTTCTCGAACAGGCCGCGGTCGAAATGATAAGTACGACCGTCGCTGAAAAAGCGAATACGGCGGCGGGTATCGCCGCACGCGTTGGGCGGCACGACCCTGCTACGTCCATATATGCAACTATAGTGCAGTATTACGAACCTTATGTAAGAAAACCAGTTGAAGCGCACGTACGGAGGCTCCCTCGAGCGTCTGGGTGGTACCATCTACCCTGTTCTCCGGGAGGCCCGATACGTTCCAACCACCATTCTGCCCCTATCGAGACTGCGAACATCACTATGAACAGCCGAGTAACCGATGGTACCAATCCATCGGATCGCATCAAACTAAGGCCTTTGGATCGGTACCTCGTTTCCGCTGTTCAGCCTGCGGTCGCACCTTCTCGGTACAGACGTTCTCCATCGACTATTACGCGAAGAAGATCCTGCC
>QKAK01000198.1 GCA_003247225.1 Spirochaetota bacterium | reverse complement strand
GCGGCTTCGCGGCCGCGCACGCCGGGCCGGGCGGCGACCTCGAGGCGGGCTACCTGAATTTCATCGGGTCGCGGCGGCAGGGCGCCGTGCCGGTTGAGGAGGCCGCCCATGCGTAATCCCGGAACGCTTATAGTCCGACGCGCGCTCCGGCGGCTCGTGGCCAATCCCGCGCCGCTCCTGTCGGGCCTCGGCATGAGCGCGTTCTTCCTGATCGTCTACGACGCGGCGATCGGCGGCATCGGCTTCCTGCCGGAATTCGGCGGCGCTGGGTACATGGCCTTCCTGCTGCCTATGGGCGTGATATCGCTGCTGTTCGCGTCGTCGGCCGGCTCGGCCCAGGCCTTAAGCCGCGATATCGGCTCCGGCTACTTCATGCGGCTCGCGCTGGCGCCGGTCCCGAGGTCGGCGTTCGCGCTCGCGGCCATCCTCGCCGACTCCGCCGGCATCTTCGCGTCGTCGCTGGCCGTGCTCGGCCTGGGCGCGCTGCTCGGGGCGCCTCTGACCGGCGGGCTAGCGGGCGCGCTGGGGACCGCGGCGCTGGCGACGCTGTTCGGCGCCGGGATATCGGCGGCATCGGCCGCCGCGGTGATGCGCACCGGCAAGGTGGAGCTGGCCGGCACGATCGGCTCGGCCGTCTTCATGCTGCTGTTCCTCGCGCCGACCTTCGTGCCGCGGGAGCTGATGGGCGCCCGCTGGCTCCAGGTCGTCTCGGCGTGGAACCCGCTCAGCTACCTGATGGAGGCGATGCGGGTCATGGTATCTGGCCTGGGAACGCCGAGCGCGGTGCCGATCGCGTTCGCGATCGCGGCGGCGGTCGGGATCGGGGGTACGGCGGCCGCGTGCCTCTCGGTCAGGAAGGTACTGAACTAGGATCGGCGGACCGGCCGGCGACGCGAGCGCGCTACCGGCCGGCTTCCATCCTGGCCTCGAGCGTCTCGACGAGGAGCGCCGCCCGCTCCCGCTGCTCGGCCAGCGAGTCCAGCCAGCGGTCGAAGGCGGTCAGCGCCTCCTCGTCGGGCCGCGGCGTGTTGAGGACGTCCTTGAGCCCGGTCGACCGGCCGCGGTCCAGCTCCGTCGTCATGCGCAGCACCGCCATGACGCTGTAGCCGGCGAGCAGCAGGGACCTGACCACGCGCAGCCTGCCTATCTGGTCGGGACCGTAGGTCCGATGCCCGGTTACCGGGTCCTTGATCGCCGCGACGAGGCGGTTTCGCTCCCAGTTCCGTATCTGGCCGGGCGTCGCGCCGACCGCGTTCGCGGCCTCGCGGGGGCCTAGCCGCTCTCCGTCCTCAGCCGCCTCGGCCGTCCCCGCCGCCCATCGCTCCAGGAAGGCGGCCGCGCTCTCGGCGCGGGCGATCTCGTCGTCGACGAGCGCCGCGTGTATCCGGGCGTCCTCGGCGGCTCCGGCCAGGTCTCCCGTCGCCGCGCGACGTACCAACGCGAGCGCCGATTCGCGTATGGGCCGCCCGGGCCAGAGGCCGCGCAGCGCGAGGCGGGCGAACAGCATCTGGTCGATATGGTCGGCGGTCCACAGCCTATAGCCGTTCGGGGCGCGCTCGGGCTCGGCGAGGAAGCCCCACGCGACGTAGAGCCTGACGGTATTCTCGTGCGTCCCGGCGGCCCTGGCGACGTCTACGGTACGGAACGAGCCTCTCGTCGCCACCGGCGCCGCTCCGCTACGCCCTCAGGTACTTCTGCTCGCCCATGCCGAGGAGGCCCTCGGCGTCGACCTTGACCGAGCCGTCGGGGGAGCGCAGCGTGCCCGAGAAGGCGCCGAACGGCCCGTGGTAGTCGACCGACGAGACCAGCAGGTTGATCCTCAGGTCGTTCTTGCGCTCGGGAATGAAGACCAGGTCGACGAGGCCCTCGGTGTCCTGCACGTGCCAGGGGCTGTCGACGCCGTTCGGCCTGGTCACCTTGATGGGCGGCAGCGGATAGACGCGGCTGTTGACCCAGAGCACGTTCTCGTTGTAGCGCTCCTGGTCGCGGACCTGGTTGTCGGTCAGGTTGAAGCCTACCCTGCGGCCCTTGCCCGCCAGCCCGAACCCGGTCACCCAGTCGTAGCGCATGCCGTAGGGATAGTAGCCCTTGTGGTCGTCCATGACGCCCATGCACTCGGGGGAGTCGAACTCGACGCGCTCGCCGCCGGTCTCGAACCAGCCGCGCATAGGCATCAGGACCTTGGTCGAGTACATGGCCCGGTTCAGTCCGAGCGGCAGGCAGACCGACGACGGGGCCGACTGCCTGGCGTTGTACGCGAAGGTGAAGCCGCCCGCGTAGGCCGGGCCGCGCGACGATCGCGCGCGGCTGGCCTCGACCGTGATCGCGCCGCCGGACAGGTCGAACGTCATCCCGAGCGCGCCATGGCGGTCGCGGTACGAGACCCGCCGGCCGTCGAGCGCCGGGCCGAGGCCGAAGCGCCTGAGGGGGATCACGCGGCGGCTCTCGATGGTCTTGCCGCCCTCCCGGTCCCACGAGGCGAACTGGATCAGCCCGAAGCTCTTGGCCTCGTACAGCGCCGCCAGGAAGAGGCGGCGGCCGTCGCCGAACTGGAAGGCGACCCATTCCTTGCAGCGGGCGTCCTTGGTCCAGCGAGGGATCGGGTAGTGGTACGGCCTCCGCACGTCGAGCATGTTGACGAGGGGCGGCGGCGCGTTGAAGCAGCCGTAGACGAATTCTCCGTCGCGGACCACGCTCGGGGGCGGATCGGTCAGGTCCCTGGAGTAGGGCGGCCGAGCCTCGTCGCGGGAGTCCGCGGCCATCAGACGAGTCCGTCCCGATAGAGCCGGTACAGCGCCTGCGTGCCGAGGTCGCCGAAGCCCTTCTCGCTCATGCGCTCGAACAGGCTCTCGGCGAGCGCTAGGAGCGGCAGCTTGAGCCCCATCGCCTTGGCGGAGTCGAGGGCGATCCGCAGGTCCTTGAGGAAGTGCTTCGAGTAGAAGCCGGGCGCGAAGTCGCCGTCGAGCATCCTGGGCGCCATGCCGACGAGCTGCCAGCTCTGGGCGGCGCCGCCGCCGATGCTGTCGAGGACCCGGCGCGGGTCGAGGCCCGCGGCCCGGGCGTACGACATCGACTCCACCGCGCCGATCAGCGACGCCGCGACCGATATCTGGTTGGCCATCTTGGTGTGCTGGCCGGCGCCGGGGCCGCCCTGCAGCACGGCGGTCTTGCCGACCACGTCGAAGAACGGCTTGACCGCGGCGAAGGTCGCCTCGTCGCCGCCGACCATGATCGACAGCGAGGCGTTGCGCGCGCCGGTGTCGCCGCCGGATACCGGCGCGTCGATCGCGGCCCTGCCGGAGGCCGCCGCGGCCGCCGAGACGCGCGCGGCTAGCCTCGGGTCGCTCGTCGTGAAGTCGACGAAGATCGCGCCCGGGGCGGACGCGGCCAGTACGCCGCCGTCGCCGAGGTAGACCTGCTCGACGTCCGACGGGTAGCCGAGCATCGTGAAGACGACGGCGGCGCCCGCGACGGCCTCGGCCGGCGAATCGGCCCAGGCGGCGCCGGCCGCGACGAGCGGGTCGGCCTTGGACTTGGTACGGTTATAGACGCGTACCGCCGCGCCGGCCTTGAGCAGGTGGCCGGCCATGCTGGCGCCCATGACGCCGGTGCCGATGAACGCTATCTTGGTGCCTGAAACGTGCATTGATCCCTCCGAAGCGCGGCGATCGGCCGCGGTATTACGCGAATTTATAGCCGAAGGCCCTGAGCATGCCGATCCTGTCGGCCTTGTCCGCCGGTCCCTCGACGCCGGCCGGCGACGAGCCGTCTATCACGCCGATGATCCCGGCGCCCTGGGCGGTCCTGGCGACTACGGCCTGCAGCGGATTGGCGGTGGCGCAGAAGACGCGGCAGACCTCCTGGCAGGCCTTGACGCGGTCCAGCACGTTGATCGGGTACGCGCCGGGGCCGAGGACCAGGTAGAAGGTGTGGCCTGCGCCGGTCGCCCGGGCGCAGGCTACGGCGTCCTTGACCAGGCCGTCGTCGTTGCCGGCCGTCCTGACCAGGCACGGCCCCGAGGCCTCGTTGAAGGCCAGCCCGTACTTGGCGCCGGGCACGGACGAGGCCATGATCTCGGCTATATCCTCGACCGTCTTGATGAAGTGCGACTGTCCAACGATGATGTTAGCGCCGTCCGTCCACGATAGCTGGACGGCCTCGATCTTCGTCTCCATATGCATCCTCCGGCCAGCCAGTCTATCCGCTTCGCTCGATAGCCGCAAGCTCGAGCCGACCCGAACGTAAATCGGAATTTACACGGAAGCGCTTGAAATGTGTAGCTGAAAGTTACATATTACACAATATCTGTGTAATATGTGGAAGGACGGGGCGATGCTCGATACGACGAGAGAGCGGATCCTGGAGGCGGCGACCGCGATAATCCGCGAGCGCGGACCGGAGGGCCTGACGGTGGAGGCGACCGCCGACAGGGCCGGCGTCAGCCGCAAGACGGTATACAACCATTTCGACGGCAAGTACGCGCTGATAGACGTGGCCGCCGCGGCCTGGATGGACGGGCTGCTCGCCGACCTCGGGGCCATAGCCGCCGACGCGTCGCTGCCGTTCGTGACCAAGCTCAACGCCATAGTCGAGCGGTCCTACGCCGAGCTCAAGTCCCGCAGGCGTCCAGACGGCTCAGGCTCGATGGCCGCCAGCCTGGACGTCCCGGGCTTCCGGGCCGACCTCCAGGCCAGGCTCCACGGCTTCATCGCCGGCATCGTCCAGGACGCTATCGACGAGGGGCTCGTGCGCGACGACTTCGACGCCCGCCGCCTGACCTACGTGATCATCAACATCGTCTCCGGCCTGGCCGTGCTCGCCGGCATCGAGGACGAGCCGTTCACGCGCGTCGACATACTGACCGATTCGCTCAAGGCCCTGGTCGGCGGCATCCTGACGCCTACCGGAGCCGAGGCCATGCGCGGCTCGCCGCTGCTCAAGTAGGGGGATAGTATATGGAAACTCGTCGCCGCGCGCGCCTCGGCAAGGCCATCCTGATCCTCCGCTGGCTCGTGCCGCTGGCTCTCGTCGCCGGGGCCACGGCGTTCTGGCTGATATCGTCCGGCCGAGAGCCGGAGCGGCCCGAGGCGCCGCCGGTGCCGGTCCGCGTCATGCGCCCCGAGTACGGGGACCTGGTCAAGACGCTCAAGCTGAACGCCCACGTCGAGTCGGAGACGATGGTCACCGTGGTCCCGCTCGTGTCCGGGATCCTGCAGGAGCTGTCGGTCGAGGTCGGGCAGACCGTGGCCGCGGGCCAGGTCGTGGCCAGGATAGACGCGCAGCGCTTCGAGCTGCAGCTGCAGCAGGCCGAGGCCGCGTACCTGTCGGCCAAGTCGTCGTACGAGCGCGTCGGCCAGCTGTACCGCGCCAACGCCGCGACCCAGCAGAGCTACGAGCAGGCCAAGGGCCAGTACGAGGCCTACGCGTCCCAGTACGAGCTCGCGCGCATCCAGCTGGACTACGCCAGCGTGAAGAGCCCGATCGACGGCGTGGTGCTCGTCAAGCACCTGTCGGCGGGCTCGATCGCGGCTCCGGAGCGGCCCCTCGTCACCATCGGCGACCTGGGCGACCTGGTCGTGCGGGCCCGCGTGCCGGAGCGCTACTACGAGGCGTTCGGCTCGCCGCGCGAGTCGATGCGCATAGCGATACGGCGCGAGGGAGGCGACGAGTACCCGGGGACGATACGCAGCGTCAGCCCCTTCGTGTCCGCCGAGACGAAGAACTTCGAGGTCGTCGTCTCGATAGGCGGCTCGCCGGAGCTGCTGCGGCCGGGCATGTTCGTAGCGGTCGAATTCGAGCTGGCCAGGTGGCCGGGCGTCTATACCCTGCCCTACGAGGCCCTGTCGGGGGACGGCCGGCTCTGGTGGGTCGACGGCGGCCTGGCCAGGAGCCGGCCCTTCTCGCCGGAGGCGGCGTCGGACGCGGCGTTCGCGCGACGTGATCGTCGAGGGCCAGTACTTCGCCAGCGAAGGCTCTCCGGTGACCGTGGTCGCGAAGCGGGAAGCCGACCGATGATCCTGTCCGATTTCTCGGTAAAGCACCCCGCCGTCATAACGATCCTGCTGGCCGGCCTCGTCGTCTTCGGCCTGATTGCCGGATCGTCGCTGAACTCGGAGATGATCCCTCCGGTGGGCCTGCCGATAGCGACCGTGCTGACCGTCTATCCGGGCGCGGGCGCAAAGGACGTGGAGCGGGACATCACCAGGAAGATAGAGAACCAGCTGTCGACGCTCGCCGGCGTCACGGAGATGTCGTCGTCGAGCTCCGACTCGTACTCGACGGTGTCGCTCGAATTCCGCGCCGACGTCGACGTCGGCTCCAAGCTGCCCCAGATCCGCGAGCTGCTGAACGGCGTAGCGAACGACCTGCCGAGCGGGATCGAGGGCGCCCCCGTGGTCTACGTCGCCGAGGCGAGCGGCTTCCTGCCCGTCTTCTCGGCGCGGGTGAGCGGCGACATGGACGCCGAGCGCCTGACCGACTACCTGGAGACGAGGCTGAGCCCGGCCCTGGCGCGCATACCGGGCGTGTCGAAGATCAACCTCGTCGGAGGCTCCAGGCGCGAGGCGAGGATCACGCTGAACGCGACCGAGCTCGAGTCCCGGGGCCTGTCGGCCCTGCAGGTCTACGAGGCGCTGCGCTACAACAACCTGAACGTGCCCGCCGGCAACGCGAGGTACCGTTCCCGCGAGCTGTCGTTCACCACCGACGGCTCGTTCTCCGACCTCGACGACCTGCGGAACCTGACGGTCGGCTTCGGCGACGGCTCGTACATCTTCCTGAAGGACGTCGCGGCGATCACCCTGGAGCCGGAGCCCCGCGACATACGCATACGCTCCGGCGGCGGCGACTACGTGATGGTCGACGTGATGAAGCGCGACGAGGGCGACACGCTGGAGATATCCACGCGGGCCAGGGCCGCGCTCGACGAGATCGCGCGCGAGTCGGGCGGCGCCGTAGGCTACGCGGTGATCAGCGACCAGAGCGAGATCACCTCGCGGTCGCTCGGCACCGTCGTCCAGACCGCCCTGACCGGCCTGGCCCTGACCATACTCGTGATCGTGCTCGTGCTGCACGATATACGGGCCACGATCATCATCAGCCTGTCGATTCCCCTGTCGATACTGTTCGCTATACTCGGCCTGTACGGCACCGGTCGCTCGCTCAACCTGCTGTCGCTGTCGGGCATGACCGTCGCGATCGGCATGATCGTCGACAACTCCATCGTCGTCCTCGAGAACACCTACCAGAAATTCAAGAAGTCCGGCGACCGCCGGACGGCCGCGATGTCCGGCGCCAACGAGGTCGGCGGGGCCGTGCTCGCCTCGACGACGACGAGCGTCTGCGTGTTCGCTCCGCTGCTGTTCCTGACCGGCATCATCGGCATCATCATGAACGACCTGTCCCTGGCGATCGTCTTCGCGCTCGCGGCCTCGGCCCTCGTATCGGTCATCGTCGTGCCGTGGCTTGCGTCGCTGATCCTGAAGCGCGAGGACCAGATGCGCAGGCCCAAGGCCCTCAAGGCGGTCGAGGCCGCGATAGACCGGGCCTTCGGCCGGCTCGAGCGGGCCTATAGGCGGCTGCTCGTCGCGGCGCTCGGCAACAAGGCCTTCACCCTGCTCTCGGCCGTCGCGTTGCTGGTCGCGAGCGCCCTGCTCCTGACCGCGCTCAAGATAAGCTTCCTGCCGCCGACCGACACCGGCGAGTTCGAGATCCATATCGAGACGCCGGCGGGCTATTCGCTCGAGCGCACGATGGCCAAGGTCGACGAGCTGGACGCCCTGGTCGCGTCCCTGGTGCCGGAGATCGAGGCGTCGGTCTATTACGTCGGCGCGAGCGGCGCCATCTCGATGACCGGCACGCCGAACCGGGCCTTCGGGCGCATCCGGCTCGTGCCGAGCGAGGACCGGGATCGCACCGTCCAGGAGATCATCCCGCTGGTCCAGGACGCCCTGTCGAGGAGCCTGCCCGACTGCGACGCCACGGTGCTGAACGGCGGCTTCGACTCGCTGCTCGCGCTGGGCACCGGCGGCCAGGGCTTCCAGATGGAGGTGTACGGCACCGACCTCGACGCCGTCACCGAGACGGCCAGGCTGGCCCGCGACCTGCTGGGCCGCGACCCCGACGTGTTCAAGACGGACCTGTCGGTGCGGATGGACGCGCAGCAGCTGTACGCCGAGCTGAGCCAGTCCTACATGGGCGCGCTCGGCGTGACGCCGTACGAGGCCGGGGTCACGAGCCGCGTCCTGTTCGGCGGCATGGACGCCGGCACGCTGCGCGTCGGCGGCGACGACTACCCGATACGCGTGATCTCCGACGTGGCCGCCGAGCGCATCGACGACGATACGCTGAACCGCCTGTCGATACGCACCCGGGACGGGCGCCTCGTAAGCTTCGCCGCGTTCTCCACGGTCGAGTCGCGGCCGGCCCTGTCCAGGATAGACCGCAAGGACCGCAACTTCTCGGTGGAGCTGCGCGGCTACCTGCGCTCCGAGGACCAGGCCGGCGTCTCGGCGCGGATGGAGGCGGCGATGGCCGGCCTGTCGCTGCCCTACGGCGTCAAGTACCGGACGACCGGCACCAGCGAGCTGATCGGCGAGTCGCTCGGCAGCCTCGCGCTGGCGCTGGCCATCGCGGTGTTCCTCGTCTACTCGGTCATGGTCATCCAGTTCGAGCGCTTCATGCAGCCGCTCATCATAATGGCGTCGATACCGTTCTGCCTGATAGGCGTCGTCCTGGGCCTGTACCTGTTCGGCTCGTCGATGTCGATCATCGCGATGCTCGCTATCATCGCGCTCGGCGGCACCGTCGTGAACAACGCCATCGTCATGGTCGACTACATCAACCAGCTCAGGCGCGACTACGGCATGGACCTCCGCGACGCCGTGCTGGAGGGCTGCGCCACCAGGCTGCGCCCCATCCTGATGACCGCGATGACCACCCTGTTCGGCGTGCTCCCGATGGCGCTGGCCCACGGCAACGGCTCGGAGGTCTACGCGCCGCTGGGCCAGGCCATCTTCGGCGGCCTCCTGTCGTCGACCGTCATCACCCTCGTCATCATCCCCGTACTATACGAGAGCCTCGAACGGGGCTCCCGATTCATCCAATCGGCGGCCAAGGCCGCGACGGAGCTCGAGATCAATGAGTAATCAAGCTACAAGGCGCCGGATCGCGGCGCTCATCGTCATCGCGGCGGCGGCCGGCCTTGCCGCGTCGTGCTCGGCCGTATTCCGCTCGTCCATCCAGGGCTCGGTCATCGACCTGGAGGCCTGGGACGACGGGACCACGACCGGCGTGGCCGACGCCAAGATATTCCTGTATACCGACGACAAGGCCCGCGACGCCGACTACGACGCCTTCGTCGACGGCGACGAGTCCACCCTGCCCGACGGCGCGGCGCGGACCGAGCGCCAGTACTTCCAGAGCACCGTCACCGACGCCGACGGCGGCTACGACTTCACCGGCTTCATCTGGGAGTCCCTGTTCCCGAAGTACGGCAAGACCGCCGACCGCGACGAGGTGTTCTTCCTGATCTACCACCCCGACTACGGCCTCTGGAAGAACCCGACCCCGCTCTACGTCGTCTCCGACGTGACGAACAATCTCGACTACATCAAGATCGAGGACCTGTGGAACGAGGGCCGGCTCGCGGGGACGGTGCTGGATTGGAAGGACGACGACGGGCTCGCCGGCGCGACGGTCAGCTTCTACGTCGCCGAGTCGTGGGACTACGACGCGTCCGGCGGCTTCACGTCGGTCGTCTACCCTACCGCCCCGACCGCGACGACGACCACCGACGCCGACGGCGCCTGGGTCGCTACCGTGCGCTTCCCGATGGAGCCGGACCGATCGACCCACGCGGCCCATAACGACGCGCCGGTGCGGATCGCCTATACGCTTACGAACTACCGCTGTAACGACGACGAGCCCGGCAACACAGGATTGACTAACGCATCGATCGTGACTGACGCCGACCTCGACCGCGACGGCAGGACGGCGGCCCAGGGCGACTACGAGGACGCCTACGTCCAGGCCACCCTCGAGTACGACGCCGAGGAGGGCGAGGCCGTCCTCGGTTCCGCCCCGACCGTGACGATGCAGCGCTGGCGATTCAGCGCGACGGTGGCCGGGACCGTCGTCGATAACGCCGACGGCATTACCGGGATCAACGGCGTCACCGTCGACTTGGCCGTTAAGGATAGGGAGTATTCGGCTGACAGCGCGCCGGTCGATACGGCCGCGAGCACCGAGAACGGCCGCTTCGACCTGGGTACGATAGTCTGGGAGATCGGCGACGGGAGCGGCAGCGCGGATTGGAAGGTCGGCGAGGTCACGGTGACGATGGCGACGACCGGCGCAGCGCTCGTCTCCGGAGGCATCGCGACGCTCAAGCCGGACGCGCAGCGTAACCTGACGCTCCGGGTGACTCCGTGATCGGTACGACGAGGGCGGCGCGGCTGGCCTCCGTCATTCTCGCCGCGTTCGTCGTCGCGATGACCGCCGCGGCCCAGCCGGCCGACCTGGGGACGCCCGCGGCTGCGCCCGCCGATCCGTTCGCGGCGGGCTATGAGGCGGCGACGGCGGCGTACCGGGCGGCCATAGACTTCTCGGCGCCGTTCGAGCCGGTCGGCGACCTGCCGGCCCCGGGGACGGAGGTCGGCGACGGAGTCGCGCCCTGGTCGCTCGACGAGCTGCTAGCGCTGGCGGCGGAGCGTAACCCCGGGCTGCGCGCTCTGGCCGAGTCGGAGGAGGCGGCCGCGGCGGACCTGGCCGGCGCGAGGGCGCGGCGCTTGCCGACGCTCAAGGCCGAGACCTCGGGCACCTACATCGGGAACCCGATGGGCCCGATCACGCTGACCGCCGGCCAGCTCGGGGCGTACCAGGGCGTCTCGATTCCGCCCGAGGACGTGATCATCTACAAGGGGATGGAGAGCTACAACTACGACTTCGCGCTGATAGGCGAGGTTCCGCTCTATACCTGGGGCAAGATAGCCATCGGGGTGGGCCTGGCCCGGGCCGGGCTCGACGCCGCCGGACTGCAGCGGCGCAAGGCCGAGCGCGAGCTGGCCGCGAAGGTACGCGGCGACCATGACGCGCTGGCCTGCCTGCGCGCGGCCGACGATACGCTGCTCCTGCAGGCGGCCATCGGCCGCCGGCTCGTCGAGCTGGCCGAGGCGAGCGCCGCGGCGGGCTTCATGACGCCGGCCGACCTGGCGGCGGCGCGGATCAGGCTCAAGGAGATCGACATAGCCAAGGTCCGCCTCGACGAGCGGCGGGACAGGCTGCTGGCCGAGCTCGCCTCGATGGCCGGCCTCGGCGGCCTATCGATGGACGAGCTGGAGATCCCCGCGCCGTCGGCCGGCTCGCCGCGCTGGACCGAGGCCGAAACGGGCGCGCTGGCCATCGGGGGCAGCTACGACCTGGCCCTGCTCGAGGCCCTGCTCGAGGCCAAGCGCGGCCTACGCGACCTGGCCGAGGCCGAGGCGAAGGGCCGGCCCGACATCGGCCTGCGCGTCGAGCTGTCGTACGGCGGCTCGCGCCTGCCGTTCGTCGAGAAGGACTGGTTCGGGCAGGACGACTACCAGCTGACCTTCAGCCTCGGCACCTCCGGCAACATCTTCGGGAACGCGGTCAAGGAGGGCGAGGCCGCGAAGGCCAGGGCTCGGCTGTCCGAGGCCGAGGCCCAGCGGGCCGACGCCGAACGGTCCATACGGGCCTTCGTGCGCGATACCTGGCTGGGCATGGAGCTGGGCCGCGCCAGGCTCGAGTACGCGGCGCTCAGGCAGGACGGCTGGGCCGCCGACCTTGCGCAGAAGCGGGCGGCCCTGCGGGCCGGCGGCGGGTCGGAGTCGGAGTACCTGACCGCGATGATCGAGGCGCTCGGCTCGCTGGCCGAGGCCTACGGAACCCTCGCCGAGTACCGCGGCGCCCTCGTCTCGCTCGACGCGCTCGCCGGATCGTCGCCTGCGGCGCAGCCGTCGCCGGAGGCCGCGTCGGAGTCGCGGTAAGCCGAGCCTCCGTCGGCGGAGGCCTCAGCACCGCGTCCTACTTGAACTGGCGCGTCACCTCGACGGCCTTGGCCCAGCGCTCGAGCAGGCGCCCGCGCGCCTCGGCCGCCATCTCCGGCATGAAGTCGCGCTTGCGGCGCCAGTTGCGCTCGAGATCGTCGAGGCCGGACCAGTAGCCGACCCTGAGGCCGGCCAGGTAGGCGGCGCCGAGCGCGGTCACCTCGCCGACCTCCGGCAGGATGACCGGCTTGTCGAGCACGTCGGCCTGGAACTGCATCAGGAAGCTGTTAGCGCTGGCGCCGCCGTCCGCCTTGATGAAGGGTATCGAGGCGCCCGCGTCCCGCTCCATCGCGTCGAGCAGGTCCCGCGACTGGTAGGCGACCGACTCGAGGGCGGCGCGGACGAAGTGGGCCTTGGTCGTGCCGCGGGTAACGCCGAGGGTGGCGCCGCGGGCGTCCGCGTCCCAGTACGGCGCGCCCATGCCGACGAAGGCCGGCACCATGACGACGCCGCCGGTGTCCTTGACCAGCCTGGCGAGCCGCTCGCTCTCGGCCGAGTCGGACAGCAGGCGCATCTCGTCGCGCAGCCACTGGATGACGGCGCCGGCGATGAACACGGAGCCCTCGAGCGCGTAGGTGTAGCCCTTGCCGAGGTCCCAGGCTATCGTCGTCAGCAGGTTGTGCTTCGACGCGACCGGCTCGGCGCCGGTGTTCATCAGCGCGAAGCAGCCGGTGCCGTAGGTGTTCTTGCTCTCGCCGACCCGGAAGCAGGCGTGGCCGAACAGCGCGGCCTGTTGGTCGCCGGCGCAGCCGCAGACCGGTATCTCGCAGCCGAACAGGTCCTTGCGCGTGAAGCCGTAGTCGGCCGAGCTCGGCAGCACCTCGGGCAGGATGGCCTCCGGGATCTTGAGCATCCTGAGTATCTCCCGGTCCCAGCGGCCCTCGCGGATGTTGAACAGCATGGTGCGGCTGGCGTTCGTCGCGTCGGTCGCGTGCCTGCCGGTCAGGTTGTAGATCAGCCAGGAGTCTACGGTGCCGAACGCCAGCTCGCCGCGCTCGGCCCGCTCGCGCAGGCCCGGTATCTCGTCGAATAGCCAGACGAGCTTGGTGCCGGAGAAGTACGGGTCGAGGAGCAGGCCGGTGCGCGCCTTGATCTCCGGCTCGAAGCCGAGGGCCTTGAGCTCCTGGCAGATGCGCGACGAGCGGCGGCACTGCCAGACGATGGCGTTGTGCACCGGCTTGCCGGTCTTCCTGTCCCATACGATGGTGGTCTCGCGCTGGTTGGTGATGCCGATCGCGGCTATCTGCGACGGCGTGATCTGCGCCTCGTCGATCGCGCCTACCGCCGCGTCGTACTGGCTCTGCCAGATGTCGAACGGGTCGTGCTCGACCCAGCCCGGCTTCGGGTAGATCTGATTGAAGGCTATCTGCTTCATGCCTATGACGACGCCCGTCTGGTTGAAGACGATGGCGCGAGAGCTCGTGGTGCCCTGGTCCAGCGCGAGGATGTACTTATCGTTGTGCTGCATCGAACCGCTCCGCTTCGGGATTGAATGGCACCAGTATAGGACCGTTCGGCCGGTTTGTAAAACGTGTGCAGTGTTACGAATCTTATGTAAGGTATACACGTTGAAGCGCACGTACGGAGGCTCCCTCGAGCGTCTGGGTGGTACCATCTACCCTGTTCTCCGGGAGGCCCGATACGTTCCAACCACCATTCTGCCCCTATCGAGACTGCGAATATCACTATGAACCGCCGAGTAACCGATGGTACCAATCCATCGGATCGCATCAAACTAAGGCCTTTGGATCGGTACCTCGTTTCCGCTGTTCAGCCTGCGGTCGCACCTTCTCGGTACAGACGTTCTCCATCGACTATTACGCGAAGAAGATCCTGCC
>QKAK01000200.1 GCA_003247225.1 Spirochaetota bacterium | reverse complement strand
CGCTCGACGTTCCGTCCGCACTTGACTCTCGGCCGCCCTCCAGGGTATATACTCCCTACCACGCCCAGATGGTGGAATTGGCAGACACGCTAGTTTCAGGTACTAGTGCCGAGAGGCATGGGGGTTCAAGTCCCCCTCTGGGCAAAAAAGCGAGATCGCGCTATGCGCGGTCTCGTTTTTTTTGCCCAGAGCGGGGACTTGCCCTTCGCTCGCGCGCTTCCTGCGTGCTTGCTTCGGGCCGCCTACGCTCGCTTACGCGCCCATCCATGGGCGCTCTTCCTCGCTTCGCTCGGCGCTCGCTACGGTTCAAGTCCCCCTCTGGGCTATTAGAAACAAAAAACCCGTCCTTTCGGACAGGTTCTTTGTTTCTGCCCAGAGGGGGACTTGAACCCCCGCGGCCCGCGCCTAGTGTTACGAACCTTATTGGTCCCATAACCGCGTATCCCGACATCGTGCAAGATAGCTCGAATCGCGTCGATGCGCAGCCCTAGCGCGGTCGCGAGCATCGGTTAGCGAAGCATCGTGATCGCATACATAAGGTTCGTAACACCGAAGAAGACTTGCATTAGCTCGTGCCTAGTGGAACACTATACGCATGGTCTCAACCGGCTCGAAGCGTATTCTTCTCGTAGAGGATCAGGCCGTTATAGCGCTGAACGAGCGCCGGCTGCTCGAGTCCCTCGGTTACGAGGTCTCTCTGGCGTATTCGGGCGAACAAGCTATAGCCGCGTTCAAGGCCGACGGTTCGATAGACATGGCCGTCATGGATATCGACCTGGGCGATGGTATCGACGGTACCGAGGCCGCGGCCGAGATGCTCAAGGCGCGCGAGGTTCCGGTGGTCTTCATGTCTAGCCACGCGGAGGCGGATATAGTCGAGAAGACCGAGCGCGTCTCGTCGTACGGCTATATAGAGAAGAACTCGGGGCCTAAGTTCGTGGCCGCTACCCTGCGGATGGCTTTCAGGCTGTTCGAGGCCAGGTCGTCGATGCAGGAGGCCAACCGTCGGCTCGAGGCGACGCTCGAGGCCTTGCCGGACCTGCTGTTCGAGATCGACGAGGACGGCCGGTACCGGGCGGTGCATTGTAACGACCCCGGAAGCCTGTACGCGTCGATCGACGGTATCATCGGAACTTCTGTCCGCGATAGGCTGCCGCCCGAGGCCGCCGAGGTGGTCATGGCGGCCCTGGCCGCGGCCAAGGCCGACGGATTGTCACGCGGCCGGCGCTACGACCTGACTTTCCCGGACGGCCGGCGGTCGTTCGAGCTGTCGGTCTCGCGCATGGCAACCGACGACGCTCGCCGCAGGTTCATCATGATCTGCAGGGACGTTACCCAACAAGCCAGAGCGGAGGACGAGCTACGCCGTAGCAAGCGCCAGGCGGAGCGCTTGCTCGGCGTATCGGCGCAGATCATTAAGATCGTCGACCTGGACGGCGTCGTGAACGTGTTGAACGACAGCGGGCATCGCCTGCTCGGCTACGAGCCTCCCGAGCTCATAGGCAAGCGCTGGTTCGACCTCTGCGTGCCGGAGGGCGCCAAGCCCGTCGTCGCCGCCTTCTGGGAATCGTTTCTTGGCTCCGGTTCCGACGGTATCCTGCCGCACGAGAACGACGTGGTCACCAAGGACGGCCGGCGCCTGCGCATCCATTGGCAGAACAGCCTGCTCCGCGACGACGAGGGCCGCGTCGTCGGCGTACTGAGCTCGGGGGAGGACGTCACCGGGTACCGCGAGCTCGAGGAGCGCTACCGGACCATCGTCGAGGCGTCGCCTGACAACATCACGGTGACGGACCTGGGAGGGCGCATGCTGATGTTCTCGCCGAAGGCGAGGCCGATGTTCGGCGTCGAGGACGGCGAGGAGTACCTAGGCCGCCCGGTAACCGACTTCATGGTCCCCGAGGACCGGCCTCGAGCGGCCGCCAATATAGGGCGCATGCTGGCCGGCGAGTCGCTCGGCGCCGAGCCGTATACCGGCCTGCGCGTCGACGGCTCGACCTTCGACATGGAGATCAACGGGGCCTTCATCCGCGACGGCGACGGGCGTCCCAAGCATATCCTGTTCGTGGTGCGCGATATCACGGCCAGGAACCGCATGGTCGGCAAGTACCGGATACTGTTCGATCAGTCTCCGCTCGGGATAGGGCTGTTCGACTACGATACCGAGCGTTTCATCGACGCGAACCCGGCGCTGCAGCGGATGATCGGCTACGGGCTGGACGAGCTGCGCTCGATGACCTACCTCGACGTTACCGCCCCGGACGACGAGGATAGGTCGAGGGAGTTCGTCAGGAAATTGGCGGAACTCGGGAAGCTCGGGCCCTACGACAAGATGTACCGCCGCAAGGACGGGTCGCTGATGCCGGTTTCGATAAACGCCGTCAGATTCATCGATTACGACGACAGGCCCGTGGTCTGGGGCATCATCGAGGACATAACCGAGCGCCGGGCCGCCGAGCGCCGGGTCGAGTCCCTATTCGCCGAGAAGGACCTGATACTCAAGGAGGTGCATCACCGCCTCAAGAACAATTTCGCGGTGATACGGGGGCTGCTCGGCCTGCAGGCCGATTCGATGACCGATCCGGTAGCGGCGGAGGCCTTCATGGCTACCGAGGCCCGCGTTCAGAGCATGGCGCTCTTGTACGAGAAGCTGTACGAGAGCGCGCGCTTCTCTGAGGCGTCGATGGCCGACTACCTGCCGTCGCTCGTCCGCGACGTGGTCGCCAATTACGCCCATGCCGCCGACGTGCGGGTGGAGACCGACGTCGCCGACGTGCGCCTGGACGCGAAGCGCCTCCAGGCCCTCGGCATCCTGGTCAACGAGCTCGTGTCGAACAGCATGAAGCACGCCTTCAAGGGGCGCCCGAGCGGGCTCGTGTTCCTGCGCGCCGGGATCGAGGGCGGCAGGGTTACGGTCGTCGTCGGGGACGACGGGCCCGGCATGCCCGATCCGGCGACCGACGGGGCGTCCGGGGGGGGCTTCGGGCTGACCCTCGTGTCCCTGCTGGCCGAGCAGCTCCGCGCCGATATGACGCGGGAGCCGCCCGGCGGCTCGATCGTTCGCCTCTCCTTCGATCTCTAGCCGGCTTCGCGGGCGGCCGGGAAGATAGCCCTGAAAACCGTCCTCCCGGGACGGCTGTCGAACTCGATGCGCCCCCGGCTGGTCTCTACGATGCGCCGGCATATGTCCAGGCCGAGGCCCATGCCCTCGCCGCCGGGCTTGGTAGTGAAGTACGGCTCGAATATCCTGTCCTTGATGTCGTCCGGGATGCCGTGGCCCGTATCCTCTATCTCGACGAAGGCCTCCCCGTTACGGACTCCCGAGCGCAGCCCGAGCGATCCCGAGTAGTCCATCGCCTGGATCGCGTTGCGTACCAGGTTCATCCAGACCTGCGACAGGCGCTCCGACGAACCGTATACCGCCGCCGGGCGCAGGTCCTTGACGACGCCGATCCCGTTCTTGATCACGTTGCTCATCAGGAGCAGCACGCGCTCGAGGTCGGCGTCGAGGCGGACGAGCTTGTCCGGCTCGGCAGCCTCGCGGCTCAGGTAGGAGCGCAGCGCGGCGACGACGTCGCTAGCCTTGCGCGCCGAGATGCCGACGATCTCGGCCATGCGCCTGGCTCCGCCGTCCCAGGCCGCCCTGGCCAGCGACTCGGCCGCGCCGTCGATCCGCAGGCTCGGGAGGAGCTCGTCGAAGCGATCCGCGAGGCCCAGCTCGATCAGGTGCTCGGCTATCGCCTCGGCGTCGGGCAATCCGGCCCGCTCGACGCGGGCGGCCAGCCCCCGGGCCCGCATCGACGCGCCGATGGCCGCGTCGAGGTCGAGCACCGACGAGGAGCTCTCGTCGACGAGCCTGCGGTACAGCCGGACCTGGTCGTCGCTCAGCTCGCGCGCCCGCTCTATGCCGTTGGACAGGATGTCGTCCACGTATTCCGCGAGGCTGGACGACGACGACAGGATGGCGCCGAGCGGCGTATTGAGCTCGTGGGCGATGCCGGCCGATAGGTGCCCGAGCGCCGCGAGCCGGCTCGACTCGATCAGCCGGTCCTGCGCCAGGCGGAGGCTCTCGAGCGAGCTGCTCAGCTCGGCCGTGCGCTCGGCCACGCGGGCCTCCAGCTCGTCGTTGAGGGTCCGAAGCTCCTCGCTCTTGTCGCGGACCTTGTCGGCCATGTCGTTGATGACGCCGGTGATGGCGTCGACGTCGCTGAAGCCGCTCGGCGGGACGCGCGCGTCGTACTGGCCGCGAGCCACCGAGCGCATGCCGCTCAGCATGGCGGCTATGGGCGGATCGAGCTTCCGCCTGAACAGGGTCTTGCCGACCAGGGCGAACGCGCCGGCCACGGCGGCCGCGGTGATCAGCATCGCCATGACCAAGCGGCCGCGCATCGCGCGCACGTCCTCGTCGCTGAAGTACAGCTCCACCGTGCCCAGATCGAGCGACCTATAGACGACGACGCGGCTCTGGCGCGGGACGGTCGCGGAGACCGGCTCGGCGACGGATTCGTACAGGACGCGGCCCTCCGCGAGCGTTATCCTGATGCCGGCTATGCGTCCCGAGGCGATCAGCGCCTCGGCTATGCGCACGGCCTGCGAGTCGTCCAGGTTGTACAGCGGCTCGGCGACGATCTCGGCGACCTCGTCGGCCGTCTTGACGGCCTGGTCCCGCAGGTCGTCGCGCATGATCAGCGACAGGGCGACGATGAAGGCCGCGAGGGTCGTTACGACGATGGCCATCGTGACCAGGAACGACAGGCCCTGGATCTCGGCGGTCAGGCTGCGCCGGCGGCCGGCGGCGACGCGCCGCTCCCTTCCGCCGCCTCCGGCGGCCGACGGGGCCTCGCCCGCGCCGCCTGACGCCCCGGCCTCGTTCATCGATAGGCCGCCATGATGGCGTCTATCTCGCCGCTGGCCAGCATGCGGCGGATGACCGCGTCTATCTCGGCGGACCGCGAGCCCAGCGGCGATCGCTCCGATACCACGATGAACAGCTCGGTACGGCCCTCGGGCTCGTAGAGCGCCGGCTCGACCAGTCCCGATAGCCCGAGCCTCGCGGCGTCCCAGCCTATGTTCGGCTCGGTCCCCACGACGACGTCGACCCTGCCGAGGACGAGCATGCGCAGTAACTGCTCCTCGTATTGGAGGTTCAGCTTGTCGAGGGAGCCGTCCGAGTCGTACGGCTCGAAGTAGACGGAGGCGGCGCTCTGGCCTATCGTCTTTCCGGCCAGGTCGCCGTAGGAGCGCACCGTCGACGCCATGCCCGCGCGCGTATACAGCGCGGGCCGCACCGCGGCGTACGGGGTGGGAACGTAGAGCAGGAACTCGTCGCGCTCGGGCGAGTAGGCCACGCCGGTCATGAGGTCCGCCCGGCCGACCCTCAGCAGCTCGAGGGCCCTGGCCCAGGGATGGTACTGGATCTCCAGCTCCAGGCCGAGCTCCTCGCCGATCCGCCTGATCACCTGGAAGTCTATTCCGTCGTTCCCCGAGCCAAGGCGGGCCTCCTCCATCCTGAACGGGGCCCAGGTATCCGTGACCATCACGAAGCGAGTCCGGGGCTCGGCCCGGGCGCCGCAGAGCGGCAGCCAAGCGAGCAGGAGCCCGAGGAGTATCGGGCCGGCGCGGCCCGGGCGTACTGTACGGCTCATGCGTCCAGTGTAGGGCCGTCCGGGCCCGCAGTCAAATAGGGCCCTACTCCCCCTCCCTGACGATGCCGATGCGTCCCTCCTGCTCCAGCGCCTTGATGATCTCCACGATCCTGAAGCCGGCGGCGTCGCAGTCGGACATGCGCGCGCGGCCGAGCGCCTCGTAGGCCGCCCTGACGCGGTCGCGCCGTTCCGCGGGCAGCCGCTCGAGGAGGCGCCGCCGCTCGTCGTCCTTCATCGGCTTCATCGCGACGACGAAGTCCTTCTCGTCGGCCCGCTCCATCACGGCCGCTATCGACTCGTCGTCGAGGATGACGATGTCCTCGAAGACGAACATGTTCCGCTTGATCGACTCGGCCAGCTCGGGGTCGCTGCCGTCGAGCGCCGTGATGACCCGCCGCTCCGTCTCCCTAGGCGAGAAGTTGAGGATGCCGACGACCTTCTTGACGCCGCCGGCCTCGAAGCCCGACTTCTCCATCGCCGACAGCTTCCTGCCCAGGATGCGCTCCGTCTCCGAAAGCACCTGCGGCGTCACCCAGTCCATCGTCGCGACGCGGCGCGTCACCTCGGGCTGGACGGCCTCCGGCAGCAGCGACAGGAGCCGCGCCGCCAGGGCGTCGCCTACGAACGATAGGACGAGGGCGCAGACCTGCGGCCGCTCGCCCGAGAGGAATAGCGCGAAGGGCTCGGCCGGCACGCCGGCGAGCGAAGCGAACGGCGCGGCTCCCGGCCTCGCGCCGACAGCGTCGGCCTGGCCGAACAGCACGCGGTCGGTCAGGTCCTCCTGGCCGCCCCTGAGCTCGTCGATGCGGCTCGCCATCGCGGCCATCGCGTCGGCTACGCCCGTCCTGACGGCCTCGAGCCCGGCTACGAGCTCGCCCGCGACGACTGCCAGCGGGTCGGCCTCGCCCTTGGCGACTAGGGCGTCGGCCGCCCGACCGGCGAAGTCGGCCGAGGCCGAGTCTCCGCCGGCGCGCAGGCCGGACAGCTCGGCCACGCGGGCGCCGCCGAGGCGCAGCCAGGCCCGCCCCTCGTCGCCGTCGGGCAGCTCGATCACCGAGCCCTTGCGGAGCGAGCGGAGGAGCCCGATCGGCGGGGCGCCCGCGTCGAGGACCAGCTCGGCCGGCATCGCGGCCCGCCTGGCCGCCGCGCGGCTACCGGGATTGACCTCGTCGCCGCGCCGCTCGTACCAGTACTTGGCCGACAGCGTATGCAGGACGGGCTCGAGGAGCAGGAAGGGATAGACGACGGTCAGCCTGCCCTTGACCGGCCCGACCGACAGCGAGCAGGCCGTGGTCACTATCATCTCGTTCGGCGGCACGATCTGGCAGAAGCGGGGCTCGGTCTCGACTGCCGCGAGCGCGGGCCTGAGGCCGCCGGGCACGAAGCCCCAGGCCTCGCCCAGGTCCTTGATCATCGCCGACAGGACGCGCTCGAGCTGGGCCATCTCGAGGTCGGTGACGCCCCCGGCCGCGAGCGGTTTCGCGGCGACGGGGACCAGCCGCGAGCCGAAGACGCGCTCGACGAGCGCGTCGGTGCCGGCCGCGTCGATATGGACGACGGCCTGGCCCTTGAGCGGCTCCATCGAGACGACCGCGAGCGTCGAATGGCCTTCGATCGGGGCCATGTACTCGTCGTAGGTCATCTGGTCGACCAGGTCGACCGACAGCTCGCAGGGCAGCCTGAGCGCGGCCGACAGCGTGGTCGAGGCGAGGCGCGTAAAGGTCTCGGCGATGATCTGCATGGTCCTCAGCTGCTCTCGGGAGAACTTGTCCGGGCGCCTGAAGTCGTAGAGCTTGATCCTGCCTCCCGGCGGAAGCCGCTTGCGGGAACCCAGGACCTTCTGCGGCACGGGGATGAGCTCCTCCGGTTCGTCCGTATAGTTCCTGATGACGTCGCTCATGACGATGCCCCGCGCTCGGCCAGCTCGGTGACGCGGATGCCGAAGTTCTCGTCGATGATGACGACCTCTCCCTTGGCGACGACCTCGCCGGCCGCGACGAGGTCCACCGGCTCGCCGGCTATCGAGTCGAGCTCGATGATCGAGCCCTTGGCCACCGTCGAAAGGTCACGCACCGACAGGTTCCGCCCTCCCAGCACCACCTGCACCCTGACCATCGCGTCCTCTACGGTTCCAGTCCTCATGATATCGCCTCGCTTCCTTCCTGATAGGCGCGCGTCACGACGAACGCGCTCTTGCCGCGCTTCTTCCGCAGCTTGCCCTCGGCCACCACGACGCCCCCTACCTCCAGGTAGGCCGCCCCGCTCTCGTACGCCTTCATCGCGATCCGCCCCGAGTCCCTGGCGCGGTCGACGCCCTCGGCGCTCATCGTCCCCGACGCGACGATGACGCAGGCGTCGAGGCGCAGTCCCCCGACGTCGGCCGTTCGCTC
>QKAK01000013.1 GCA_003247225.1 Spirochaetota bacterium | reverse complement strand
CGCGATCTTCTCGGTCTGGAACGAGTTGTCGGCGTTCTGCTTGATGTTCGCGCCCATCTCCTCGACGCTCGCGGAGACCTCCTCGGCGCTCGCGGCCTGCTCGGTCGCGCCCTGGGACAGCTGCTGGCTCGAGTCCGCGATGCCGGCGATGCCGGCGGCCATCTGCTGGGCCGAGGTCGACAGCTCCGTGGCGCCCGAGGATACGGCGTCGGTCGTCTCCGCCACCTCCGCCACGACCTCGCGGAGCCGGGCGATCGTCGCGCCCATCGAACGGGACAGCATGCCGATCTCGTCGACCCTTCGCAGGGCCGAGGCGGCCACCTCTATATCCAGCCGGCCGTCCGCTAGGCTATTGGCCGCGTCGGCGACCGACCGTATCGGCCGCGCGATAGAGCCGCCGATGATGAACGACAGGACGACGATGATGGCGATGGCCGCTACGCTGAAGGCTATGACCAGGATCGAGATGGCCCGGCCGCTAGCCTGGATCTCGCTGATAGGCACGAGCACCGCCAGCGACCAGTTCGGCGTGTTCGCGACCGGGGACGCGAATCCCTGTAGCATCGAGCCGTCGGGGCGCTTCATCCGCATCGAGACGGGCTCTCCTCGCTGCATGATACGCCCGGCCGCCGACAGGCCCTCGTATCCTAGCTCGTCGGCCTCGAGGACGTTCAGGTTCATGACTATCGCCGGATCGGGATGCGCGATGACCATGCCTGTGCCGTCGACCAGGATCGCTACGCTGTTGTCGCTCAGCTTGACCGACGCGACCTGGCTGGAAAGGCTGTCGAGCGGTATCTGGAGGCCTACGAGCCCGTCGTTACGGCCGTTCCGCTTAATGGCGGCCGCGACGACGACGATGGGGACGCCGAGGGCCTTGGATATCACGGGGTTCGAGACGCTCAAATCGGTCTTGCCGCTCATGATGTCCTTGAAGTAATCGCGATCGGATATGTTGCCGGGCACGCCGAGCGCGGTCACGTAGTCGCCGCTCGACCACGCCACGAAGCCGCCCGCTACCTCCTGCTCGATCATCCGGTTCATGTTGATGAGCGCTCTCGTAACCTCGGCGACGTCGCCGCGTATGACCACGTCGCGTATCGCTATGTCCTGGGCGAAGCGTATGTACTTCGAGACGATGGCCCCGAGCTCGTCGGCCCTGGCGTTCGTGATCTGGACCGAGTACGCCTCGGATTGAACCTCGGCGCTCTTGAAGGATCGCTGCGCTATGATCAGCGCGAGCGCGGACAGCACGGCCAGCGTCGATAGGCCGAACAGCAGCGCGATGCGCGTTCCGATGGACTTTCCGAAACGTATACTCGTCGTCGCGTTGGACATAGTACCCCCGATCTCCACGTATCGCCTTCCTGCTACCAAGTCTTACGCATAGCCCGGTCGAATACAATAGAATATCTATATGAGAGAAAAATATTTTATTTTATATTCTGGAGTAATTGGGCGATATACCTTAGGTCGGGCCCGGATCGACCGTCGTAGCCGGGCTCGCCTCTTCATGGATCGTGAAGAATCCGACCAGGGCCTGCAGGCGCTCCGACTGCTCCGCGAGCTCCGCGGCCGTCTTGGCGACCATGGTGGCCTGACCGGCTATCTCCTCGCTCGTCGCGCTGAATTCCTCCGAGATGGACGCGTTCTGCTGGATGACCGAGTCGAGCTGGGTCATCGCCTGGTTGATCTGCTGCGCCCCGGCGTCCTGCTCGCGGCTGGCTACGCTTATCTCCTGGACCAGGTCGGCCGTCTTCTGGATATCGGGGGCCATGCCCTCGAGCATGGCGCCGGCCTTGTCGGCTATCTCGACGCTCCTGAGGGACAGGTCGGCTATCTCCCCCGCGGCGGTCTTCGATCGCTCGGCGAGCTTGCCCACCTCGCTCGCGACCACCGCGAAGCCCTTGCCGTGCTCGCCCGCGCGGGCCGCCTCGATGCTCGCGTTCAGCGACAGCATGTTGGTCGACCTAGCTATCTCTTCTATTATCGCGATCTTCTCCGCTATCTCGCGCATCGCGTCGACGGTCTGGCGGACCGCTCCGACGCCCTGCTTGGCGTCGGCGGCGGCTTTCGTCGATATCTTCTCGGTCTGGAACGAGTTGTCGGCGTTCTGCTTGATGTTCGCGCTCATCTGCTCGACGCTGGCCGAGACTTCCTCCGCGTTCGCCGCCTGCTCGGTCGCGCCCTGCGACAGCTGCATGCTCGACGAGGCTATGCCCTCGAGGCCGATCGACATCTGCTTGGCCGCCTCCGATAGCGACGCGGAGCCCTCGAGGATGGACGAGCCCGCGTCCTGCACCGACCGTACGACCTCGCGCAGCCGGGCCATCGTCTCCCCGAGGGCGACGATCAGGGCCGCGGTCTCGTCCTTGCCGCCGGAGAACGCGTCGTCAGAGGCCGAGGAGATGCGGCCTTTCGCCAGCTCGCGCATCTTGCCCGAGGCGTAGACGAGCGGCTTCGATATCCTGCCTCCGAGCGCAACGGCGAGGATGACCATGCCGAGGGCCAGTGCGGACGCTATGGCGAGGACGAGCCATAGGGCGCGGGCGAGGTTCGCGGCCGCCTCCGCCCTCTTCTCGGCGATGATCGCGTCGATGTCGTCGACGTAGTTGCCCGTGCCGATGACCCAGTCGAAGCCCTTCACGTAGAGGCTGTAGCTCCGCTTGGGCGCGGCTTCGCTCCGGCCCGCCCGGGGGAACCAGTAATCGGTGAAGCCGCCGCCCTTCATGCCCGTCTCGATGATAGCGCGTATGAGCTCGAAGCCGTTGACGTCCTTCGTGGCTAGGCGGTTCGTGCCCTCGGTCGCCTGGCCGAGGTATACCACGTTGTCGCCGTCCGGCTCGTCCGCCCAGAAATAGCCGTCGACCCCGAAGCGCATCGCGCGCAGCTGCCGCTCGGCTAGCCGACGGGCCTCCGCGGGAGCTAGCTCCCCGGAGTCCCGGGCCGCCGCCAGGTCCTCGAGCATCGTCGCGGCCGACTCGACCTCGCTCTTGATCAGCCTGTCGAAGTCGTCGCGCAGCGTCGTCTCGAGCGCGGCTACCTGCCTCGCGGACTCGGACCGCAGCACGACGATGAAGACCGCCGATAGGCTCACGGCGACCGCGAGGGCCGACGCCGCGGCGAGCAGGACTATCTTCATGCGGATCGATCTCATGGTTAGCCTCCATCGAACCGGATATGCGGGCCGAGTCGGTTCGGCCGCCCGCTTAGTCTTCTCTATCGAGCTTGAAGAACGATACCTGCGCCTGGAGCCTGTCGGCCTGGTCGGCGAGCTCCGAGGATGTGTCCGCCACCAGGCGCGCCTGCCCGGCTATCTCCTCGCTCGTCGCGCTGAATTCCTCCGAGATGGACGCGTTCTGCTGGATGACCGAGTCGAGCTGGGTCATCGCCTGGTTGATCTGCTGCGCCCCGGCGTCCTGCTCGCGGCTGGCCACGCTGATCTCCCGGACTAGCTCCGCCGTCCTCTGGATGTCCGGAGCCATGCCATCGAGCATGGCGCCGGCCTTATCGGCTATCTCGACGCTCCGGAGGGACAGGTCGGCTATCTCGCCCGCGGCGGTCTTCGAGCGCTCGGCCAGCTTCCCTACCTCGCTCGCGACCACGGCGAAGCCCTTGCCGTGCTCGCCGGCGCGCGCCGCCTCGATGCTCGCGTTCAGGGACAGCATGTTGGTCTGGCTCGCGATCTCCTCGATGATCGCGATGCGCTCGGCGATCTGGCGCATCGCGGCTACGGTATCCCTGACGGCGCTTAGGCCTTCCCTCGCGTCGTTGGCCGCCTTGGACGAGATGCGCTCGGTCTGGAACGAGTTGTCGGCGTTCTGCTTGATGTTAGCGCTCATCTGCTCGACGCTGGCGGAGACCTGCTCCGCGCTCGCCGCCTGCTCCGACGAGCCCTGCGACAATTGCTGGCTCGATTCGGCTATGCCGTCGATGCCCGCGGCCATCTGCCTCGACGCGTCTGAAAGCTTGGCCGATCCCTCGATCATCATGGCGCTCGCGCCCTGGACGTTCATGATTACGTCGCGCAGCTTGGCCACCGTCGCGGCCAGGGACGATACGAGCAGTCCCGCCTCGTCGCGGCCCGCGGCCATCTTGCCGTCGAAGTCGTCGACGAGGCGGCCGGCCGCTAGGTCCCTTACCTTGGCCGCCGCATAGACGAGGGGCTTGGCTATGCGGTCGCCCAGCAGGACGGCAACGGCTATCATCGCGCCGCCGAGTACGGCCGCGATAGCGACGATAAGGACGAGCGCGCGCCTGAGCGACGCGGCCGCGGCTTCCCGCTTGGCGGCTATCGCCGTATCGATGTCGTCGGTGTAGTTACCGGTGCCGACGACCCAGTTGAAGCCGGGCGCGTGCTTGCTGTAGCCGCGTTTCGGAGCCGCTTCCGTCTCACCGGCGCGGGGGAACCAGTAGTCGGTGTAGCCGCCGCCCTTCATGCCCGCGGCGATGATCGCCTTGACGAGCTCGAAGCCGTTGACGTCCTTCATGGCTAGTCGGTTCGTACCCTCGGACGCTCCGCCGAGCAGCACTACGTTGTCGCCCTGGGGCGTATCCGCCCAGAAGTACCCGTCAGCGCCGTACCTGATGTCGCGGAGGAGGGCGGCCGCCAGCTTCCGCGCTTCGGCGTCACCCAGCGAGCCTTCGTCGCGCATCGCGGCGATGCGCTCGAGCATCGAGACGGCCGTCTCGATCTCGCTCTTGATCAGCAGGTCGAAATCGTCGCGCATCGTCGTCTCGAGCGCGGCGACCTGCTCGTCGACCGACGAGCGGAGCAGGCTGATGAATACGACGGATAGGCAGACGGCGACCACGAGCGCTGCCGCCGCCGCGAGCGCCACGATCTTCGTTCGGATCGATCTCATGGTGCGCCTCCAGACTCTCGTCTACGATCAAGTCTATGGCTCGGAGGCGGCTAGTCAAATTTTCGGGGGCCCGGAGGCCTCCGTTCCCCGCTTACGATAAGAGGTCCCGGTCCTCGGCGTACTCCTCCCCGCGCACGTCCCTGAACATCCGTACGAGCCCTTCCACGGAGGATCCCGCCTTCTCCGGGCCCGACAGGTCGGCGACGACGGTCCCCTCGTGCATCATCACGAGGCGGTCGCCCTCGGCCAGCGCCCGTCGCATGTCGTGGGTCACCATCAGGGCGGTCAGCCCGTAGCCGCGCACGAAGCGCCGCGTCAGCTCGGTCACGATGTCGGCGTTGCGCGGGTCGAGGGCGGCGGTATGCTCGTCGAGCAGCAGCACGGCGGGCCGCGTCATCGCGGCCATCAGCAGCGCGAGCGCCTGCCGCTGGCCGCCGGACAGCCTGGAGACGTTCTCCGCGGCCCTGTCCTCGAGGCCCATGCCCAGCTCGGCGAGCCGCCCGATGAGCTCGCGCCTGAGCGCCGCGGGCTTGGCCGGCAGCAGGCGCCGCGGGCCCTTACGGCTCGCCAGCGCCAGGTTGTCCAGCACGGTCATCTCCGGGGCGGTGCCGGCGGAGGGGTCCTGCCTGACGCGTCCGACTATCCTCGAGCGCCGGTACTCCGGCTCGCCCGATCGCTCCGCCCCGTCGAGCACGATCGAGCCCGCGGCCGCCGGTACCGAGCCGGCGATCGCGTTGAGGAGGGTGGTCTTGCCCGCGCCGTTCGAGCCGATGAGCGATACCCACTGTCCCTTGGGCACCGAGATCGACAGGTCGCGGAGGGCGGCCCGCTCGTCCTGGGTCCCGGCGTTGAATACGACCGTGAGCCCGTCGACGCGGATCATCGGAGCCCCCCTAAGCGGCCGCTCCGCGGCCCGTCGGGCGGGACGCCCGGACCGCCGCCGGGGGCCGGCGCGGGCCCGTCCGGCGCCCGTACCCCCGCGGGGCCGGCGCCGAGCCTCGCCATCGTCCCGCCGAGCGCCTTCCTGGCGGAGCGCCCCGACCTGAGCCTGCCGGCGGCGACGGCGCCGACGACGAGGGCGGCCGTGACCAGCCGGAGGTCGTTCGGCCCCATGCCGACGAGGTACCCGTACTTGCGCCCCGCGAACATTATGGCGCGGAACGCTATCGAGCCGATGACGACCCGGACGAGCTGGGCGCCGATGCGGTTGGACCGGAGCAAGAACTCGCCGACCATCACGCTGGCGAGTCCGGCGGCCACGACGCCCGAGCCGAAGTTGACGTCGGCGAAGCCCTGGTACGAGGCGGCGAGGCCGCCCGACAGCCCGCAGAGGGCTCCGGACAGCGCGACCCCGGCGGTGCGGAGGACGGCGGGGTTCGACCCGGCCGCCACGACGACCGCCTCGTTGTCGCCGAGGGCGCCGAGCGCGATGCCCGCCTCGGTCGAGAAGAACAGCGCGAGCGCCGCGACGACGCAGGCGGCGACGAGGCCGAAGAACAGCGCCGCCGACCAGTCGGGCGCCGCCGGCGCGAGGGCGTAGGCGGCGTCCATCACCGGGTTCCGCGCGATCAGCGGGACGTTCGCGCGTCCGCCCATCACGCGCAGGTTTACCGACCAGAGGCCGGTCATCACGACGATGCCGGCGAGCAGCGACGGCACCCGGAGCGCGGCGTAGATCGCTCCGGTCGCGGCGCCCGCCAGGGCGCCGGCGAGCAGCGCGCCGCACATGGCGACCGCGGGGTGGGCGCCGGCGCCGACGAGGGCCGCCCCTGCGGCCGCCCCGAGCGGGAACGCCCCCTCCGCCGTCAGGTCGGGGAAGTCGAGCACGCGGAACGACACGAACACGCCGAGGGCCAGGACGCCGTAGACGAAGCCCTCGACGAGGACCGCCTCGATCAACGATCCCTCCGCTCGACCGAGCCGCCGGAGACGACGGCCGTGGCCTGGGCGAGCGTCTCCGGCGGGACCGAGAGGCCGAGCCGCGCGGCGACGTCGAGGTTGATCACGAGGCTATTCTCGGCCGGCTCCGAGGGGAAGTAGGTGGGGATGCTCCCGGGGGCCTCGCCGCGGAGCACGCGCGCGACGATCCTGCCGGTGGCGCGGCCCATCCGGTAGTAGTCGAAGCCGAGGGCGGCGAGCACCGGCACGGTCTCGGCGCTCGTCGGGTCGGCCGTCACGAGCGGTACGCGCTTCTGGAGGCAGGCCTCCGCGACGGCGTTGACGGCCGAGAAGACCGTGTTGTCGTTGCCGAGGTACAGGCCGTCGATCCGATCGGCGATCGCCAGTACGGCGGCGCGGACCTCCGACGAGTTCACCACCGTAGCCTCGACGAGCGCGATGCCCTTACGGCCGCAGTAGTCCCTGACGAGCTCCGCGAGCTTGACCGAGTTGGCCTCGCCCGCGTTGTACACGTGGCCGAGCCGGCGTATCGGCTTGAGCGACGACAGCAGGTCGAGCTGGGCCTCGACCGGCGTCATGTCCGACGTGCCGGTGACGTTCTTGCCGCCTCCCGAGTACGAGGAGACGAGCCCGGCCGCGACGGGATCGGTCACGGCGCAGAAGACCACCGGCGCGTCGCGGATGGCGCTCGCGAGAGCCTGGGCCGTCGGCGTCGCGATGCCGACCGCGGCCCGCACCTTGTCGGACTTGAACTTGCGGGCGATCTGGGCCGCCGTGGCCATGTCCGCGTTGGCGTTCTGCAGGTCGAAGCGGACGCCCGGCACGGTCGCGGTCAGCTCGTCGACGACGCCGCGCTCGAGGTCGTCGAGCGCCGGGTGCGATACGAACTTGGCAATGCCGACCGGCACGTCGGGGACGGCGGCCGTCGAGAGCGCGGCGAGCGCCGCGGTAAGGCCCGCCGCTACTACGGCGCGGAGCGCGGTCTTGAGCTTCATCTGATTGTCCTCCCGGTATTAATGTATCTATCAGTAGTAACAACGGAAGGATCATACCGACGGCATCGCTCGATCGTCAAGTGGTATCTTTCGATAGAAACGATGTGGCAGCGACGGCCCGTCGCGGTATCGCGAGCGCCGGTCCGCGGGCCGAGCCCCTATCCGAGCGCGCCCTCGATCGCCAGGCGGCCGTACTCGAGCGCGGCGCTCATCGCGGCGGCGGCGGCCTCCGGGTCGCCCGAGCCGACGGCCGCCGCGATGGCGCGCTGCTGGGCGGCCGTCGCCT
>QKAK01000173.1 GCA_003247225.1 Spirochaetota bacterium | reverse complement strand
GGCGGCGCGTCGTGCGGATTCTTGACGAGCGCGGCTTCTGTCCCTACTCTAGGAGCCGCGCAGGCGCGCGATTCGGTCGGATTCGGAGGGGATATGCCAGGCAGGTGGTTCGCGAGCGACAATAACGCGGCGGCGCATCCGCGCGTGATGGAGGCGCTCGTACGCGCCAACGACGGGCACGCGGTCGGCTACGGCGACGACCCGCTCACGGCTACGGCCGAGGCGGCGGTCGGCACGCTGTTCGGGCCGGGCGCCGTGGTACGCTTCGTGCTCAACGGCACCGGCGCTAACGTCTACGCGCTCGGCTGCTTCGCCGGCCAGGGCGACGCGATCCTCTGCTCCGACTGCGCCCATATCCTGGTCGACGAGACCGGGGCGCCGACCTCGGTGCTCGGCGCGCAGCTCGTACCGCTGGAGACGACGAACGGTAAGGTCGTCGTCGGCTCCCTCGTCGAGACGATACGCCTGTACGACGACATGCACAAGCCGAGGCCCGCGGCGCTGTCCCTGAGCCAGCCGACCGAGGTCGGTACCGTATACTCTCCGGCCGAGATCGCGGAGCTTACCCGCGTCGCTCACGGCGCGGGGCTGGCGGTTCACGTCGACGGCGCTAGGCTGTCGAACGCCGCCGTCGCGCTCGGGCTCGGGCCGGCCGAGGCGTCCGGGTACCGCGCGGCCGACGGCTCGCGCGGCGTCGACGCGGTCTGCTTCGGCGGTACTAAGAACGGCCTGATGTTCGGCGAGGCGGTTGTCTTCTCGCCCGCGGCCGACCTGCCCGACACGGCCCGCCTCCGGAAGACGCGGCTGCAGCTCGCGAGCAAGATGCGCTACATAGCGGCCCAGTTCGACGAGTACGTCAGGGACGGCCTGTGGCGCGACTGCGCCGAGGCCGCTAACCTCCGAGCCGCGGCCCTCGCCGCAGGTCTCGTCGACCGCGGCTATCCGCCCGAGTACCCGGTCGAGACGAACGGCGTCTTCGTGCGCCTGCCGCCGGCCGTCGTCGAGACGCTCCGTAGGAAGCGCTTCTTCTACGACTGGGAGGGCGGCGCGGTGCGCTGGATGGCCAGCTGGGACACGTCCGACGGCGACGTCGCCGGCATGCTGGCCGACCTCGACGAGGCTCTCGCCGGCGCGGGCCTCCGGGGCGCCGGTCAGCCGTCTCGCGCGGGAGTGGGCGTCGGCGCGATCGTCGAGCCGCCCGAGGCGACGGCTGAGAAGGCCGCCGCGCTGGCCGAGGGGCGGAGGCTCCTGTTATCCAACTGGGACAGGGTGGACGCGCTCAGGAGCCCGGAGTCGCTCGGCCTGCCGGCGCCGCCCTTCGTCATCCCGGCGCCCGCCGGCTCCGCCCTCGTCGCCCTGCCCGACCCTCTCGCATCCGGCCTCGGCGGGCGGAGCTTCGCCGACTGCCAAGCCTCGCGCCGCTCGAGGCGCAAATACCTCCCGGAGCCGCTGAGCCTCGACGAGCTGTCGTTCATGGTCTGGTCCTGCGCCGGCGTCAAGGCTATCAAGAACGGCAACGCCTTCCGCGTCGTGCCGTCCGGCGGCTGTAGGCATCCCCTCGACCTGATCGTCTACGCGCGCCGCGTCGACGGGCTGGCGCCCGGCCTGTACCGGCACATGGCGACCGACCGATCGCTGGCGCTCCTCCGGCCGGCGTCGGCCGTGCCGGGGGCGGATCCGGAGATGGACGCGGCCCTGTCAGGCCAGCTCTGGAACAGCGCCGCCGTGTTCGTCTGGACGGCGGTGCCGTACCGCACCGAGTGGCGCTATACGGTCGCGGCTGCAAAGACCCTGCTCCTCGACGCGGGCCACGCGTGCCAGGCCCTATACGGCGCCTGCGAGGCCCTGGGCCTCGGGGCCTGCGCCCAGGCGGCCTATGACCAGGAAAAGCTGGACGCGGCGCTCGGCGTAGACGGCGTCGACGAGGCGGCCGTGTACGTAGCGTCTACTGGACGCGTGGCTGCGCGCTAGAACGCCAGCTCCCGCTGCCCGCCGCCATGGCCGCCCTCGCCGAACGCGTCGAGCGGCACGGCGAGGCCCGAGGCGGCGAGCGACCTGGCTATCGGGAGGAGCTGCTTGCTTTCGTAGTGGCGGTAGTCGGGGCGCGGATCGCCCGGCCCCGACGAGCCGTAGGTCTCCGGGTCGACCGGCGCGGGACCGTCGGCGGTGATAACGTACGACACGGCGCCGCGCCCGGTGATTCCGGCCAGCCGCGCCGCCTTGACCTGGGGCGGCGTGCTCTTGACGTAGGCGGACGCGGCGCGTCGCAGGATCCGCGTGTAGACGAGCCGGGCGTCGAGCTCGCCTCGCCCGAGCGCCGCCAGCGTCGAGGCGATATAGTCGCCAGTCGCCGCCTCTCCGTAGCCCGAGAAGGCCAGCTCGAGCAGCCTGAGCTGGAACTCGCGGGCCAGCGGCGTCCAGTCGGACCTGACCGCCTCCATCCCCTTGACGTCGACCCTATCGCCGTCGCGTCCGCGCAGCAGCCCGGCGTAGCCCTTTCCCCGACCGCGGGAGGATACTCCGTCGTCGTCGGCCGCCTCGGCGACGCGCAGCGGCGGGATAACGAAGCGCGCGTAGGCCTTGTCGAAGCGCAGCTCGAGCCTAGAGACGAGTCCGTACTCCCGCTCGGCCATCGCCGCGAGCTCCTCGTTGACGAGGCGGCACAGCGCGTCGCCGGCGCTCCGGTAGTCGTCGTGGCCAGCGTCCGGCCCGAGGCCCGCGTCGACGAACAGCGAGTCCGTGTCGCCGTAGATCACCGCCCGCCCCTCTCGCTCGATGCGGGCCTTGGCCCGCAGGAGGACGAGCCTCCCGAACGAGGTGATCGCGCCGGCCAGCTCGGTGCGGGCGTAGCGGCAGGAGTCGGTGCCGAGCACTCCGTAGAACGAGTTCATAAGGATCTTGTAGACGTAGGAGCCGGTCGCGTCGCCTGAGGCCATCGCGAGCTCGCGCCTGGCCATGTAGGCGTCGACGAGGGCGGGCAGCGGCCAGCGCTCCCCGTTCCGCTCGCGGGCGAAGCGGGCGCCGTTCGGCGCGACGACGTCGTCGGGCCGGCCCGAGCGCTCGTAGGCGAGCGGGTCGACGCAGAAGGTGCGCATCACCGACGGGTAGAGGCTCTTGAAGTCGAGCACGACGACGCCCTCTCGGTAGCCGGCCTCAGCCGGCAGCACCGTGCCGCCGGCCGCTCCGGAGACCCGCCGCCCCGGCTCGAACGGCGGCGGCGCTACCGATCGCTCGCGGAGGGCCTGGCCGTAGGCCCGCTCGAAGGCGGCGACGCTCGTCCAGGCCCGCTCGAGGCCGACGCCGACCAGGGCCGCCCTGGCTACCGTCAGCGCGAAGAGGCCCGTGCGGTCCAGGACCTGAGGCACGAGCTCGGCGTCGAGCGCGGCGTAGTCGGCGAAGGCCGCCGGGTCGTCGCGGTAGGTACGGTCGAGCCAGTCGAGCTTGGCCCGGCCGCGCAGGGCCGAGCCCTTGCCCTGCCCGAGCGCCCGGCGCGCTACCGTCTCTAAGCTGTAGTCGTCGTAGCGCTCGGGCCCGGAGCGCGCTACGCGCATCGCGTCGATGACCTGGCGGCCGGGCACCACCGCGGTCGCGGTCCGGCCGCGGCCCTTGGGCATGTCGAGGGCCAGGCCGTTGGCCTCGGCCCGCTCGACGAGCCGTGCCAGGTCGAAGTCGACGACGTTCCAGCCGGTGATCACGTCGGGGTCGAGGGCCAGGACGCGCTCCGACAGCGAGCGGATCAGGGACGCCTCGTCGGGGCATCCGATAGCCTCGTAGCCCTGTGCAGGTCCGGCCGCGTGGCCGGCGGCGCCGGGCGCCGCGACGACCAACACTATCGTCGACCCTTCCCTAGGGACGAGCCTGCCCTCGGACGGCGTCCAATCCGCCATGGCCAGGCTCGCCGCGCGGACGGAGCGATCCGACTCGTCGGTCTCGATGTCCAGGGACAGGATCGAAAGCGGCGCGGCGGCGTCCGGGTCGGCCTCGACGGCCGCGTCGGCCAGCACGAGGCCGACGCGTCGGCCCGGCCGCTCGTCGCCGGAGACGCGGACGCCGAGGGCC
>QKAK01000175.1 GCA_003247225.1 Spirochaetota bacterium | reverse complement strand
TACTACGAGTCGTGGTTCGACTGGGACGAGTACTACCGCTATCGCGACGACCCGACCCATCCGGCCTTCTACGTCCAGCGCTACGGCCGCGACCGGACCGCGAGGCGCAACGTGCTCGTGTCCGACGTGGCCCTATCGGCTAAGCTCGACGTCGACGGCGCCTGGCACCTCGTCGCGGGCGACCTGCGTAGCGCGAAGCCCCTGTCCGGGGCGCGCGTGTCGCTCTACAGCTACGCTATGCGCGAGCTGGCCTCGGCCTCGGCCGACGCCTCCGGCTTGGCGGTGCTCCGGCCCGGGGCCGGCGAAACGGCCGAGCCGTACTTCGCGGTCGCGGAGGCGGCCGGCGCCAAGAGCGGCCGCGAGCGCGGCTACCTCAAGCTGACCCCTGCCAGCGCCCTCGCGGTCAGCCATTTCGACGTCGGCGGCGAGACCGCCGAGTCGGGCGTCAAGGGCTTCATCTACGGCGAGCGCGGCGTGTGGCGCCCCGGCGACGATATGCACCTGTGCTTCGTGCTCTACGACCGCCTCGGGACCCTCCCGGCCGACCATCCCGTCCGCTTCGAGCTCGAGAGCCCGCTCGGCCAGGTCACCAGGCAGGCTACCTACACCGAGTCGGTCGGCGGCTTCTACTACATACGGACCGGCACCGACCCGAGCGCCCCGACCGGCACCTGGACGGCCCGCGTCACGGTCGGCGGCAAGACCTTCTCCAAGGCCGTCAAGGTCGAGACCGTCATGCCGAACCGGCTCAAGCTAGAGCTGGATTACGGCGGCTCGCCCTACGTCGGCGCGGACCTCCGCGAGATGGGGCTCAAGGCGGCCTGGCTCCACGGCGCGCCGGCGCCCGGGCTCAAGGCGGACGTGTCGATGACGCTGTCGGCGTCGGCGAAGGCGCCCGGCGACTACCCGGGCTTCTCGTTCCAGGACCCGCTGCGCGCCGCCCCGAGCTCGCGCGAGCTGCTCTTCGACGGCTACCTGGACGGCTCGGGCGCCGCCCGCTTCAGGGTCGACCTGGCGCCCGAGGGCCAGGCCCCGGGCCCGCTGACGGCCACCTTCCTGTCGCGGGCCTTCGAGCGATCCGGCCTGTTCTCGAGCGAGCAGTTCTCGGTCGACTTCCATCCGTACGCGCGCTACGTCGGCGTCAAGGTGCCCGAGGGCGACGCGTCCAGGGGCATGCTGCTGACCGACCGCGACCATCCCGTCGAGATCCTGCTCGTAGACCGCGACGGCAAGCCGTCGGGCGACGGCCGGGTCGAGGTGTCGCTCTATAAGCTCGAGTGGCGCTGGTGGTGGGAGAAGGGGAGCGAGAGCCTCGCCGAGCAGGCCTCGGATATCTATAGCCGGCGCATAAGCAAGGATATCGTCGACGTGAAGAACGGCCGCGCCTCGTGGAAGCTCAGGGTCAATTACCCCGAGTGGGGCCGCTACATGCTGCGCGTCGCCGACCTTTCAGGCGCCGCCACCGCAGGTGGCGCTCATGCCGCAGGCAAGGTCTTCTACATCGACTGGCCGGGCTGGGCCGGCCGCGGCAAGGGCGAGGGCGGCGGCTCGGCGTCGATGCTGACGATGAGCGCCGACAAGGAGCGCTACGACGTCGGGCAGACCGTGTCGGTCAGCTTCCCGTCGAACAAGGAAGGCCGCGCCTTCGTGACCATAGAGCGCTCGGGCCGCGTGCTGCGCGAGGAATGGGTCGAGGCCAAGGACGGCAACACCGTCTACAGCTTCAAGGCCACCGCCGATATGGCGCCGAACGTCTACGTGCACGCCAGCTTCGTGCAGCCGCACCTGCAGACCCTGAACGACCTGCCGATACGGCTCTACGGCGTCGTACCGGTGATGGTCGAGGATCCCGCCACCAGGCTCCAGCCGGTAATCGCCGCCCCCGATAGCCTCGAGCCGATGAAGAAGGCGGTGGTCACGGTATCGGAGCGGTCCGGCAAGCCCATGACCTATACCCTGGCCGCGGTCGAGGAAGGCCTCCTCGGCATCACCCGCTACGTCACGCCCAACCCGTGGAACGAGTTCTACAAGAAGGAAGCCAGCCAGCTGCGCTCCTTCGACCTGTACAAGGACGTCGCCGGCGCCTATTCGGGCAAGCTCCAGACCCTGATATCGATAGGCGGCTCCGAATTCGGCGACGCCGGCGGCACCCGCAAGGTCAGCCGCTTCCCGCCCGTCGTTAAATACTTCGGGCCGTTCCAGCTCGGGCGCGGCGCCAAGGCGAGCCACGAGCTGGAGCTCGGGCCCTACGTCGGCTCGGTGCGGCTGATGGTCGTCGCCGGCACGCCCGACGGCGCCTACGGCAAGGCCGAGCTCGAGACGCCGGTCCGCTCCGAGCTGATGGCCTACCTGACGGCGCCGCGCGTGCTCGGCCCCGGCGAGACGGCCTCGCTGCCGGTGACCCTGCTCGGCTTCATGGGCAGGGGCGCCGAGGCGACGGTGTCGATCAAGCTCGAGGGCGACGCCGCCGTGGTCGGCGAGTCTAAGAAGACCGTACGCTTCGCCGAGGAGGGCGAGCAATCGACCTCGTTCGATATAGCCGTCGCCGACCGGGTCGGGGCGGTGAGCATCCTGGTCGAGGCGACGGGCCCCGGCGGCCGGGTCTCCACCCAGCGGGTCGACGTGCCCGTCCGGTCGGCGTCGGTGCCGGTCACGACCGTCAGCTCGGCCCTGGTCGCCGGCAAGGCCTCGGCCGTCGTCACCGCCCCGCTTCCCGGCATGCCAGGCTCGAACGAGGCCTGGCTCGAGCTGTCGCTCGTACCGCCGATCGACCTGTCCGGCCGGCTGGCCTATCTCATCGGCTATCCGCACGGCTGCGGCGAGCAGACGGTCAGCAAGGCCTTCCCCCAGCTGTTCCTGGGCGACGCGGTGGCGCTGAGTCCGGAGCAGGCCGAGGAGGCCAGGTCGAACGTCGCGGCGGCCGTCACGAAGATGGCCGGCTTCCAGACCTCGTCCGGCGGCTTCGTCTTCTGGCAGGGCTCGTACGACGAAAGCGCCTGGCTCACGGCCTACGTGACCCATTTCCTGGTCATGGCCAGGAAGCAGGGCTACTCCGTGCCCGAAGCCATGCTCGGCGCGGCCGTCGCTAGGCTCGGCGAACAGGCCTCCGGCTGGAACGCCCAGGCCGACTTCTCGAAGGCCGAGCAGTCCTACCGGCTCTACGTGCTCGCGCTGGCCGGGAAGCCTGACGTCGCGTCGATGAACCGCTTCATGGAGTACGGCCCGCATCGGGCGGCCGCCCTATATCAGGTCGCCGCCGCCTACGCGCTGGCCGGCATGCGCGATCGCGCCAGGTCCATCCTGCGCGATGCGCCGGCCGACGTCGAGTACTACGAGGGCATGCGACGGGTCTACGGCTCGGTGCTGCGCGACCGGGCCATCGTGCTCGACGCGTTCAACGCGCTCGGCGACCAGGCCCGCGGCCTGCCGCTGTTCAAGCGGATAGCCGAGGACCTATCGTCCGGCGCCGGCTACTCTACCCAGGACCTGAGCTACGCGCTGATCGCGTCGCTGCCGTACATGAAGGCCGCCTCGAGCGGTACCGCTACCCTGCGCTACGCCTACGACGGCGTGTCGGGCAGCGCGGCCATTACCAAGGCCATCACCAGGGTACCTCTCGTCACCGGGACGGACGCGCTGACGGTGCGCCTCGAGAACGCGTCGGCCGCGGCCGTGTACGCTCGCGTCGCGGTCACCGGCACGCCGAAGCCGGGCAGCGAGCCGTACCGCTCCGAGGGCCTGCAGCTGTCCGCCCGCTACCTCGACGCTTCCGAGCAGTCGGTCGATCCGGCCAGGCTGCCCTTCGGCAGCGACATGATAGTCGAGCTGGCCGTGCGCAACACCTCGGGCGACGATCTGTCGGACGTGGCGCTGACCTTCAGGGCGGCCTCCGGCTGGGAGATAGCGAACCTTCGCGTCGGCAGGACCGACGACGACGGCTCGTCCGGCTCGAGCTACGATTACCAGGATACGAGGGACGATAGGGTAATGACGTATCTCGGCCTCAGGCGCGGCGAGACCAAGCGCTACCGCTTCTACGTGAACAAGGCCTACGAGGGCGAGTTCTTCCTGCCGGCCTTCACCGCCGAGGCGATGTACGACCCGACGGTATACGCGGTGCTGCCGGGTCGGCCCCTGCCCAAGCCGAGCGCCGAGCCGCGGGCCAACCCGAATAGCCGCGGCCTGCGGCCTTGAGCCTCAGGACGGCGCCGATACGGCGGGCCCTGGCGGCGATGGCCGCCAAGGCCCGGCGCGGGGCCGCGATAGCCCTGGCCTGGGCCAGGCGGCCGGACGCGGCCCCGGCCTTGGCCGGGGCCGCCCTGTTCGTCGTCCTGTTCGCCGCGCTCGAGCCGCCGACCCTTGAGCCGGCGGCCTACTCGAGCGCCCTGTACGCGGCGTCCGGCGAGCTGCTCGGGGCGAGGGTCGCTCCGGACGGCCAGTGGCGGCTCGAGCCTTCAGGCGACGTGCCCGAGCGCTACGCGGAGGCCCTCGTCGAGTACGAGGACCGTCGCTTCTACGGCCACGCCGGCTTCGACCCGCTCGCCATAGCCCGCGCCGCCTGGCTCAACCTCAGGAGCGGCCGTATCGTCTCCGGCGGCTCCACCGTCACCATGCAGGCCGCCAGGCTATCCAGGGCGCCCGGGCCGCGAAACCTCGGCGCCAAGCTCGCCGAGCTATGGGCGGCCGTCAGGCTCGAGCTCGGAAGCACCAAGGCGGAGATACTGGCGGGCTACGCCGGCATAGCGCCGTACGGCGGCAACGTCGTCGGGCTCGAGGCCGCCGGCTTCCGTTGGTTCGGCAGGGCGCCCGAGGCCCTTACCTGGGCCGAGGCGGCAACGCTCGCCGTGCTGCCGAACAGCCCCGGCCTCGTCCACCCCGGCCGCTCCCGCGACGAGCTGCGCCGCAAGCGCGACCGGCTCCTCTCCTCCCTGGGCGGCGCCGGCCGGATCGGCGCCGACGCCCTCGCCTCGGCCCTGGCCGAGCCGCTGCCGGCCGAGCCCCTGCCCATGCCCGACCTCGCGCCCCACCTGCTGGCCAAGGCCGGCCCCGGCCGCTCGGTCTCGACGATAGACGGCCGGATCCAGGCCGCGGCCGCGGAGGTAGCCTCGCGGCACGCCAGGCGCCTCGCGCGGAACGGCGTCGGGAACCTGGCCATCGTCGTCCTGCGCGTCGACGACGGCGGCGTCGCGGCCTACGTCGGCAACTCTCCGTCGGCCGGCGCCGACGACGCCCGCTGGGTCGACTGCGCCGCCTCGCCGCGAAGCTCGGGCAGCATCCTGAAGCCGTTCCTGTACGCGGCGATGCTCGACTCCGGGGAGCTGGCGCCCGGACGCCTCGTCTTCGACATACCGACCCGCGTCGGATCGTACAGCCCCGAGAACAACCTCAAGACCTACTCGGGGGCGGTGCGGGCCGACGAGGCGCTGGCCAGGTCGCTCAACGTGCCGTTCGTAAGGCTCCTGCGCTCGTACGGCGTCGAGCGCTTCGCGTCGCTGCTCGGGCGGCTCGGCTTCTCGACGCTGTCGAGGGCGCCGGCCGACTACGGCCTGCCCCTGATACTCGGCGGGGCCGAGGCGACCCTCGTCGACGCGGCCTCGGCCTACGCCTGCCTAGCGCGGATGGCCAAGGCCGACGACGCGGACGCTCCCGGGCAGTTCACGGGCGCGACGTGGCTCCTCGGCGACGATTCGGGCCTCGAGCCGTTCGAGCCGCCGTTCTCGGCCGGCGCGGCCTGGCTGACCCTCGAGGCCCTGGTCGACGTGGGCAGGCCCGGCGAGGAGGCGTCGTGGCAGGAGTACGCCAGCTCGCGCCGCGTGGCCTGGAAGACCGGCACCAGCTTCGGCTCGCGCGACGCGTGGGCCATAGGGGTCACGCCGGAGTACGCCGTGGCCGTCTGGGCGGGCAACGCCGACGGCTCCGGCCGGCCCGAGCTCAAGGGCACCGACGCCGCGGCGCCCATCCTGTTCGATACGTTCCAGGCGCTGCCCCGCTCGAGCTGGTTCGCCGAGCCGGGCCGTTCGCTGAGACGGGAGACGGTCTGCGCCGAGTCGGGCTACCCGGCCGGCCCCGACTGCGCGCGGACCGAGCGGGCCCTCGTGCCGGCGGCGTCGAAGGCCGACGAGCCCTGCCCCTATTGCCGGACGGTGCTGCTGACCGCCGACGGCCGTTACCGCGTCGCGGCGGAGAAGGCCGTGGGCGGCGAGCCGATCACCGAGCGGCGCTTCGCGCTGCCGCCCGCCGTCGAGTGGTACTACGCCAGGTCGAGCCCCGGCTATCGTCCGCTGCCGCCATGGCTGCCCGGGTCCGAGGGACTCGAGGGCGACGCGATCGAGTTCATAGCGCCGGAGGCCGGCTCGTCGCTGTACGTGCCGATAGATCTCGACGGGACGCCCGGCAAGGCGGTGTTCCGCGCCGCCCATCGCGACCGTACGGCCAGGCTCTTCTGGCACCTCGACGGCGTCTACCTGGGCGAGACGAGCGGCGACCACCGCGTCGAGGCCAGGCCCGAGCCCGGCATGCACGAGCTGGTCGTCGTCGACGGCCGCGGATCGAGCGCCTCGAGGCGCTTCGAGGTCTACGACAGGGAATAGGCGAGGCCGATCGCCCGGCGCCGGCCTTGCGCCCGGCGGCCGTTTCGATGTATAACCCGCTATGCACCCCTACGAACATTCCAGAGGCCGCGACCGTAGGCGCCGATATGGCGCCGGGACCGGCGCGCCCTGGGCGTCGGGGGCGGAGCGACGGCCCTCGGGGGCCGGACGCACCTAGGCGGACACGCCGCGCGGAGCGCGGCGGAGAGGGTCCGCGGGCGATCGTCGGCGGACGCCGATGCGATTGACCGAGGAGGCCTCATGGAGATTCGCGAAACCCTTTCGTACGACGACGTGCTGCTCGAGCCGGGATACTCGGAGATCCTGCCCAAGGACGCTAGCGTCCGCTCCCGGCTCGCCGGCGACCTCTACCTGAACGCGCCGATACTGAGCGCGGCGATGGACACCGTCACCGAGTCCGAGCTGGCCATCGCGCTGGCCCTGCAGGGAGGCGCCGGCGTCATCCACCGGAACCTTAGCCCGGCCGAGCAGGCCGACCAGGTCGCCTCCGTCAAGCGCTTCCTCAACTGGATCATCGAGTCGCCGGTCACCGTCGAGGAGGACCGGACCATACGCGACGTGCGCGCGATCATGGACCGCCACCGCGTGACCGGCCTGCCGGTCATCGGCCCCGGCGGCCGCCTCGTCGGCATCATCACCGCCCGCGACCTGCGCTTTAGGCGGGAGGACGACGCCCTGGTACGCGACGCCATGACCCGCGACCCGGTCGTCGAGACGGGGGAGCCGACGCCGCGCAGCGCCCGCGACAAATTCGACGCCCACCGCATCGAGAAGCTGCCGGTCGTCGACGACGACGGCCGCCTGCGCGGCCTGATCACCGTCAAGGACATGGAGAAGCACGAACTCTACCCGGACGCCGCCACCGACGCCTCCGGACGCCTCCTCGTCGGCGCCGCCGTCTCCCCGCAGGACTTCGAGGCCAGGCTGCCGCTGCTCCAGAAGGCCCGCTGCGACTTCGTCGTGCTCGACACGGCCCACGGCGATACGAGGAGCGTCGCCGAGGCCGTGACCGCCATCAAGAAGCGCTTCGGCGTCCTCGTCGTCGGCGGCAACGTCGCGACCGCCGCCGGGACCCGCCGCCTGATCGAGGCCGGCTCCGACGCGGTCAAGGTCGGCATCGGCCCGGGCTCCATCTGCACCACCCGCATCGTCGCCGGCATAGGCGTACCGCAGTTCACCGCGGTGCTCGAGTGCGCCGAGGAGGCCGACCGCCACGGCGTGCCGGTGATCGCCGACGGCGGCATCAAGTTCTCCGGCGACATAGCCAAGGCCATCGGCGCCGGCGCGTCGACGGTGATGATAGGCAACCTGTTCGCCGGCCTCAGGGAGGCGCCGGGCGCCGAGGTCATCTACGACGGCAGGATCTACAAGGAATACCGGGGCATGGGCTCGATGGGAGCGATACGCTCCGGCTCGGGAGACCGCTACCAGATCGCCAAGGACGAGATCCCGGTGCCCGAGGGCATCGAGGGCCGGGTGCCCTACAAGGGCGAGCTGCGCGACTACCTGCGGCAGCTCGTCGCGGGGCTCAAGAAGGGGATGGGCTATACCGGCTGCCCCGACGTCGACTCGCTCCGGGCGTACAGGAAGTTCGTCAGGATAACCGGGGCCGGGCTGCGCGAGAGCCACGCGCACGACGTTACCATAACGCAGGAAGCGCCGAACTACTCGCGGCGATAGACGACGGATAAGGAGAGCGGCATGAACGTAGCGGTCATAGGCGCCCAGTGGGGCGACGAGGGCAAGGGCAAGATAGTCGACTACCTGGCGACGGACGCGCAGATAATCGTGCGATTCTCGGGCGGCGCCAACGCCGGCCATACGATAGTCAGGGGCGGCGAGCAGTTCGCGCTGCACCTCGTCCCGTCCGGCGTGCTCTATCCGGATAAGCGGGTGGTGCTCGGCACCGGCATGGTCATAGACCCGGAGGCCCTGTTCGACGAGCTCGGCATGCTGGCCGAGCGCGGCATCGACTGGGAGGGCCGCGTGATGATCTCCGACCGGGCCCACGTCGTGCTGCCGCGCTACCGGGCGCTCGACAAGTCGCTCGAGGCCGCCCGCAAGCGGCCCATCGGCACGACCGGCCGCGGCATAGGCGTCGCGTACTCGATGAAGTCGTCGCGCGACGGCGTCAGGCTGGCCGACCTCTTCGACGATAGGCTGCTCGAGAACCTCGAGGACGACGATAGGGCGTTCATCGCGAAGTGGCGCGACAGGCTGGCGCCGCTGGCCGTCGACCTGACGCACTACCTCTCCGGCCACCGGAACACGTACTGCCTGTTCGAGGGCGCGCAGGGCGCCCTCCTGGACCTGGACACGGGCACCTACCCGTACGTGTCGTCCGGCATGTCGGGGGCGGGGGGAGCCGCCACCCAGGGCGGCATCGGCCCCAGGCGCCTCGACAAGGTGCTCGGCGTGTTCAAGGCCTACTCGACCCGCGTCGGGAACGGCCCCTTCCCGACCGAGTTCGACGACGGCAGCCAGTCGGCGCTGTGCCAGTTCATCCGCGACACCGGCCGCGAGTACGGCGTGACCACCGGCCGCCCGCGGCGCTGCGGCTACCTGGACCTCGTCGCCCTGCGCTACGCCTGCCTGGCCAACTCCATAGACTCGCTCGTGCTGACCCACCTGGACGTCTACGACACGCTCGACTCCTTCGAGGCCTGCGTCGCGTACAAGGTGCGCGGCGGGCTCGTCGAGCACTTCCCCGCGTCTGTCCGCGACCTGGAGGACGCCGAGCCGGTGCTGCGCACCTTCCGCGGCTGGAAGCGTTCCCTCAAGGACGTGCGCGAGTACGACGAGCTGCCGCGCGAGGCCCGCGACTACGTGTCCTTCATCGAGGAATTCACCGAGACGTCCATCGACATCGTCTCGGTAGGCTACGACAGGCGCGATACCATCGTCAGGAGGTCCCCGTGGACCAGATCCTGATACTCGACTACGGCAGCCAGTACACGCAGCTGATAGCTCGCCGCGTCCGCGAGCTCGGCGTCTATACCGATATACTCCCCGGCGACGCCGAGCTGACGGACGAGCGGCTCGCCGGCGTCAAGGGCGTCGTGATGGGAGGCTCGCCGTGGAGCGTCTACGACGACGGAGCGCCCGTGCCGGACGGGCGCCTGTACGGCCTCGGCCTGCCGGTGCTCGGCGTCTGCTACGGCGCCCAGCGCATGACCGCGGACCACGGCGGCGCGGTCGCGACGCTCGCCGACCGCGAGTACGGCAAGCGGCCGGTCAGGGTCGCCGGGCCCGACCCGCTGTTCGACGGCGTGCCGCCCGAATTCCTGAGCTGGATGAGCCACGGCGACTCGATCGAGCGCCTGGCCCCGGGCTTCCGCGCGGTCGCGGTCACCGATAACGGCATCCCCGCGGCGATAGTCCACGACAGCCTGCCGCTACGCGGCGTGCAGTTCCACCCGGAGGTCTCGCACTGCGAGCACGGCACGAGGATCCTGTCGAACTTCGTCTTCGGCATCTGCGGCTGCGAGCGCTCCTGGACGATGGAGCGCTATATCGACGAGGAGCGCGGGCGCCTGCGCGAGCGCGTCGGCGGCTCGCCGGTGCTGCTCCTGATATCCGGCGGCGTCGACTCGACGGTGGCCGCGGCCCTGCTCCTCGAGACGCTCGGAGCCGAGCGGGTCCACCTCTTGTACATCGATACCGGGCTCATGCGCAAGGACGAGAGCGTCGAGGTGATGCGCACCCTGAACGCGCTCGGGGCCTCCCACGTGCACCGGGCCGACGCCGAGGCCGACTTCCTGGCGGCGCTCGCGGGCCTTACCGACCCCGAGGCCAAGCGCCACGCGATAGGCGACCTGTTCATCACCGTGCAGAGGCGGGAGGTCGAGCGGCTCGGGCTCGGCGACGACTACTTCCTGGCCCAGGGCACCCTGTACACCGACCTGATCGAGTCGGGCAAGGGCGTCGGCAAGCAGGCCCACGTGATCAAGAGCCACCATAACGTCCGCTCGCCGCTCGTCGAGGCGAAGCGCGCCGAGGGCCGCATAATCGAGCCGCTCGACCGGCTCTACAAGGACGAGGTGCGCGCCCTCGGCCGCGCGCTCGGCGTGCCCGAGGCCGTCGTCTCGCGCCACCCCTTCCCGGGGCCCGGCCTCGGCGTGCGCGTGCTCGGCGAGGTGACCAAGGAGAAGTGCGACGCCCTGCGCGCCGCCGACGACGTCTATATACGGGAGCTGCGCGCGCGGGGGCTGTACGACCGCATCTGGCAGGCCTTCGCGGTGCTGCTGCCGGTGCGCTCGGTCGGCGTCGCCGGCGACGTGCGCCGCTACGGCTGGACCGTCGCGCTGCGCGCCGTGGCGTCGACGGACGGCATGACCGCCGACGTCTTCGAATTCCCGATGAGGGACCTGCTCGAGATATCGGCCATGATCACCAACCGTGTGCCCGAGGTCGGCCGCGTCGTCTACGACGTGTCGTCGAAGCCCCCGGCCACCATCGAGTGGGAGTAGCCAGGCGGTATACGATTCATCCTCGCGTCGCCGACGAATTTGCCTTTTATAGTAAAATGCATATATTAAATCAGGCGACGGCGACGTCGCGAGGAGGAATGATGAATAAGTACGCTAGATTCATATCGATCCTGGCCGCGGCCCTGGCCTTCGCCGGCAACGCGGCGGCTCAGGGGCGCGACATTCCCGACGGCGCCGTCGTCGTCGAGGGGCTGGACAAGCTCCGCTACCTCGGCACCTGGTACGAGATAGCCCGCTACGACTTCGCCTTCGAGAAGAACCTGAGCGATACCACCGCCACCTACGCGTTGCGCGACGACGGGAAGATAGCCGTGACCAACCGCGGCTACGACTATAAGAAGGGCAAGTGGACCGAGGCCAGGGCCAAGGCGCGCTTCCGCGGGTCGGATACCGTCGGCGCCCTCGAGGTGTCGTTCTTCGGACCCTTCTACGCCGCCTACAACGTCATCGCCCTCGACCCCGAGTACCGCTACGCCCTGGTAGCCGGCGATAGCACCAAGTACCTCTGGATACTGTCGCGCACGACCGATATCCCCGACGACGTCAAGGCCGAGTACCTGGCTATAGCCGAGCGCCTGGGCTACGACCTGTCTGAGATGGTCTGGGTCGAGCACGCGAGGCGCTGATCGAGGCGTCGATCGCCGAGGGCCGCGGGCGCCATGCCGCCCGCGGCCCTTTGTATTCCGCCCGACTCTGACGCGTTTATTCCCCGCCGCGGGCGATATCGGTTTATGATCCTAGCGAGCCCCTCCGTCCGACCTCGATGGACGGAGGCTCGCCGAGGAGGAACCGATGATACGCAACCCCGCCATAGACCTGATGATGGCCCGCGCGTCGACCAGGAAGTATACGGACGAGCAGCCGTCCGACGAGGCGATAGAGACGATCGTGCGGGCTGGCCAGCAGGCGCCGTTCGCCTCCCAGCTGACGAGCGTGCTGCTGACCCGCGAGGGCAAGGCCCCGTTCGGGGCGCCGCTGTGGTTCACCGTATGCGTCGACGCCCACAGGCTCGAGCTGTTCATGGCCAGGCGGGGCTGGAAGGTCGTCACGAACGACCTGTCGCTGCTCCTGCTCGGGCTCCAGGACGCCGCGTACCTGGCCGAGAACATGGTCATCGCCGCCGAGAGCCTAGGCCTGGGCTCGTGCTTCCTCGGCGAGGGGAGCCTGTCCGGCGGTCGGGTCAAGGCGATCGCCAAGCGGTATACGCTGCCGCCGAGGGTGCTCCCGATGGTCGAGCTCGTCATGGGCTACCCCGCGGAGGAGAAGCTGCCCAGGCCGCGTTATCCGCTGCCCTTCGCGCTGTTCGAGGACGAGTACGCCGAGCCGACCGAGGATCAGCTGTCCGAGGCTATGCGCGCGATGGACGAGGGCTACCTGGCCCAGGATTATTACCGCAAGGCCAAGGCCAAGATCCCGCTCGAGGACGGCCGCGAGGAGCGCTTCACCTACGACGACTACTCGTGGACGGAGCATATATCGCGCAAGTGGGGCCAGTGGGGCGCGGATCCCGAGGGCATGGTCGAGGCGCTGCGAGAGCGGGGCTTCAGCTTGACTCGCTGATCGCGGATCGGTTATAAAGCGGCTCAAGGCGAATCGCCTAGCGGTTCTAGATCCGACGCGCGTATAATTGACCAGCGCGAAACCTCCCGGGGTTTCGCGCTTTTTTTTATGCCGCGAAGAAAGAGGCTCAATGGATTTCCACATGCGACTGCCGCGCGATAAGAAGGAATTCGCGCTGTTCATGCTCATCGTCTCGGTCATATCGGTCAACGTCATCGCGCCGCTGATCACCTGCTTCGAGCTGGGCTTCAGCCTCGCCGTATGGGGGAACGCGCTCCGCGTCATCCCGTTCATCTGGATGTGCGTGGTGGCGCTGGTGCTGCTGACCTACAAGCCCGCGGAACGGCTCGCATCCAGGATCGTCAAGGAAGGCGACAGCTTCGGGGCCGTCATGCTGGCGAACGTCGTATCGTCAGTGTTGCTGATGTCCGCCTTCCTGACCGTGATCGGTTCCTGGATAGGTAGCAGGTCGATCGGCTTCGAGCCGATCAGGCTATTCTTCTACAAGTGGCCGCGCAACTTCGCCCTGTCGCTCGGCGTCGAGGCCCTCGTCGCCCAGCCCATAGCCCGCCGCGTCCTCTACGGGCTGCACCTGCGCGCGGACGCCGCCTCGGCGCGCTAGTCCATTCCGTTCGCCCGCCGTAGCGCGTCCCCGAGCCGCGTCCGGCGGCGACGCGTTTGACAGACTACCCGATGGGCACTACTATCGCTGTACGCATATCACTCGAGGGGAGCGCGCCCGACTCATGAATCCCATCATAGCCATGGAATACTCAGACGATAGGCTGCGCCTCGTCGACCAGCGCCGCCTGCCTGGCGCGTACGAGACCTTCGAGTGCCGTACCTGGCGCGACTGCGTCTTCGCGATCAAGGACATGGTCGTCCGCGGCGCGCCGGCCATCGGCGCGGCCGCGGCCTACGGGGCGGCGCTGGCGGCTCTGGAGTACTCGGCGCTCGGCGCTCCCGAGTTCGGCCCGGCGATGCGCGCCGCCCTCGGCGAGCTCCGGCGGGCCAGGCCGACCGCGGTCAACCTGATGTGGGCGGTGGACCGCATGGCGGCGGCGCTCGACGCGTCGCTCGGCCTAGGGCCGGGGCGCGCGGCGTACGAGCGGCTCAAGGCCGAGGCCGACGCCGTCCTGGCCGACGAGACGGACCGGAGCGAGCGCATCGCCGAGTACGGCGCCGCCCTCGTCCCGGACGGGGCCGTGATACTGACCCACTGCAACACGGGCTCGCTCGCAGTACCCGGCCCGGGCACCGCGCTCGGCATCATCAAGGCGGCCCACCGGGCCGGCAAGGGCGTGTCGGTCTACGCCGACGAGACGAGGCCCCGCCTGCAGGGGGCCCGCCTGACCGCCTGGGAGCTGGACCGCGAGGGCGTTCCCGTTACCCTGATAGCCGACAGCGTCGCCGCGACGCTGATGCGCGACGGGAAGATAAGCCTGGTCGTCGTCGGCGCCGACCGCATCGCGGCCAACGGCGACGCGGCGAACAAGATAGGCACCTTCATGCTGTCGGCGCTAGCCGAGCGCTACGGCGTGCCGTTCTACGTGGCCGCGCCCGTATCGACCATAGACTTCGGCTGCCCGTCCGGCGACGCGATCGCTATCGAGGAACGCTCTCCCGACGAGGTGACGACCATAGAGGGCGTCAGGGTCGCGCCGGCCGGCGTCCGGGTCTATAACCCTGCCTTCGACGTGACGCCGGCCGGGAACATCACCGCGATCGTCACCGAGCGCGGCGTGATCAGGCCGCCGTACGGGCCGGCCATCGCGGCCCTGCGGCCCGGCGCCGGAGAGGGGACCCTATGAGCCACGACAGCGGCGGTTTCGACACCCGGGCGATACACTCGGGCGGCGACGGCGTCAACCCGGAGCGCGCGCTCTGCCCGCCCATCTTCATGACCTCGTCGTTCACCTTCGACGACCTGGCCGCCGCCGACGACGTGATGAGCTTCAGGAGCGACGACTACGTCTATACGCGCGGTAATAACCCGACGCTCAGGCTGTTCGAGAACCGGATGGCGTCCCTCGAGGGCGGCTCGGGCGCGGTCGCCTTCGCCTCAGGCATGGCCGCCATCAGCTCGACGCTGCTGTCGCTGCTCAAGCCCGGTGACGAGGTCGTGGCGCACCGGACCCTGTACGGCTCGGCCCATGGCTTCATCTCGACGCTGCTGCCGCGCTACGGCATCGGCTGCCGATTCGTCGACCTGGCCGACCCTTCGGCCGTCGAGCCGGCCATCGGCGAGCGCACCCGCGTGCTGTACTTCGAGACGCCGAGCAACCCGAACCTCGATATCGTCGATATACGGAAGGTCTGCGCCGTCGCGGCCGCGCGCGGCGTCAAGGTCGTCGTCGACAATACCTTCGCGACGCCGTACCTGCAGCGGCCGCTCGAGCTCGGGGCCGACGTGGTCGTGCACAGCGCCACCAAGTACATCTGCGGCCACGGGGACTCGGTCGCCGGCGTCGCGGTCGCCAAGGACCCCGACTACGTCCAGGAGCTCAAGTTCGGCTACATGTGCGAGCTCGGAGGCGTCCTGAGCCCGTTCAACGCGTGGCTGCTGCTGCGCGGGCTCAAGACGCTCGGGCTCAGGATGCGCCAGCACTGCGCCAACGCCGAGAAGGTCGCCGCCTTCCTGGCGGCCCACCCCAAGGTGGAGCGCGTCTACTATCCGGGGCTCGAGGGCAGCCCCGGCCGCGAGACCGCGGCGTCCCAGATGAGCGGCTTCGGCGCCGTCATAAGCTTCGAGGTCAGGGGAGGTCTGGCCGCGGCGTCTCGGGCGGTCGACGCGGCCGGGCTGTTCCCGATAGCGGTCAGCCTCGGGGACTGCGAGACGCTGATACAGCTGCCGGCGGCGATGACCCACCGCGGCTACGACCGCGAGCGGCTCGCGGAGTTCGGCCTGACCGAGAGCATGGTCAGGCTGTCGGTGGGCATAGAGGACTCGGGCGATATCATCGCCGAGCTCGATAGGATGCTCGCGGAGGCCTGAACCGGGCCGCGGCGCGATGGGCGGCCGCCGTCTTAGGCGGAGGCGCCGGAATGACCGCTAACGAGGAGACGCGATGAGGACGCTTATACGGAACGGAGCGATACTGACGATGGAGGGGGCCGAGCCCGAGCTGGTCCTCGGGGACCTCGGCATAGACGGGAGCCGCGTCGCCTTCGTCGGCTCGCCGCCCGCGGGCTTCGCGCCCGAGCGGACGATAGACGCCGCCGGCGGCATCGTGATGCCCGGCCTCGTCGACGCGCATACCCATATAGCGATGAGCCTCCTCCGCCATTACGCCGACGACCTGCCGTTCTGGAACTGGCTGTTCGAGCGCGTGATGCCGGCCGAGGAGAAGCTGTGCGCCCGCTACGTCTACGACGGCTCCATGCTCAGCCTCGCCGAGATGATACGCGGCGGGGTCACCTGCTTCGCCGACATGTACTTCTTCATGGACGAGGTGGCCAGGGCGACCGAGCGCGCCGGCCTCCGGGCCAGGCTGTCCCGCGGGCTCGCGTTCAACGCCCCCGGGGACGAGGCCAAGCTCGACGAGAGCCGCGACTTCCACGCGGCGTGGAACGGCGCGGCCGGCGGGCGCGTCCTGGTCGACGTGGCTCCCCACGCGGTGTATACCTGCCCGCCGGCCTTCATCGAGAAGGCGTCCGACCTGGCCTCCGAGCTCGGCTGCATGATCCACGTCCACCTGTCGGAGAGCCGCAAGGAGGTGGCCGACTGCCTTGCCGCCTACGGCAAGAGCCCCGTCGCCCACGTCCGCGACCTCGGGCTGTTCAGGAACCGCACCTACGCGGCCCATTGCGTCCACGTCGACGACGCCGACATAGCGGCGCTCGCCGAGGGCGGCGTCGCGGTCGTCAATAACCCGTCGAGCAACCTCAAGCTCGGGAACGGCTTCGCGCCGGTCGGGCGCATGCTCGCCGCCGGCGTCAACGTGGCGCTCGGCACCGACGGCCAGGCGTCCAACAACAACCTGAACATGTTCGAGGAGATGCACGTGGCCGCGCTCGTCAACAAGGGGATCGAGGAGGACCCGACCGCGCTGTCCGCCTACACCGCGCTGCGCATGGCGACGATAGGCGGCGCCAGGGCGCTCGGCCTCGACGGGGAGATAGGCAGCCTGCGCGCCGGCAAGAAGGCGGACCTGATCGTCCTCGACGCGAGCGCGCCGCATTTCTACCCGCGCAACAGCGTCACCGCGGCGCTGGTCTACGCGGCCCAGGCGCAGGACGTACGCACCGTATTCTGCGACGGCGAGCCTGTCATGCTCGACGGGGCGATCACGACGATAGACGAGGCCGAGGCCCGAGCGAAGGCCCAGGAGAGCGCCGCGGCGATGACCGGCGGCGCGGGGTTCCGGCCCTGAGCGGCGTCTCGCCCGCGGGGGCCGGAAGAACCGTACAAGAGAGCGGCACGGGAAGGACGAGGGGAACGACATGGCGAAACCGGGTATAAAGGATTCATATAAGCGGCTGATAGTCGAGGGCGGCAGGCAGATGCTCGCCGAGGGCCTGACGGTCGGCACCTGGGGCAACCTGAGCGCGCGAGACCCGGAGACGGGCCTCGTCTACGTCAAGCCGTCCGGCATGAAGTACGGAGAGATCACCGAGGACGACGTGGTCGTCTTCAACCCCTCGTACGAGATAGTCGACGGCGCGCGTAAGCCTACCATCGAGTATCGCTTCCATATCGGCGTCATGAACGCCCGGCCGGACGTCAACTGCGTGATCCATACCCACCCGGTGTACTCCGCGGTGCTCGGCGTCCTGGGGATAGACCTGCCGGGCGTCTGCGAGGACTTCGTCCAGCTCGTCGGGGACCGGATCGTCAACTGCGAGTACGCGCTGCCCGGCACTCCCGAGCTGGCCGAGAACGTCGTCGCGGCCCTCGGCGACCGTAACGCGGTGATGATCCCGAACCACGGCACCGTCTGCTGCGGCCCGGACTGGGACGCGGTGAAGAAGGTATGCTTCGTGGTCGAGAAGGCCGCGCAGATCTACGTGCTGGCCAGGAGCATCGGCGAGCCCAGGCTCATAAGCCCGGCCGACGTCGAGGCCATGCAGGACTTCGCAAGGCACCATTACGGGCAGGGCCGCTGACCCTCTCACCTGAGCTGGTAGACGGCGTGGCCTATGGTCTTGAGCGGCAGGTCCAGGTTGCTGATAGTCTCCGAATGCCCGAGGTACAGGTAGCCTTCGTCCGATAGGCGCGAGGCCAGGGCCGCGACGACCTTGTGCTGGTTCTGCCTATCGAAATAGATCAGCACGTTCCTGCAGAAGATCACGTCGTAGCTCCGCTCGGAGAGCCCCATGTCGTCGAGCAGGTTGCCGGTATGGAACAGCATGCGCGCGCGCAGCTCGGGTACGGCGCGGCAGACCTCCTTGCCCGGGTTCTTGCTGCGCATCATGTATCGCCGCATCGTCTCGTCCGGTATCTTCTTGGCGCGCGCCTCGGAGAAGACGCCGCGCCTCGCGGCCTCGACCGCGTGCGACGATAGGTCGAAGCCCTCGACGGTGAACGGGACGCGGCCGAGCCCCGCCTCCGACAGCGTCTCGTCGATGGTCATCGCGAGGCTATAGGCTTCCTCTCCGGTCGAGCAGGCCGCGCACAGGAAGCGCAGCCTGGCCTTGTCGGCAGCCAAGCCCGGCAGGGCCTGCCTCAGGTGCTTGAAATGGCCCGGCTCCCTGAAGAAGCTGGTCTCGTGCGTCGAGACCAGGTCTGTGAAGACCAGGAACTCGTCCTTGCCGGCCGGATCGCCGGTCACGAAGTCGAAGTACTCGCCGTAGCTGCGCTTGCCGCAGGCCACGAGCCGCTTGTGGAGGCGGCCCTGCAGCAGCGACTTCTTGGCCTCGGGCATGCGTATGCCGAACTCCTGCTCGATGAACGACGATATCTTCCTGAACTCGCTATCGGTCAGAGGCGCTATGCTGCCGTGGTCGTGCATCTCAGCCTACCCGGATCCCCGACGCCGCCGGATCGGCCGCCGCGGACTGGGCGCTCGCCGGCCCCTCGTTCCATAGGTGGCGCTCGGAGAATAGCAGCTCGGAATCCAGGATGACGACGAATAGCCCCGACCGCTTGGCTATCGCCTTGACCAGGGCGGAGTCGACGCGCATGCCGAACTTGGGCGGCGCCTCGAGCTCGTCCTGGCCGAAGCGCGCGACGCCCTTGACCGAGTCGACGAGGGCGCCGACTATCGCCTGCCTGTCCTTGTCGCCGACCTCGATCACGACGACCGAGCCTCGTCCGTCGCCCGCGTCCATCTCGAACTTGCGGCGCAGGTCTATGACGGGGATGATGCTGCCGCGGAGGTTGATCACGCCCGACAGGAAGGTCGCCCTCGTCGGCAGCGGCGTGATCGACACGTCCTCGAGCACTTCCTTGGCCTTGACCACGTCGAAGGCGTACTGCTCGCCGGCCAGCTGGAACAGGAGGTACTGGCCGGTCGATCCGCCCTCGGAGGCGTCATTCGCTTCCGAGGGCTTCTTGTCAGTCGTAGGCGCCATGATCAGAACCTCTCGAACTCGTCGTCCTCGGTATCGGCGTGGGCGAGCGTGATGGCCGTGTTGGCCGCCCGCGGCTTCTTGTCGGCGCCCATCGACGGAGCGCGCGCCGGCTGCCCGGCCGCGTCGGCGACCGGCCGCTTGACCGCGACGCCGCCGCGCGGCTTGGTCCCGGCCGCGTGGACGGCGGGGCGCGGGTGATCGTAGGCGCCCTGGTTGCGCCTGCCGGACTTGAGGAACGCCACCTCGTCGCGCATCGCCATGGTCTGGGCGGATATCTCCTCGGCGGTCGAGGCCAGCTCCTCGGACGACGACGCGTTCTCCTGTATCACCGAGTTGAGCTGCTGGATAGCGGCGTTGATCTGCTGGACGCCCGAGGCCTGCTCGGAGCTGGCGGCGTTGATCTCGGAGACGAGGTCGGCGGTCCTCTGTATGTTCGGCACGAGCTCGGCGAGCATCGTCCCGGCCTTCTCGGAGATGCTGACGCTCGACTTGGACAGCTCCTCGATCTCCCTGGCGGCGTTCGAGCTGCGCTCGGCCAGCTTCTGCACCTCGCTCGCCACCACCGCGAAGCCGCGGCCGTGCTCGCCGGCCCTGGCCGCCTCGATCGCGGCGTTGAGCGACAGCAGGTTCGTCTGGCTGGCTATCGACTGGATGATCAGGATGCGCTCGGATATCTCCTTCATCGCGGCGACGGTCTGCGCGGCCGCCTCGCCCGACTCGCGGGCGTCGCTGGCAGACTTCGAGGCGATCTTCTCGGTCTGGCCGGCGTTATCGGCGTTCTGGCGTATCGTCGCCGACAGCTCCTCGATGCTGGCCGATACCTCCTCGATGCTCGAGGCCTGCTCGCTCGAGCCCTGAGCGAGCATCTCGGACGCGTTGGAGACCTGGCCTATGCCCTCGGCGACGCCCTGGGCGTTCGAGTCGATGATATTGACGGTCTTGAGTATCGAGCGGCTCAGGAGCCACGCCATCAGGAGCGCGACGGCCAGGCCGGCGGCGATGGATGCCAGCAGGATAATCGTAGACTGGATCGCCAACCTGTCGTTACCCTCGGACGTCGCCTTAGCCTTCTCGACGTTCTCGGCCGCCAGGGCGTTGGTCACGTCCTGTACCGCGTAGTAGCTGGTCAGGTAATCGCCCGCCCAGAGCTTGGCGGCCGCGTCCGTATTGCCGGCCGCTATGAGGGCGTAGACCTTGGCGTCCTCGCGCTCGAGTATCTCCACGAGCTTGGTAAGGTCGGCCAGGCGCTTATGGTCGGCTTCGGTCTCGACGCCCGCGTCGTAGACCCTGATGGTATCGTAGAACTGCTTGAAGTAGTTGCCGCGGGCCGTCGTATAGCGCTCGAGGGCCCCGGGCGTCTTGTCGATGATCGACGCGAGGATGGCGCCGTTCAAGCGGCCGACCAGGGTCGAGAAATTCCCGGAGTACTGTACGGGCAGGGTCGCCTTCTCGTACAGCGCCGTGTCGGCCTTGTTCATGCTGGTCAGCGCGAAGATGCCGACCGCTCCGATGACGACGCCGATGACGGCGATCGAGATGAACCCGAACCATAGCTTGGCGCGTATACCCATGTTCATGTAGTTGCTCCTTCTCGGGCCAGCGGCTCCGATTGCCGCCGGGACTTGAAAATCTCTCTGATGTTCAGGATGAAGGCGACCGAGCCGTCGCCGAGTATCGTCGCGCCGGCTATCGTCGGCACCTGCCTGAGATTCATGGTGAACGGCTTGATGACCACCTGCTGCTTACCGACGACGCCGTCGACGCGGAAGCCGACCGTCATGCCCTCGGCGTCGACGATCACCAGCCTTTGGGCGCCGGAGTCGTCGGACCGGTCCATCTCGAAGACGTCCCGCAGGTCGATCAGCGGGATGGTCTTGCCGCGCAGGTTGATGATGCGGCGCTTGCCGTCGCCGAGCACCTCGGAGCGCTCCACGTCGACGCATTCCTCGACCTGGTTGAGCGCCAGCACGTACGTGACCGCGCCGACCCGTACGAGGAGTCCGTCGACGATGACGAGGGTGAGCGGTATCGACAGGAGGATGCGCGTGCCGCGTCCCGGCTCGGAGTCGAGGGATATCTCGCCGCGCAGCCGCTCGAGGTTGCTCTTGACCACGTCCATGCCGACCCCGCGGCCCGAGACGCCGGTCGTCCTGGCGGCGGTCGAGAACGACGGCTCGAAGATCAGCGGCATGATGCGCTTGGGATCCCGCTCCGTCGCGTCGATCAGGCCGCGCTCGACGCCCTTGGCCTTGATCCGCTCGATGTCCAGGCCGGCGCCGTCGTCCGAGATGGCTATCTCGACCTTCGAGCCCTGCTGCCTCGCCTCGATGCGTATCGTGCCGGCGCGCGGCTTCCCGAGCCTGGCGCGCAGCTCAGGCGCCTCGATGCCGTGGTCCGCCGAGTTGCGGATGATGTGCACGAGCGGGTCCTTGAGCGCCTCGATGATGTTCTTGTCCATCTCGGTATTGGCGCCGGCTATCACCAGGTCTATCTCCTTGCCGAGCTGGGAGCCGAGGTCGCGTACCAGGCGGTGGAAGCCTGAGAACGACTCCTCGAGCGGCACCATGCGTATGTTCATCGTCGCGTCGCGCAGGTCGGAGGTCAGCCTGCCTAGGTTCTCGGCTATGCCCTCGAAGGACGACATGCCCGAGGTCCTGGCCTCCTCCCGCAGGCGCGCCTCGAGGATCACCAGCTCGCCGACCGCGTCGATCAGGTAGTCGAGCTTCTCCTTGCGTACGCGGATGCTCGACGATTCCTTGCGCGACTCGCGCTCGCCGGCCGCCGCCTTGGCCATGCGCTGCTCCGCCAGCGCCGCTTCCAGGGCCGGCTTCGATAGCTTGCCGCTCTCGATCGCCAGTTCCCCGAACGGCTTCTGCTTCTGATGGATGATGTCCACGTCCTCCTTCGCCAACGCGCCGCGATGGGCCAGTATCTCCCCGATGCGCGGCACGCTCGGCTTGCCGGCCTGGTCGACGACCTCGAGCATCTCGATACGGACGTCGGCGTAGTCCTCGACGAAGATGAACACGGACCGTATATCCTCGACGGGCGCGGACGTCGACAGGTCTATGATCCATGATAGGTACAGGCCGGTCGGGTCTATCGCGTCGAGCCCCGGCACCGCGTCGACGTCGGCGTACGAATAGTACTGGCCGAGCTCGGCGAGGTCCCCGAACAGGTTCTCGACCTTGACGCCGCGCGTCAGCAGGTCCCGGCTCGGCTTGAACCGTATGCGGTACAGGTTCGTCAGGCCGTCGGAATCGCCGTCGGCGCCGCCCCGGCCGGCGGCGGGCGCGGCGGCCGGTTCCGCGGCCCGCTCGGCGGCCGTCGTGGACGACCCGGAACGCAGCGTGGCCTTGATGGCCTCGAGCTCTCGCTCGATCGAGGCCTGGCTCTCGTGCGCCTCGCCGTCGTCGAGCCAGGCGGACAGGCAATCGAGCGATCGAAGGCTGAGCCCGATGATATCGGAGCTCACGCCGACCAGGCCCTTGCGCATGTCGTCGAACATGTTCTCGAAGCCGTGGGCGAAGGCCGACATGCCGTCGAAGCCGAACATCGCTCCGGAGCCCTTGATGGTATGCAGGGCGCGGAATACCTCGTTGATCAGCTCGCCGTTGCCCGGATCCTTCTCGAGCGACAACAGCGCCGCCTCCATTGTACCGAGGAGCTCGCGGGCTTCCTCGACGAATAGCTCCTTGTTGTCGTCGAAATTCATGGCGTCGGCCTCACGGTCCGATCTATCTGATCGAGGTGGAAGCCCATGGACTCGAACGCCGAGCGTACGGGATGGCGCGCGTCCAGCTCGACGATGCCGAATTCCCTTCCGGCGGCCTCGAGGGTCTTGGCCAGGGCGACGAGCAGCTGGGGGACCGTGACGTCGCAGCGGCCGAGGCCGCTCAGGTCGACGCTTATCCGCGGCGACGCGGACCCGGCCGCCGCCCTCAATGAAGCGGCTAGCGCCTCGGAGTCTCCGACCGTGGACTCCCCGGAGATTCTTATGGTCGTCGTCCCGTCCTTCGCGCTCGTTCGTATGGGCATGAGTATAGGATAAGGCAGGCCCGCGGTCGGCGCAAGCGCGAAAGGGTTTTTTAACCGCGCGATGCCAGCGCGCAGGCTAGCGCTCGATGATGATCTTGTTGGCCGCCCGGTCGAGCCTGAACCTGGCCTTCTTGAGCGGCTCGTCGACGTTGACCCTGATATGGCAGACGGTGACGATGACGCCGGGGTAGACGAGGCCCCTGACCTCGACCGCCGCGTCCACGTCTATGTCGACGCGCCTGGCCAGGTCGGCGACGTTGTCGGTCAGCGACTTGACCTTCGCCTGGGCCTCCTCGACAGCCTTGGCCAGCGACTCGTCGCCGGGCCTGAGCTTGCGCACGTTCTGGAGCCGCGTCAGCCGGACGGTCATCGTTCGGAGGGCGGCGTTGGCCTGCTCGAGCTTCTGCTGCACGGTGAAGTCTATGCCGACGTTGACGACGGTGACCGGCTTCGTGCCGCCTCCGAGGAATCCGCAGCTGACGCCGTGGGTAGCGAAGACCTCGCCGCCGACGATGCGGCCCTTGTCGCCCATCGACAGGCGCCCGAGCGTGTATATCGACGAACCGACGATGGAACCCGGCACCTCCGCGTCCCCGCGTACCGCGACGCGCGCGTTCTCGATGAACTTGGCCTTGAGCGAGCCGCCGACCCTGACCTGGCCGAGGTCCTTGCCTATGATGCCCTGGGCGCAGACGAGGTCGCGCTTGGCGCTGACGTCGAACGCGTCCATCGTTTCCTTTATGGTGATAGACCCGCCGGAGTAGACCTTGAAGCCGGCCGCGACGCAGCCCTCTATCACCACGTCGCCGGGGAACATGATGTGGCCGACGCGGTAGTCGACGTCTCCCTTGATGACGAGGACCTCCTCGACGCTGATGCGCTGGCCGTCCAGGGTCACGCGGCCGTCGCTCAGGGCGAGTATATCGTCTCCGACCCGCTCGACGTTCTTGCCGAGCGAGTACGAGGTCACCTGGTCCTTGCCGAAGGCTATGGGCTTCCCCGTAACGTCGGAGCCGTTCGCGCCTTCTCGGCGCGCTATGACGCGGCCTATGGCGTCGCCCTTCTTGACGACGAGGACCTGGCTGATGGCCTTCCAGTCCACGGTGTGCTCGTCCTCCGAGACCGGCCTGAAGCCGGGCAGGAAGCGGCCGTCGACGACGACGTGCTCGGGGTGCTCGGATACCGGGGGCGCGCCCCGCGCGACGACGACGTCGCGGATGATGCGCCGCTCGGAGTTGGCGTCGAGTATGCGTTCCGACAGCTCGTCCCAGAGCAGGCCGTAGCTTATGCCCATGCGCGCCAGTATCTCGGCGGCGTAGTCGGGGGTAAGGGGGGCGCCGTCGCCGATGGGGGGGTACAGGACGGCGGCGGCGGTCATCATGTCGGCCGATACCGTTATCTCGATGTTGCCGTCGTTCTTGCGCACGTCGGCCGAGAAGGAGAGGCCGGAGCCCTCTCCGCCGGGATCGTCGGGGCTATGCTGTACGCGAATCACGATGGCGTTCCTCCCTCGTTATACTATCGGTATGGAATCGCTCCGGCTTGCCAAAAAACCGCGTCGCGGCGTACTATAGCTTAGTATGCGCGACGCTTCATCGATTGCGAAAAGGCGGGAACGCCTCAAGGTGATCCTAAAGCTCCTCAGGGAGAATAGGGTCGAGTCCCAGGAGGAGATGCTCGTCCTCCTCGAGGCCCATAATATATTCATAACCCAGGCGACGCTGTCCCGCGACCTCAAGCTGCTCAAGGCGAGCAAGGTCGGGGCCGGCTCCGAGGGCTATTTCTACGCGGTGCCGTCGGACGACGAGCTCAGGCGACGCGAGGAGATCCACGGCCAGGACTTCATCCGCGGCTACGTATCGATCGACTGGAACGATACCTTCGTCGTGATCAAGACCTTCTCCGGGCATTCGGCGCCGGTGGCGCTGGCCCTGGACAACCTGGGGCTCGAGGGCGTGCTCGGCACCATAGCCGGCCAGGACAACGTCGTGTTCGCGGCCCTGCGCAACGGCTATTCAGGGGAGGACTTCCTGCGCGACCTGCGCGCCCGCGTGCCCGAGCTGGACGAGGACTGACGGCCCGGCCGCGCTCAGGGCCTTTCGCCTGTCGCCTTCTTCCCGGTCATCGCCTCGTGCTCCTCGAGCACGTGCTCCACGAGATCGCCGAGCTTCCAGCCCAGGTTCGTCTCAGTGCTGGTCGCGAACGCTATGCCGTCGGTCGCGCCGAGCGCCGCCTTGACGGCCCGCATGGCCGCTATCGCCTCATCCCTCGTAAGGCCGTGCATCACGACCACCTTGCCATCCGTTATTCCCATGCCGCCACTCTAGCCCCATGGCGACGAATGGGCAAGGGCGGCGCGGCCGGATACGCCCGCGCTTGCCGATCGGAGCCGAGGCTTGGTATGTTCTACGCACGCATTGGAGAACACCCATGGATTACGATAGGTTCACGCTCAAGGCCCAGGAGGCCATCCAGGCCGCCCACGCCTCCGCACAGAAATCCGACCATTCCCAGATAGAGCTCGAGCACCTGCTGCTGGCGCTCCTCGATTCGGAGGGCTCGGCCGTCAGGCCGCTGCTCCAGCGGCTCGGCGCCCCGGTCGACGAGCTCGACGCTAGGCTCGAGGCCTCGCTGGCCAAGAAGCCTAAGGTCTACGGCCACGCCGCGCAGGTGTACCTGTCCCCGGCGGCCGGCAAGGCCCTGGCCAAGGCCGAGGCCGAGGCCGCCGCCCTCAAGGACGACTACGTGGCCGGCGAGCATATCCTGCTCGCGATGCTCGACGACGACGGCTCGGTCGGCCCGCTGCTCAAGGAATTCGGCGTTACCAAGACCGGCGCGCTCGAGGCCCTCAAGTCGGTGCGCGGCAACCGCAGCGTCAAGGACCAGGCGGCCGAGGAGAAGTACCGCGTGCTCGAGAAGTACTGCCGCGACCTGACGGCCCTGGCGAACCGCGAGAAGCTCGACCCGGTGATAGGCCGCGACGAGGAGATACGCCGCGTCATGCAGGTCCTCTCGAGGCGCACCAAGAACAACCCGGTGCTGATCGGCGAGCCGGGCGTCGGCAAGACGGCCATCGTCGAGGGCCTGGCCCGCCGCATCGTCTCGGGCGACGTGCCCGATTCCCTCAAGCGGAAGAAGCTGCTCGCGCTCGACCTGGGCTCGCTCGTCGCCGGCGCCAAGTTCCGCGGCGAGTTCGAGGAGCGGCTCAAGGCGGTCATCGAGGAGGTTCAGAAGTCCGACGGCACGGTGATCCTGTTCATCGACGAGCTCCATACCCTCGTCGGCGCCGGCGCCGCGGAAGGAGCGATGGACGCGTCGAACCTCCTCAAGCCGGCCCTGGCCCGCGGCGAGCTTAAGTGCATCGGCGCCACCACGCTCGACGAGTACCGCAAGCACATCGAGAAGGACGCGGCCCTCGAGCGGCGTTTCCAGCCGGTGCTCTGCCCGGAGCCGTCGGTCGAGGATACCATCGCCATCCTGCGCGGCCTCAAGGAGCGCTACGAGGTGCACCACGGCGTGCGCATCATGGACGAGGCGCTCATCGCCGCCGCCACGCTTTCGGACCGCTACATCACCAGCCGCTTCCTGCCGGACAAGGCGATCGACCTGGTCGACGAGGCGGCGAGCCGCATCAAGATGGAGATAGAGAGCCAGCCGACCGACCTCGACCAGATCGAGCGGCGCATACTCCAGCTTACGATAGAGAAGCAGGCCCTGTCCCGCGAGTCGGACCCGGCCAGCCTCGAGCGGCTCGCCAAGCTCGACGCGGAGCTGTCCGAGCTGAGCGCCAAGCGCGACGCGATGCGCCTGCGGTGGAAGAACGAGAAGGACCGGATAGAGGTCGTCCGCAGGCTCAAGGAGGAAATCGAGCGGCTCAAGGCCGACGAGCAGCGCCACGAGCGCGACGGGAACCTGGCCAAGGCTGCCGAGATCAAGTACGGCAGCCTGCTCGACGCCCAGAAGCGCCTCGACGAGGCGGCCGGAGCGGCCAAGGACGCCGCGGCCGCCGACGGCTCGCGGCTCCTCCGCGAGGAGGTCTCCGAGGAGGACATAGCCCGCGTCGTATCCACCTGGACCGGCATACCCGTGTCCAAGATGATGTCGAGCGAGATCCAGAAGTACCTCGACCTCGAGAGGACCCTGGAGAAACGGGTCGTCGGCCAGGAGAAGGCTATCGTCGCGGTCTCAGACGCGATACGCCGCAACCGGGCCGGCCTGTCGGACCCGAACCGCCCGCTCGGCAGCTTCCTGTTCGTCGGCCCGACCGGCGTCGGCAAGACCGAGCTAGCCAAGACGCTGGCCGAATTCCTCTTTAACGACGAGAAGTCGCTGACCCGCATCGATATGAGCGAGTACATGGAGAAGCACACCGTCTCCAGGCTGATCGGCGCGCCCCCGGGCTACGTCGGCTACGACGAGGGCGGCCAGCTGACCGAGGCGGTCAGGCGCAGGCCGTACTCGGTGGTGCTGTTCGACGAGGTGGAGAAGGCCCACCCGGACGTGTTCAACGCGCTGCTGCAGCTCCTGGACGACGGCCGCCTGACCGACGGCCAGGGCCGTACCGTCGACTTCAAGAACTGCATCGTCATCATGACGAGCAACCTCGGCTCCGAGCTGATACTCGAGTCCAAGGACATGGACGAGCTGCGCGGCCGCGTCGCCGAGCTCCTCAAGACGGCGTTCAAGCCCGAGTTCCTCAACCGTATCGACGAGACGGTCATTTTCGAGCGGCTCAAGCCCGAGGACATGGGCGGCATCGTCGACATCCAGCTGGCGGCGCTCGCCAAGAGGCTGGCCGACCGCTCGCTGTCCGTATCGATGACCGCCGCCGCCCGGGACCTGGTCGCCCGGGTCGGCTACGACCCGCGATACGGCGCCCGCCCGCTCAAGCGCGTGATGCAGGCGGAGATCCAGAACCCGCTGTCGAGGCTCGTGCTCAAGGGCGAGCTGCGCGAGGGGGACGAGGTGATCATCGACGCGGCGAAGGCCGAGCCCGGCAAGGACGGCTCGTTCGCGTTCAAGGTCCGGCGCCGTGCATGACGCGGACGGCCGCCAGCCGGCGCTGACCGACACGCACGCCCACCTGAGCTACGTCTCCGAGCGGCTCGGCCAACGGGCGATCGACGACCTGGCCGCCGCCTACGGAGGCTCCGGCGCCATCGTGCTCGACCCGGGCGTCGACTACGACGACTACCCGAGCCGGAAGGCCGCCTTCGGGGGCCTCGGTTTCGTGCGCCTGGCGGCCGGAATCTGGCCGGACGCGGAGTCCATCGTCGACCTCG
>QKAK01000106.1 GCA_003247225.1 Spirochaetota bacterium | reverse complement strand
GCTTCAGCCCCGCCCGATCGAGCGCCGCGACGAGCGCCGTCCGCCCCAGCTCCACCGGGCTCACGCCGGCCAGAGCCCCGTTGAAGCTGCCTACCGCCGTCCTCGCGGCGCCTACGATGAATGCGTCTTTCATGGTTCCCCCCTGGAATCAATATACGTTAGGTGAATCACCTCTCAAGCGCTATGATAAAAAAAGGCCGCCCGTCGACGCGGCGGCCAGGTTCTTTACCGGAATTCCTTGCAGCCGGGCGCGACGACGATGTCGGCGCCGGTATGCTCGACTATCCACTCCGGCGTATACGGAGCGAAGTACTCCTCGAGGCGGAACTTCCCGTCCTTGACCGTGAAGTACCCGACGTCGGTGACGACGATGTCCACCTCGTGGGCGGCGGTCAACGGCAGGACGCAGCGACGCTTGAGCTTCGACGAGCCGGACTTCTCGAGGTGCGTCGTCGCCGCGATGACCTTCTTGGAGCCGGCTACGAGATCCATCGCTCCGCCCATGCCGGGGACCATCTTACCCGGGATCTTATAGTTGGCGAGGTTGCCTTCCTGGTCGACCTCGAGCACGCCGAGCACCGTGAAGTCGACGTGCCCGCCGCGGATGATACCGAAACTGACGGCCGAGTCGAAGAAGCAGCCGCCGTCGAGCACCGTCACCGGCATGCCGCCGGCGTTCGTCAGGTCCTTGTCTTCCTTGCCCTTCTCGGGCGCCGGGCCGAGGCCCATCATGCCGTTCTCGGACTGCAGGACCACGGTCACGCCCTCGGGAACGAAGTTGCCGACCATCGTCGGAAGGCCTATCCCCAAGTTGACCACGTCGCCTGACGCGAAGAAGCGGGCGATCCTGCGCGCGATGATTTCCTTGTTCTCTACGTACTCGATCATTACGGCGCTCCCTTACTATGCCTTGACGATGTAGTCGACGAAGATGCTCGGCGTATGCACCTGGTCCGGGTCTATAGCGCCGATCTCGACGAGCTCCTCGACCTCGGCTATCACCACGGCGCAGGCGGTAGCCATGATCGGGTTGAAGTTGCGCGCGGTCTTGGCGTAGACGAGGTTGCCGGCCTTGTCGGCCCTCTTGGCCTTGACGAAGGCCACGTCGCCGGGCAGCGCCTCCTCGAGCAGGTAGTCCTTGCCATTGAGCGTCAGCTTCCGCTTGCCCTCCTCCACCTCGGTGCCGACGCCGGTCGGCGTCAGCACGCCGCCCAGGCCGTTCCCGGCCGCGCGGATACGCTCCGCCAGCGTACCCTGCGGAACGAGCCGAACGTCCGACTCGCCCGCGTTCATCTGCCGCTGGGTCTCCGGGTTGGTACCGATATGCGAGACGATCATCGTCTTGAAGGCCTTGGCCTTGACCAGCGGCGCCGGTCCGTTCGATACGCCCTTGGCCTCGTTATGGATGCCGGTATCGTTACAGACGAGGGTCAGGTCCTTCGCGCCCGCGGCGACTAGCGCCTCGATTATCGAATCGGGGCTCCCGCATCCCAGGAATCCGCCCAGCTGCACTACGTCGCCGGCCTTGACCTTGGCCGCGGCCTCGGCGGCCGATATGACGGGTTTCACTATCATTGGTATCCTCCGCGCGCCATCCTCCGCGGTCGTAATCCGGAGGAAGGGCTCTGACGTCGTTTGCCCGAGTATACCACGCCGACGGCCTTCGCGAAAGCGCTAACGCGCCGTCGTCGACGCCGACGGCGCGGCTCGGGATAGAAAAAACCGGCCGCGCTAGCGCGGCCGGCATGAACGCTACGAATCGGTCTAGCTTACTTCTCCGCTTCGTACTTCTTGGGGCCGAACCAGACCGGGAGCAGGTAGACGCCCGCGACGAACAGGGCGCCGGTGACGACCAGTCCGACGATCGGGTTCCAGGTCAGGCCGGCGGCTATCGTGCCGATCATCACGCAGACGGCCACGAACAGCGCGTACGGCAGCTGCGTCGCGACGTGCTCGAGGTGCGGCACCGCGGCGCCGGTCGACGAAAGCACCGTCGTATCGGATATCGGCGAGCAGTGGTCGCCGAACACCGAGCCGCCCATCACCGCGCCGATGGTCAGCGCCGTGGCGTTGATCGTCTGGGCGGAGGCGAGGCCGGAGGCGCCGGCGAGCTGGATCATCACCGGGACCGCGATCGGGATCATGATGCCCATCGTGCCCCAGCTCGTGCCGCTCGCGAACGATATCAGGCAGGAGAAGATGTACACGACGAGCGGCATTATCGCCATCGGGAAGTTGCCGTTGATGACGATCTCGGAGACGTACTCGGCGAGGCCGACGCCGCCGTCCGGGCGGCTGGTCTTGATGACGGAGCCGAGGGCCCAGGCGAGGGTCAGGATCATCACGGCCGGCACCATCGCGCGGAAGCCGTCCATCAGGGCGTCGGTCGCGTTCTTGATGTTGAGCAGCCGGCGAGCCACGTAGTAGATGTACGCGAACACGTTAGCGAAGATCGCGGCGTACATCAGGGCCATCGACGAGTCGGTGTCGTTGAAGGCCTGGCCGAACGGGATCGCGGCCATGGCCTGGCCGAGGCTGGTGATCTCCTCGCCGTCGATGGCGCCCATCCAGGTGGTCATCGGGAAGAAGAACAGCGCTATCGCGATCAGCGCGACGATCGGGATCAGGAAGTCGAAGGCCTTGGCTTTCGAGGTCATGGCCTTGGACTCGACCTGGCTGGATACGGCGCCGTACTTCTCCTCGTCGTAGAGGCCTATGCCCTTGTCGGCGCGGTACTCGGAGCGGGCCATCGGGCCGAAGTCCTTGTGCGTCAGCGTGATGAACAGGACCATGAACACCGCGAAGATGGCGTAGAGGTTGAAGGGTATCGTCTTCACGAAGAAGGAGATATCGCCGACGCCGAGTCCCTGGAACTCGGGGATGTCCTTGTAGGTGCCCATCACGTAGACGACCCACGTCGATATAGGCGCCATGATTGCCACCGGGGCGGCCGTCGAGTCGAGGATGTAGGCGAGCTTGGCGCGGGACACCTTCTTGGCGTCGCAGAGCGGCCTCATGCAGGTGCCGATCGTCAGCGAGTTGAAGTAGTCGTCGAAGAAGATCAGGATGCCGAACACCCAGGTGAACAGCAGGGCGCCGGTCTTGGTCTTGATCCGCTTGCTGGCCCAGTCTCCCAGCGCGTAGGCCGCGCCGGTCTTGGCCAGCATGCCGACGAGCAGGCCGAGCAGGATGGTGAACATCATGATGCGGATGTTCCAGCCGTCGGCGAGCGTGTCGGCCAGCAGGTCCGACAGGCGGACGAGCGCGTAGAACGGGTTACCGCCCGCGGCGATAAGCGTTCCGGAGAAGATGCCGACGAACAGCGAGATGATGACGTCCTTCGTGGCGATCGCGAGTATGATCGTCAGGAGGGGCGGCAGGATCGATAGGAGCCCGAAGTGCAACTGTTCCATAATCCTATGCCTCCTTAAAAAATGGAACGATACGAATAAGGCAATAGCTTGCACCCGAATTTAAAATTTCTCAATCTTTATTTATTCTAAACAGAAACGCCCGGCGGCGTCGCGATTCCCGGTCCCTGCCGGGCGCCGCGGTAGCGGCGGCGCGACGTGCGATACAAAGCCGCCGGAACCGTGCGCGCTCATCGCGCGCCGGCTCCGGCCGCGGCGGGATCAGTTCTTCTCGGCCAGCTTCTTTACTACGAACGTGGCGACGTCCGCCGCCGCTATGCGGCGTCGGTATCGTAAGGAAACGTATTGTACAGCGTCGCGGCGCCGCGGTAGCGGCGGCGCGACGTGCGATACGTCGGCGTACGCGCCGCGACCGAAGCCGACATCCGCCGTCGCTGCGCGCCGTCGGCATCGCAAGGAAATTTATTGTAAAGCGTCGCGGCGCCGCGGTAGCGGCGGCGCGACGCGCGATACAAAGCCGCCGGAACCGTACGCGCTCATCGCGCGCCGGCTCCGGCCGCGGCGGGATCAGTTCTTCTCGGCCAGCTTCTTTACTACGAACGTGGCGACGTCGTCGGCGTACGCGCCGCGGCCGAAGCCGACGTCGAATCCCAGCTCCACGGCGAGCTTGTTGCCGATGCGGGGGCCGCCGGCGACGCAGATGAACTTGTCGCGCAGTCCCTTGGCCTCGAGCAGCTCTATGAACTCGGTCATGTTGTGGATATGGGTATCCTTCTGGGTGACCACCTGGCTGACTAGGATGGCGTCGGCGTTCACCTTGACCGCGTAGTCGATGAGCTTCTCGTTCGGCACCTGGGCGCCGAGGTTGTACGCCTCCATCTCAGGGTAGCGCTCGAGGCCGAAGTGGTGGTTGTAGCCCTTCATGTTCATGATCGCGTCGATGCCGACGGTGTGTGCGTCGAAGCCGGTGCAGGCGCCGACGACGACGACCTTGCGGCCGATATTCCGCCGTATGTACTCGTTGACCTCGTCCATGCTCATCGACGCGTCGGCCGAGGCCTCGTCGGCCACCACGGAGTCGTAGTCTATCGACGACTCGGTCTTGCCGTAGGCCACGTAGAACGAGAACTCGGCGGCGAGCGGGGCCGAGTGGACGACCTCGCAGTCCTTGAAGCCCCATGACAGCACGAGCTTGCGGGCGGCCTCGCGGCCCTTGGCGCCGTCGGGCACCGGCAGGGTAAAGGACAACTGGACCTTGCCGTCGTCCATGGTATCGCCGTACGGCCTTACTACCTTCATGTCGTCCTCCTTACCTTACGATCCCGAGCTCGCGCTTGAGGGCCTTCTCGAACGGGTTGTAGTACGCGGGGCCCTTCTTGACGAGGCCCTCGAAGCCCTTGCCGCCGTCCTTGGGGCGCTTCATCTCGGCGAACAGCCCCTGCTCGATCGCGTCGAACATACCGGTCTTCTCGACGTGCTCGAGGAACTCTATGGTCTCCCTGAGGACCTGGTGGGCGCGCGAGACGACGATGCCGTCCTTCTTGAACTCGACGTCGTCGTAGAAGCCGTCGACGTAGTTCATCACGTAGCGGGCGTTCTCGACCGCGAGGTAGCGGTCCATCATGAACGGCGTGTGGATGGCCTCGGTCAGCATGCCGAGGAGGTGGATGCCCTGGTTCGTCGCCTTGGAGACGAAGTTGAACAGGGTGTTCATCTCGGTGCCCTTGAAGATGTCGCCGGACATGTGCTTGGTCGGCGGCATGTACTTGAGCGGGCAGTCGGGGAAGATCTCGCGGGCCATCTGGGCCTCGGCCAGCTCGTACATGAAGCCGTTCTTGAGGGTCGGGTCCATCTCGAACGCGTGGCCGAGGCCGAGCAGGTTCGAGGGCATGCCGGCCCGGAAGCCGAAGCGCTCGTTGAGGAGCTGGCTCGCGAGCACGGTATAGGCCTTCTCGTAGGCGTCGCTCGTGGTCAGGTAGTTGTCCTCGCCGGTGTTGATGATGACGCCGGCGTAGGAGTTGAGCATGCGGCTGAACATCTGGTCGACGAAGGTGCGGTACATGTTGATGTCGCGGAACAGGATGCCGTACATCGAGTCGTTGAGCATCATGTCCAGGCGCTCGACGGCGCCCATCGCGGCTATCTCGGGCATGCAGAGGCCGGAGGCGTAGTTGGTCAGGCGGATGTAGCGCCGCTGCTTCTCGGCGACCTCGTCGAGGGCGGCGCGCATGATGCGGAAGTTCTCCTGCGTGGCGTAGGTGCCGCCGAAGCCCTCGGTGGTGGCGCCGTAGGGCACGTAGTCGAGAAGGCTCTGCGCGGTGGTGCGGATGACGGCTATCACGTCGGCGCCCTGCTCGGCCGCGGCGGCGGCCTGCTTGACGTCCTCGTAGATGTTGCCGGTCGCGACGATCAGGTAGAGGAGCGGGCTGTTGTTGCGGCCCTTCCACTGCTCGAGCTTGCCCTCGCGGAACTCGCGGTTGCCCTTGATCCGCGCGAGGGTGCCGGCGACGATCTCGTCGGCCTTGGCCTCGATGGCGGCGCGGTCGCCGAGCGGCAGGCTCGTCACGTCGAAGCCGGCGGCTATCCTGTCGTTGAGGGCCCTGACGTCGCCGCCCGACTTGAGGAGGGCGTTGACGTAGCGGACCGTCGCGCCGTCCTCGAGGGCGGCCGGATCGGCGGCCCTGATGCGGTCGACGACCAGGTTCGCGACCGGCACGCCGTCGGGAGAGGCCCCGTCGGCGCCGGCCAGCCTGAGCGTGGCGCGCTCGACCGTGACGGAGCTGTGCCCGTCTATGAAATCCTGGACCGGCGCGGTGATGCGCTCGGCCAGCTCCCTCGCGTACGCGACGCGATCGGCCGGTAGATTCAGCTTACTGTTCATAGTCCATCCTTCGTTAGGTAGTATCGGGCCCGTTCGACTATCCGGCCGTCCAGCCCGAGCAGCGACGCTATCGCTAGCGCGTCGCTCTCGGAGCCGGAGCCGTCGTCGTCGACGACCTCGTACCTCATGTGCTTATTGATGCCGGCGAGACGGCCCTCCAGGCCGCCGCCGGGGATGCCGGCTCCGCCGGCCGACGAGATGGCCGCGGCCGCCGCCTCGCGGTCTAGGCCGCGCATCCGCCGGTACTCGACGCCGGGCAGCCTGGCCACGCCGCGGAAATGGGTCGCGAAGAAGGCCCGGTCGCCGTTCCCCGACGACGCCGAGCCGGGCCCGCCCGAGTACGATTCGACGACGGCCGACAGCAGGGCCTCCGCCTCGTGGGAGCCGGTGGTGCGCGCGAGCTCGTCGAAGGCTATCAGCGCGGCGCCCTCGGCGGGCTCGCCCGACGGGGCGGGCGCGCCCGCTTGGGCGGGCGACGCGCCGCAGGCGTCGGCGCCTTCCGCCGCCGGCATATCGTCGTCCTCCCCCCTGGCCCGCATGAGGCGCCACAGCTCGAGCCCGAAGCCCGACAGCCCGGCCAGGCGTTCCCCGGTCAGCTCGCCGACGTACGCCACGCGGGCGTAGACGCGCGTCTCGAAGCGATCGGCCGGCACGAAGAGGCCCGCCTGGGCGAGGAGCTGGAAGAAGAGGAGGGTCTTGAGCACGACGGTCTTGCCGCCCATGTTCGAGCCGAAGAGCACGGTGGCGTAGGAACGGAACTCGGCGGTCAGCGGCGTGTAGCCGAGGCCCAGGCGCCCGCACTCCCAGGCGCAGGGCTCGAAGCGCGCGCGCTCCAGGGCGAGCGAGCCAGAGTCGAGCCGCGGGCGAGTCATGCCGAATTCGGTCGCCAGCGCCGCCCCGGCCCGCGCCAGGTCCCAGCGCGCGGTAGCGGCGACGGCGGCCGATAGCTCGGGCATCGCGGCCGCGGCCAGGGCGGAGATGCGCGCGATCACCCGCTCCTCGGCCAGGCGCTCGTCGGCCAGCGCCCGCTCGCGGTCGGACATGGCCTCGAGGGCGGCGTCGGACGGCATGACGCGGACGACGTAGCGGGCGTCGTCGAACGGCTCGGCCGAGAAGCGGGAGCCCGCCGCGGCCATCATCGCCCGCGTCGTCTCCTTGGGCAGCACGAGGAACTCTCGGCCGTCGAAGCCGACCCCGAAGTCGAGCCTCGCGCCGGCCTCGGCCCTGACCCGCTCGCTCCTGATCGCGGCGTCGGCCGCCGCGACCCTGGCGCGCGCCTCCGCGAGGCCGCCGTCGTAGCAGTCGGCCACGTAGAAGGTCTCCGGATCCGAGCCGCCGCGGTCCAGCTCCGCGGCGAGGGCCTTCGCGGCCGAGCCGTCGGCCAGGCCCTCCATGCCGAAGCGCAGCGCCAGCGGCTCGCCGAGCGCCGAGCGGGCGCCCCTATAGTTGGCGATGAATTTCTTTATCTGGAACAGCTCTATCAGCTCGTACGAGTCCTTGGCCTCGAGGGCGAGCCTGGGCATGCGCCTGAGGTGGTACGAGGCGCGGTCGAGCGACGACGGATCGCCCGCCCGGTCGGCCAGGAAGCCGAGCGCGGCCTCGACGTCGTCGTAGCGGCGCTCGAGCTCCGCCCGGTCGGCGATGAACGGGCGGGCCTCCGCGGCGTCCTTGCCCCAGGGCGTCAAGGGGCGGTAGCGCTCCCAGAATTCGTCGAGCTGGGCGAAGGCCCAGGCCTCCTCGGGCCTGTAGGTATCCATCACGCGGCCCTCCCCGGCCGTTCCTCGTAGGGGTTGAACGCGACCGCCGCGGCTATAGAGTCGTCGGCAAGCCGTTCCAGGAACGCGTCGTCGGACAGGCCGCGGCACGCGACGACGAAGCCGCCGAATTCGACCCGCCTGGCGACGAGGAGCCGCCGGCCTCGGGTGAAGGCGGCCAGCTCGGCGTCCGACAGGAAGACCTTGGTGAAGTCGTCGACGACGACCTCCTCGGCGGAAGGCGGCAGCCTGGCCGCGGTCTCGGCGGTCAGCGCGCCGGAGACGGCGACCCTGCCGCAAGCGCCTTCCCCGCCCCCTACCGGCGCGTCGGCCGAGGCTAGGGGCAGGCCGGCGAGCGCGGCCATGCGCCGCACCCGCGATACCGAGCGATCGAGGCCGGCGGCGTCGACGCGGACCGCGTAGACGAAGCGCGCGCCGTCTATCGAGGCGGCCTGGGTCACGCGGTTGATCGCGCCGTCGACCAGGACGGTATCGGCCAGGCCGTCGTCGAGGATGCGCCGGACGGCCCAGGCGACTAGGGAATTGCCCTCGGGGCCGACCAGGGCGACGGTCGCCGGCCGGCCGGCCCGGGCGACGCAGAGGCGGCCGAGCGCCGTCGAGCCGGGCAGCGCGTCCAGGATCTCAGGCGAGCAGGGCCTGGCGAAGCGCTCCGTGGTGACGACGAGGTCGCCCGGCTCGACCGGGACCGCGGGCTTGCGGGCTCCGGACAGGAAGTCGCGCGCCTCGCCGTCGTAGCCGACGGTCAGCAGGGCGGGAGCGGGCCTCCCCGACTCCCGCGCGCCGCGCCGCGCAAGGGCCGCGGCCCGGTTCATGAAGGTCGTCTTCCCGCAATGCTTCTCCGGCCCGGTCACGAAGGTGACCCTGCCGACGAAATCCTCGGGCCTATCGAGCATGTCGAGCCCTTTCCGCCGAAGACAACCACGGAGACACGGAGGCACGGAGGATGCAAAACGTTTCAAGGCCAAAGCGCACCATGATTGTAGAGCTTGGAGTATGGCTCATAATAAGACCCTACGGATCCCGTTCTTAAGTACAGCGGATTTAAAATTGATAAGCAAGCCGATTCTCCATCCACCCAAGCGTAAGTACGATAAAACCTGAGCCTCATGAACCGGGAGGATCGTATCAACGCACTTCAACTCCACCACCACGGTGTTGTCGACAAGCAAATCCACCCTGAATGCCCCTGAGAGCTGGACGCCCTTATAGATAACGGGTAGCTCCATTTGCCGAACGAAGGGAATCCCGGCACGGCCGAGTTCGATACAGAGGGCTTCCTCGTAAATAGACTCAAGCAAGCCCGGTCCGAGCTCACGGTGTACGGCGATGGAACAACCGATCACCTTAGCGCTTATCGAGTCATCGCCTATGATCATTGCGCCATCTCCGTGACTCCGTGTCTCCGTGGTTCGGGTTTCTCGTATCTCGGTTATTTCCGCTTGCGCGGGATGAACTTGGTATCGCCCCTGGCCGCGCGGACGAGGTTCTTGGGCTCGAGCGTCTTGTCGTCCCCGGACAGGAGCCTGGCTACGCCGCAGGTGGCGTTGAGCTGGGGCTCGTCGGAGCAGATGCTGCACTTGCCGCAATCCTCGTGGTAGCCGTCCGGCTCGTCGTAGGTCGTGATCACGCCCTCGTAGTTGCGCAGGATCACGCGCTTGTCGTTCTGCGATATCAGGTAGTCGGGCATCACCGGGGTCTTGCCGCCGCCGCCGGGCGCGTCGACCACGAAGGTCGGCACCGCGAGGCCGGTCGTATGGCCGCGGAGGTTCTCGATGATCTCGATGCCCTTGGACACCGTGGTGCGGAAGTGGCTGATGCCGCGCGACAGGTCGCACTGGTAGATGTAGTACGGGCGCACGCGGATGGTCAGCAGCTTCTGCACGAGCTGCTTCATCAGCACCGGGCAGTCGTTGACGTCGCGCAGCAGCACGCTCTGGTTCCCGAGGGGGATGCCGGCGTCGGCGAGCTTGCGGCACGCCTCGCGGGCCTCGGCGGTTATCTCCTTGGGGTGGTTGAAGTGCGTGTTGATGTACAGCGGGTGGTACTTCTTGAGCATGTTCACGAGGTCGTCGGTGATGCGCTGCGGCATGACCACCGGCGTGCGGGTGCCGATGCGTATCATCTCGACGTGCGGGATCTCGCGTATCTTCTTGATGATGCGCTCGAGCTTGTCGTCGGACAGCACGAGGGGGTCGCCGCCGGAGATCAGCACGTCGCGGATGATCGGGGTCTTCCTGATGTACTCGATGGCCGCGTCGACCTGGTGGTCGAGCATGTTCGCGTCCTCCTCGCCGACGATGCGGCGGCGGGTGCAGTGGCGGCAGTTCATCGAGCAGATATGGGTGACGAGGAGCAGCACGCGGTCGGGGTAGCGGTGCGTGAGGCCGGGCACGGGGCTGTCGGAGTCCTCGTGCAGCGGGTCGTCCTGGTCGCTCTCGTCGAAGTGGGTCTCGGGCAGGCGCGGGATCGCCTGGAGCCTGACCGGGCAGCCGGGGTTGGCCGGGTCGATGAGCGACGCGTAGTACGGCGTGATGGCCATGCGGAAGACCTTGAGCACCTCGGAGATGTCGGCCTTCTCCTTGTCGCTCAGCGGGACGACCTTGGCGAGCGTCTCCACGTCCTTGATGTCGTTCTTCATCTGCCAGCGCCAGTCGTTCCACTGCTCCGGCGTAACGTCCCTGTACAGCGGTATGCGCTTATAGTCGTATGACGGATACGTATGCATTAGAAAGCCTCCTTAAAGACAAAAATCAACCACGGAGACACGGAGACGCGGAGGAAAGAAAAGGATAAGCCTGGAACCTTCTCATTTCCTTAATCACTCTCCTGTCTTCTCCGTGCCTCCGTGACTCCGTGGCCATATTCCCGGTATCAGCCCCGTAGCTTCAGGTACTGGCGGACCTCGTCGGGGGTCGCCGGCTTGAGGCCGCCCTCATGGGCTATGCGCGCCGCGCGCTCGACCAGCTCGGCGTTGCTCTTGGCGAGGACGCCCTTCGAGAAGTACACGTTGTCCTCGAAGCCGACGCGTATCCAGCCGCCGTTCGCCATCGCGCCGAACTGGGCGGGCAGCGACGAGCGGCCGATGCCCATCACGGTGTAGTCGGCCCCGGCCGGCAGCGCGCGGATGAAGGCCGACAGGTTCTCGACCGAGTACGGCACGGCGCCGGGCACGTTGAGCACGAAGCCGTAGTGGTAGGGAGCCTCGAGCAGCCCTTCCTTGATCAGGTAGTGGCTCGCGTAGACGTGGCCGAGGTCGAAGCACTCGAGGGTCGCGCGGACCTTGTGCTTCCTGAACTCGGCGGCGAAGGCGCGCATCGTCGGCAGGTCGTTGACGATGTACTCGTCGCCGAAGTTGACGGTACCGCAGTCGAGGCTGGCCATCTCCGGCTGGAGGGCGGCGATCGGCCTGAGCCTATCCTCGGCGGTGTCTCCGACGGCGCCGCCGGTGGTGATCTCGACGATGATGTCGGTCTTCCTGCGGACGGCCTCGATGGCCTCCTTGAAGCGGGCGACGCTCGCGGTCGGGGTGCCGTCGTCGTTCCGCACGTGCAGGTGCAGGATGGCGGCGCCGGCGGCTCGGCACTCCTCGGCGGTCTTGGCCACCTCGTCGGGTGTTATGGGTAACGCGGGATTCTGGGCCTTCGTGGTCTCGGCGCCGGTGCAGGCGCAGGTGATCACGAGCTTGCCTTCAAGGGCCATACGTACTCCTTCCGTCGCCGCGGGTTCCGGCGGCGTAGCGATAAAGGGGAAGCGCCGGACCGGAACGGCCGTCCGGTTCGGCCGGATCGAACGGGATGCGCGATAGCGCCGGCGACGCCGACGGCGCTTCCGGGCATCCCGCTCGATCCGGCGCCGCCGTCTAGACCGCCGACCGGCCGACGCGACCCCATGGATAGCGAGAGAGACAGAGAACGGGAAAACAGTAGAATCGGCACGGATGGTCTCGTCCATCCTCCGGGCCCTTCCAGACCCGATTCCGATACGTTCCGGCTCGCGCGGGCTCGTCCATGCGCAGTATCGCAAGGCCGCGCGCGCTCGCCGCGCCGGGGACGGGGAGCCCCCGGGGCGAGAGACGGTCTCCCGTCTTCTCACGTTAGTTCGTTCCGGCTCTATCCCGACCGGCCGCTAGGCCGCGTACGGAAGAGGGAGACGGACTGCCCCCGCCGGATATACGCGCGCTCGCGCGTCCCGGCTCGCCGTCCTCCCGACGCCAGATCCTGGCAATCGATCCCGCCGAACGGGATCCCGGATCACTTTACGTACTGGTCCTCGAAGAACTTGCGGAGAGCGGCGTTCTCGCGGAGCTCCCACAGCGTGATCTCGGCGTGGTCCTTGGTATAGCCGTTGCCGATGATCATCAGCGCGTCCTTGCCGATGCCTTCCGCCCCGAGCGCGGCGCGGGTGAAGCTGGTGGCCATGCTGAAGAAGTAGACGATGCCGTTGTCGCGGACGGGCAGGATGCTGGCCATCTCGGTGCCCTGGATGTTCACGCAGTTGATGACGACGTCGACTTCCTTGCCGCCGTTGACCTTGAGCACCTCGTTGTAGACCTCGACGGGCTTCTGAGCGTCGGCCATCACGATCTCGTGGCAGAGGTTCAGGTCGCGGAGCGTCTTGACGTACTTCTCCTTGCGCACGTTGGCTATGACCTTGCCGGTCGGGCCGACGCGCTTCATCGCCTCGTAGCAGCACATCAGGCCGGACTTGCCGCCGGCGCCGAGCACGAGCACGCTGTCGCCGGGCTTGACGAGCTTGGCGGTCTGGGCGGGCGCTCCGGCCACGTCGAGGGCGGCCAGGGCCAGTCCCTCGTCCATGTCCGGGGGAAGCTTGGCGTAGATGCCGGACTCGAAGAGGATGGCCTGCCCGTCGATCAGGACGCGGTCCACCTCGGGCATCACCTTGATGATCTTGTTGATCTTGAGCGGGGTCAGCGACAGCGACACGAGGCTGGCGATCTTGTCGCCCACCTTGAGGTCGCGATCCTTGAGCGCGGAGCCGATCCTGGCTACCTTGCCGATGAACATGCCGCCGGACCCGGTGACCGGGTTCTGCTGCTTGCCGCGGGCCGCGACGATCTCCATGATCTTCTTGCCGATCTTGTCCGGGTCGCCGCCGGCCTCTTCCTCGATCTGCGTGAAGCTCGCGGAGTCGACGTTGAGCGCGATGACGTCGAGCAGGATCTCGTTGTCGTAGACCTTGGACATATCGTTGTCGATACGCTGCGCGGTCTGCGGCATGGCCCCGACCGGTTCGATGACGCGGTGGGTGCCGTACTTGCATCCTAAAGCCATAGTGCCTCCTTCTGGGTATTTTCCGGCGCGATCCGAGGGCGACGCAGCCGGATGGATGTAAGGATCATACCTTATAAACCCGCCCCAGCGGAAACGTCAAGTTACGATAAAATAGCCGTTTCACCAGTAAAAACGATGGCTTCGACTATTCCTGTATGGTGGTCTCCTGATGGAAAACGATCTTCCAATCGCCCGAGTCCCGCTTCCAGACCGAGCTGCAGCGCGACTTGGCGCGGGTATTCTTGCTGACGGTAGCCGCTACGTAGACGAGCATCCTGCACTCCTCGGACAGCTCCAGGAGCTCGACCGCGTTGCTGTCTATATACGAGACGCCCTGCAGGCTGTCGAACGGCTCGCCCGGCTCCAAGACGCCGCGGGCGCCCGACGCCGAGACGAAAAGGCAGCGCGCGTCTACGAGCGCGCCGATCTTCGCCGGGTCGTTCCTGACGCTGTTCTCCAGTAGCCGTTCTTCCCTGCGGATCAGCTCTTTCAGCAGCCGCGCTTCATCGGTGACCATCGCATACCCCCGGGCGGCATCATAGCATGGAAAGCCGGCCCCCGTCTGGGGGCCGGCGAGGGCGTCAGCGGGTTATCTTCCTGGCCTCGATATAGAAGCGCTTCTCCGGCGCCTCTCCCATCGAGAAGGTCTTGCGGGGCATGGCGCCGTCGCGGATGACGGTGCCGAAGAAGCTCGACTTATCGATCGGCGGCAGGTAGAGGCCGAGGTTGCCGGGCTTCCGGGCCAGGGTCGCGAGGCTGTCGGTGCCGTGGATATAGTCGATCGTGGCGCCGGCATGGGCCTTGAGGTAGGCGTCCAGGACCTCCTGGATGGTCCCGGCCGCGAGGTTGGCGCTCGGCTTCGCGAAGCGGACGAGGCCGCTCGTCCCGGCCGACACGAACGCGAAGCGATGCTCGGCGCCGGCGGGCTCGTCGGTCTTCGCGACGGCCTTCTTCCAGTCCATCGGCTCGAAGACGGCGCCGGCGGCGGCGAGATCGGCGAGCAGGGCCCGTTCGTCGGCCTTGAACAGCACCCGGTGGATCGGATGGAACGGCAGGCCCTCGTCGTAGATGTTGACCAGCTCGACGAGGGCGTAGCGCGCAGGGTGGCTCATCAGCTCGGGGTCCGAGGCGTTGGCCTTCTTGATCTCCTCCCAGATGGCCTTGGCGGTGGCCAGCGAATGGTTGCCGTCCCCGACGGCGAACAGCAGCACGTCGGGCGAGCCGTACTTGGCCCGGTAGGCGCCCTCGTCGGCTATCGCCTCGAGCGCAGAGGCGATCCCGGCCAGGTCGGCCTCGTCGGAGACCATCGCGCCGCGTATATGCCCGGCGCCCTTCATCAGGTCGAAGTCGTAGAGCCTGGGCAGCCTATCCATCTTGGCGTACAGGGGCTCGATGACGCTGCGCCGGGGGTCGTCGATCAGCAGCATGATGTGGGGCAGCTCGAGGGGCGCGCCGCGGCGTATGTCCATGCGCGGGGGCAGGCGCTCGACGATGGTGCCCTCGGTCGGCCTAATGCGGCTCGTGACGCCCTTGCCGTACTGGTAGGCCTCGAGGTCGACGGCGATGACGAGCCCCTTTCGGGGATGCTTCTCGAACGGGGTCGAGCGCTCGACCAGTACGAAACCCGGCGCCTGCTTGGCGACCTTGCCCGAATCGAGGTAAGAGCGCATCGCGGAGCGTATGCGCTCGACGCGGGCCGCCTTGTCGTCGTCCTCGAGGTAGCACTCGGGGAAGATCAGGTTGAGGGTGCTCGGCTTGCCGCCGACCAGCTTGGAGACGTCCTCCCAGTACTCGCGCTCGCTCGAGTACTGGTCGCAGGCGACGACGGCCCAGTCGGCGTAGTCGGCGCCCGCGGCGGGCAGGTATACCTCTGGCACGGCGACTCCCTGCGCCGCCAGTCTTCGCGTTACATCGCTCATAATCCGCTCCTTTTTCGCGGGGCCGAGGACGGAGCGCGGCTCCGCGCGACCCTGCGGCAGGTATTATGCGACTAATGGACGGAATGGTCAAATACGCCGGGCCGTCGCGGCCGCCGTTAAGCGACGACGAAGGCGACGACGCCGGGAGCCGCTTGCGCGTCCCGGGACGCAGGGGATAGTATCGCCGGAGGAGCCTGAACATGACGATAGAGAGTAAGGAAACCATCAAGAAAGCGGCGATCGTAGCGGTAGGCGTCGCGATGATAGCCTCCATGGCCATCCTGACCTCGGCGCGGGTACAGAGCCGCTTCGTCGAGCTATCGTCCGGCGGCTCGCTCGTGTTCATCGACAAGTACGTGGACGAGTCCCTGCGGAACGAATTCGCCGCCGGGATCGATTACTACACGGAAGGCTTCATGCATGCCGCCGGACTGCTCGGCGAGGCCCCGGAGCGCGGGCCGGTGGCGTTCTTCGCCGCCGACCGCCACTACGGCGTCCTCAGCGCGAACGACCCGCTCGTGAAGCGTCGCCTCAAGGGGCGGCCGTCGTCCGACTTCGTGCTGTTCAGGTCGATAGGATCCACCTTCTACGCTAACGAGCTGGTGACCAGGTCGGTCGCGTCCCAGGACGGCGCCTACGTCTTCGTCAACATCGACGACGGCTGGCGCGCATCCCTCCTCCACGCGTACGCCCACTCTATAGCCACGGCCAACGCTCCGGCTTCACTCGCGCCGGCCTTCGTCCTGGACCAGGACTTCGACCCGGAGCTGAAATTCGCGTATCGCTTCGTCGACGAGACCTTCGCCCTGCTCGCGAGCGACCTCGTCGAGCTGGCCGAGAGCGCCGGGAGCGTCGAGCGGGCCTGGTCGTCGTTCTCGGCGTCCACGGCCAGGCGCTACGCCGATCCCGAATCGGACGTGGCGGCCCGCGAGGCCGAGATCATCATGGCGACCTACGACCTGCCGCAGAAATCGGCCGAGTTCTACGCCGCGTGCAACGGCTTCGCCTCGTGGCTCCTCGACTCGTACGGCCGCGACGCGCTCAGCGCCGCCGCCAGGACCTTCTTCTCGGGACGCTACGATAGCCTCGACGATCCGTTCACGGCCTTCGGGGGCCTCGCGGAGGCGGTACGGGGATGGAAAGGGGACGCGACGATCCCCCGCTAGGATCGGGCGACTTGCCATGGCGACCACCAAGAAGACGGCGATACTGCTCGCCACGCTGACGGCCTTCATCTGGGGGCTATCGTTCCTCAGCATCAAGACGGCGGTGGCCGTGATCCCGCCGATCACCCTCGGCCTGGCCCGCTTCGTCGTCGCCGACGTCGTGCTGCTGGCCATCTTCGCGATCATGCGCAGGCGGCCGAGGCTAGCGCCGAAGGACCTGCCCCTGATGGCCGGCGCCGGATTGGTCGGCGTGACGCTGTACTTCCTCGGCGAGAACAACGGCGTGCTGCTCCTGTCGGCGTCGGAGGCGTCGATCATCGTCGGCACGATCCCCGTGATAACGATGCTCGCCGAGCGCCTGTTCACCAAGGCGCGACTGTCGGCCTGGCAGTACGCCGGCGCGGCGCTGTCGGCGCTCGGCGTCGCGCTGATCGTCGTCGAGTCGCTTCGGCTGAGCCCGGCGCCGCTCGGCTACCTGTACATGGCCGTCGCGGCGCTGTCCTGGGTGGCCTACGCCTTCATGACGAGGCCGCTGCTCGGCAGGTACGAGACCCTCGAGGTGACGTTCTGGCAGAGCGTGTTCGGGGCGGCCGGGTTCGTCCCGTTCGCGCTGGCCGAGAGGACCGACTGGGCGGCCGTCACCCCGGTCGTCGCGCTCAACGTGCTATACCTGGGCGTCTTCTGCTCGGCGGTCGGCTACCTGTTCTACGTCGCCAGCCTCAAGGCGCTCGGGGCCGGCGTGTCGAGCGTGTTCATCAACCTGATACCGGTGGTGTCCGTCGCGGCGTCGTTCGTCATACTGGGCGAAAGGCTGAGCCCCGTCCAGCTCGGCGGCGGCGCGGTCGCGGTCGGCGGCGTCTACCTGGCCAGCTTCTCGGGCGGCGGCCGGAGGCGCCCGAAGGCGCCGGACCGTCAATAGCCGTCGGACAGGGTGCGGTTGATGTCGCGCTGGTACAGCTCCTGGTATACGAAGCTGCGGTCGCGCAGCTTGTCCTTGACGGGCTGCGCGAACGGCATCAGGCGCCAGAAGATGCCGCGCACCTCCTTGTCGAGCTTCTGGATGCCGTCGCTCTCCTTGGTGATCCAGGTGATGTAGTCCTGGATGAAGAATTCCTTGACGTCGCCCTTGAGCTTCTGCTTGACGAACCACTGGTAGTACTGGCCCGTCAGGCCCTCCTCCATCCAATAGTACGAGGCCTTCTCCTTGGCCGCCTGCCAGCGCATGTCGGCGACGGCGGTGGCCAGGGCTATCTTCAGGTTCTTGGGGTACATCGGGACGGCGAGCCTCGAGCGGCTCGTGTGCCGGTTGTACCGGTCGAACGGCTCCCAGCAGATGCCCTGGTCGCCGTAGCTCGGCAGGAGCAGCACGAACGGCTCGATACGGTTGAGCGCGCTCTTGTACGGGCGGCAATAGGCCTGGCAATCGATGCTCTCGAGCCAACCGAGCGCGTCGAGCACGTTCTCGCGCGTGCCTATCTCGCGCAGGTTCAGGTGGAAGTATTCCTTGGTGACGAGGGGGAAATGGTTGCCCTGCCTGCCGACGCACATCTTGAGCATCTGCCTGGCGGTATCGAACTCCTGCGACAGGGCCTGCAGGTTAGCCTTCGTGTCCTCGCCGAGGGCGCCGGCCTTGTCACGTATCGTCTGCACGTCCTTCCCTGCCTCCTCGAAGGACTCGGCGCTCGAGACGAGCTCCTTATCGGCGGCGAGCATGCGGCGGAGGATCTCGCCGAGCTCGGCGATGGTCTTCTTCTGGGCGTCGGTGTACGGCGCCGGCACCTGGTAGTAGCCCGGCAGTCCGGCGTGCTCGCAGATGATGTCTATGCGGTCGCGCAGCATGCCCTCGAGGGTCTTCCGCTCCTCCGCCTTGGACTTGAGCAGGGCCTCGGCGGTGTCCCGCTTGCCCATAGCCTTCTGGAGCAGCGTATTGATCCTGGCCCGCTCGTCGCCCCTGGACTGGCTCACCTCGTCGGTGCTGCTCGGGTTGATCTGGCCCATCGCGATGGAGCGCAGCCACTCGTCGAGGTAATAGACCGGCTCGGTCGTCGTCTTCTGATGGATGATCCTAGAGAAAATAGCCCGCTGCTCCGGGGATATCATCGTCGGGAGCGAAAGGCCGAAACGGACCATGAGCTGCTTCGGTATTATCGGGTTGGACGAGACGACCCTCGGTATCATCCTCGAGACCATGTTCCAGTAGGCGGTTATCACCTGCTGGCGGTACATGCCGCGATCCTTCGGGTCGGTAGACTGCAGGTATTTCTTGAGCAGCTCGTGGAAGCGCTGCGAAGCCTCTCCCTCTCCGGCGAGAGCCTTCTGATAGTACTGGGGGTCGTCGAAGAACGCGTTCGGGGGGTCGGACTCGAAGCGCTCGACCGGGTCGTAGGCCTTCTTGGACAGGTCGACGTCGAACTCGCCCTTGGCCTCCACGTCGCCGGCGACGCCCATGTCCCCGAACAGCGCCTCGAAGCTAGGCCCGCCGGCCCCGGGCGACCTTCCCGCCGGCTTGGCCGAGTATTCCTCTATCCCGCCGCCTATGAGCGCCGCAATCTCAGGATCGATCTCTTCAGACATCGCGTGCCGTCCCCGCATTATTGATGGATGCTGCGTACCCGTGCAGTGTACTCCATCGCGGGCGAGGATACAAGTTTGACCGCGCGGCGGATCAGAGGCAGCGCGAGCGCTGGAACAGCTCCGTCGCGCCGATGGCCGCCGCGATATACGGGCAGATGCCGTCGAGCGCATACTGGTCTTCCTTAGTGATCGCCTCGCGTTGATCGTATGACTGGATGACGACGACGCCGATGATGCGGTCGCGCCCGTACAGCGGCGCCCCGAGCCAGTACTTCGACGGATACCCTATCTGCCGGACCTCGGGAGGGACGGGTACCTTGCCGGCCTCGAAGACGAACGAGGCCTTGAGGTGCCCGTAGATATAACCGCAGAACCCCGAGTCCAGCGTCCAGGGCAGCGCGTCGAAATCGTCCTTCTCGTCGCGCCAGTAGACGGGCCGGAACACTCCGGCGTCCTCGTCGACCTTGGCGATGACGATGTTCCTGCGCGAGGCGGGAAGCACCGACTTCATGATGTCGTGGATCCTGGCGTACAGGTCGCCTATATCCAGGGCCTCGTCGACGAGCGCCGCGATACGCCGGATGGCCAGCTCGCGGTCCTGAGACGCCAGCTGGACGGCAAGGGAAATCGCGCCGGCCACGAATTCGACGAAGGCCAGGTCATCGTCGCAGTAGCTCGTGCCGGGCTCGTAGGTCTGGACCGCCAGCACGCCGATAGGCGAGCCGTCGCGGTCGAGCAGCGGCACTCCCAGCCAGTCGCTCGGGACGGTCCCGATCGGCGCTACGCCGTCCGGAGGCGGCGGATCGACCGACATCCAGTAGCGCTCCGCCCGGTCCAGCACGTACGCCGTCCAGCCGTTCCGGGGTAGTATCGTCAACGTGCTCTCGGCGTTCATCCTATCGACGTAGTAGGGGAAACGGAGCTTATCCCCCTCGACGAGGGATACGTACATATCGGCCGCCGGCATGCGAGCGGCGAGCTCCGCGTGGCAGCTCGCGTATACCACGGGCAGGGACGCTCTCGAGTTGATGCTTCTCAGTACCTTCCGGTAATCGTCGGTCAATGCGCTCCCTCCATGGCGTACGATTCCATTATAGCATTATACTACTATGATAAAATCGCGGGGGAGCCGGGGTACCGGCGAGGGAATCGCCCTCCATTCGAAAACATCCTGTTTTCTCATTCCGGGCCGCGGTTCGCCCCTTACTCGCGCATCCTGCGCGCTCATCGCCGCGGCCGCGGCGCGGGGCGAACCGTACTCCGCAGTAGCGGAGCATCGCAAGGAATTGTATTGAACGTGTTCGCCTCGGGCGAACCGCGATACAATTCCCCCGCGAGTACTCTCGCGACACTCCATACCGGGTTAGCAATGAAAAAGACCGCCAATAGGCGACTTTGCGTATGGCAGGATTGTAACTCGCCGGGGTACCGGCGAGGGAATTGGCTTCCGGCTCTCGCCGTCGTGGCTCGAGCCTCCAGCCCGCGGTACTCGCTTCCGGCGCCATCCTGGCGCCTCTTCCTCGCTTCCGCTCGGCGCTCGTACCGTTCAATTCCCCTCACTCCATTCGGGTTAGCAATAAAAAAGACCGCCAGTAGGCGGTCTTTTTTATTGCTAAGTGGAGGTGAGGGGAATTGAACCCCTGACCTCTTGAATGCCATTCAAGCGCTCTACCAACTGAGCTACACCCCCGAAGCGAGTGGCATTCTAGCGATCGGGCATGGGCGTGTCAAGCGGATCGCTCGATAATTTTTCGAGGCTCCTGCCGTCTATTGCGTCGGCGGGCCCGGGCGACGCATACTGGTGCTATGAACAGCGTTTTGAGACTATCGGCGTCATGCGCCGTGGGCATAGAGAAGGTCGTGGCCGGCGAGCTCGAGCGGCTCGGGCTGTCGGCTTCAACCAGGTCGGCCGGCCGCGTCGGCTTCGAGGCCGATAAGGCGGGCCTGGCCAAGGCCCTGGTAGGGCTGCGATGCGCCGACAGGATATTCCTCGAGGCGGGGCGCTTCCGCGCCCGCGACTTCGACGAGCTGTACGAAGGCTTCAAGGCGATACCCTGGGAACGATGGGTAGGGCCGCGGGACAGGCTGGTCATCGAGAAGGCGCGGTCGATACGCTCGGCGCTGTCGGCCCAGAACGCTATCCAGTCGGTCGGCCAGAAAGCCGCCTACGAGCGGCTCTGCGGCGAGTACGGCGTGGTCCGCATGCCCGAGACCGCGGCGACGGTGCAGACGCGGGTCAGGATAGAGCGCGACGAGGCGACCGTGGAGCTGGACCTCTGCGGCGAGGCGCTGTCGCGGCGCGGCTACCGCAAGCGGCCGACCGAGGCGCCCCTCAAGGAGAGCGTGGCCGCGGCGGTGCTGTTCCTGTCGGGCTGGCGACGCTCCTTCCCGCTATACGACCCCTTCTGCGGCTCGGGCACGATCCCGATCGAGGCCGCGCTCTACGCCTTCGACATAGCCCCGGGCCTCGGCAGGGGCTTCTCGTGGGAAGGGATGCCCGACGGCGGCAAAGCCGAGGTAGCGGCCGCGAAGGATGCCGCTAAGGCCGCGGTCCGACTTGACCGCGAGGCGATGATCGCCGGCTCCGACTCGGACCAGGCGGCCCTCGACGCGGCCCTCGCGAACGCCGGCCTGGCGAAAGTCGGCCAGCGCATCCGCTTCTTCCGCGCCAAGGCAGAGGAAGCCGCCCCGTTCGCCGAGCGCGGCTTCGTGGTCACCGACCCGCCCTACGGCAAGCGCCTCGGCACGCCGGCGGAGGCCACCGCCCTGTACGCGTCCCTAGGCGCGTTCTCGGAGCGTTTCTCCCGATGGGAGCTGTGCTTCGTGGTCGACCGGGAGGAATTCGGCGGCTTCGCCGGCGAGCGCGCCGTACCGGGGGCCGCCGGCGCCTGGAAGAGGACCAAGCTGGTGGACGGCGCCGAGACGCGCTGGCTGCAGCGCTCTATCGCCTCGGGCCGGAGAGCCTAGAGATCAGTCGGTCGACCAGGTCGTGCAGCCGCTCCCTGAAGGCGAAGCCCAGGAACAGCGCGACCAGGGCGACCGACAGGACGGCTATCGCCGCCCCGTACTCGCGGTCGAAGACCGCCGAGCCCATGTAGGCGCTACCGAGTATGCCGGGCAGCCGCCCCATGGTCGACACGACGATGAAGGCCCAGAACGACAGCCCGCTCGCGCCGGCCGCGTAGGTCAGCGCGTCCTTGGGGATACCGGGTATGGCGAACAGGAGCAGGAAGCCGGCGACGGCCTTGCCGCCGGCGGTGCTGGCCTCGACGCGGGCGAGGCGCTCCGGCTTCAGCACCGCGGCCGCGAAGGGGCGGCCGAGGAGCCGGCCCACGCCGAAGTTGACGAGCGAGCCGAGCAGGATGCCGGCTACCGACCAGAGCGTCCCGCCCCATAGGCCGAAGGCGAAGCCTCCGGCTATCTGCACCACCTCGCCGGGGATGAAGAACACGATCACCTGGACGGCCTGCAGCCCGACGAAGGCGAGCGGCGCCCAGGAGCCGGTTGCTGCGACCGCGTCGCGTATCGCCTCGGACGACCTGAACAGCCCGAGCAGCTGCGCGCGGAACGCGAAGGCCGCGAGCGCGACGGCCGCGATGGCCGCCGGGAAGCCGGCTATCGCCAGCGCGCGACGAAGGCGTTCTCGTCCCATGGCTCGACTATACGCCGTATTGCCGTATTTGTGGAGAGGCTCTATGCTCTAGGCCATGGCCAACGACAACGTGACGCAGTTCGAGTCCGGCGAGGTGATCTTCCGCGAGGGCGAACCGGGCGACAGGATGTACATACTGCTCGCCGGGGCGGTCGAGCTGAAGATCAAGGTGGACAGGGGCGAGACGGTGATCAAGACCATCGATACGCCGAACGAGTTCTTCGGCGAGATGGCGCTGATAGACGAGAGGCCGCGCTCGGCCACCGCCGTCGCGCTCAGGCGGACGAACCTGCTCGCGGTCGACGGGCCGACCTTCGAGACGATGATACTGACGAACGGCAAGTTCGCCCTCAAGATCATCAAGGTGCTGTCGGAGCGCATCAGGCGATCGAACGAGCAGGTCTCCGACCTGATAGAGACGATGCCCCGGGAACGCATCGCGAGGGGCCTGGTCGACTTCGCCGGCAACCACGGCGAGCGCATCCACGACGGCGCCGTAACGATCGACCTGGCCGCCGCGACGAGCTGGATCAACGGCCACCTCGGCGTGCCCAAGGCCGAGGTCGAGGCCGCTATAGCCCGCTTCATACGGCTCGAGTCGATAGCCTGGGCCCCGACCAGCGCCAAGACCCACGAGCGCCTCGCGCTGCCCGAGGCCTTCATCCGGGCCAACGACCGCCGTTCCGGCGACTAGGCGGCGGGCCGTCCTATCATCGACGGCCCGCCCTGCTATATACTGGAAACACTATGGCGTATAACGATCTACAGGATTATATGGCGGCCCTCGAGTCGAAGGGCCTGCTCAGGCGCGTAAGCGTAGAGGTCGACCCCGAGCTCGAGATAACCGAGATAGCCGACCGCGTGATGCGGCGGCCCGGAGGCGGGCCGGCCCTGCTCTTCGAGAAGGTAAAGGGCTCGCCCTACCCGCTCCTGATCAACGCGATGGGCTCGGAGGAGCGCATGGCGATGGCCTTCGGCGCCTCCAGCCTCGACGAGAAGGCCGCCGAGATAGAGGACCTCATCGCGTGGGCCTGGAAGCAGCTGCGCGGCTTCAATCTCCTCAAGGCCGTGCCCGAGGCCCTGCCCAAGCTGCCCGTGGCCCTGAGCCTCTTCCCGAGGCGGGTATCGCGGCCGAAATGCCAGGAGGTCGTCTCCGACGACGAGGGCTTCTCGAGCCTGCCGGTACTCAAATGCTGGCCCCTCGACGGCGGCCGCTTCCTGACCCTGCCGCTCGTATGCACCCGCGACCCCGAGACAGGCGTCCAGAACGTCGGCATGTACCGCATGCAGGTCTACGACGACCGGACCGCCGGCATGCACTGGCACCTCCACAAGGACGGCGCCCACTTCTTCCAGAAGTACAAGGCGCGCGGCGAGCGCATGCCGGTGGCGGTGGCGCTCGGCTGCGATCCGGCCGTCACCTACGCGTCGACGGCGCCGCTGCCCGAGGGCGTCTGGGAGATGCTGTTCGCCGGCTTCCTGCGCGGCAAGAGCGCCGAGATAGCCAAGGCCACCCTAAGCGGGCTGGACGTGCCGGCCGACGCCGAATTCGTGCTCGAGGGCTACGTCGACCCGGGCGAGGTCCGCGTCGAGGGGCCCTTCGGCGACCATACGGGCTTCTACTCGCTCGAGGACGAGTACCCGGTCTTCCACCTGGAGCGTATAACGCGCCGCCGCTCGCCTGTCTATCCGGCGACCATAGTCGGCATTCCGCCCAAGGAGGACTGCTGGATGGCCAAGGCGACCGAGCGGCTCTTCCTGCCGCTGCTCAAGCAGCTCTGCCCGGAGATCGTCGACCTGTCGATGCCGCTCGAGGGCGTGTTCCATAACTGCGTCATCGTATCGATCAAGAAACGATTCCCAGGCCAGGCCCGCAAGGTGATGAACTTCATGTGGGGCATGGGCCAGATGATGTACACGAAGCTGATCGTCGTGGTCGACGACGACGTGAAGCCGTCCGACGTGTCGACGGTCGCCTGGCGCGCGTTCAACAACATCGACGCGCGCCGCGACCTCGTGTTCTCCGACGGCCCGCTCGACGCGCTCGACCATTCGTCGCCGCTGCCGCGCTACGGCACGCGGCTCGGCATAGACGCGACGCGCAAGGGCCCCGACGAGGGCCACGAGCGCCCCTGGCCCGACCCGCTCGAGATGGACGCGCGCGTCAGGGACCTGGTCGACGGCCGCTGGGACGAGTATGGGCTCTGAACCCGGAGCCGTCCCGGCCCGCGGCCGCTGGCGGCGGCTCGGCGACATAGGCGACGCTGTCATCGTCAGGCATACCCTGTTCTCGCTACCGTTCGCCGTCGTCGCCATCCTGCTGGAGACGGACGGGCGGCCGCCGGTCGGCAAGCTCGTCCTGATACTCGTCGCGGCGATGGCCGCGAGGAACGCGGCCAACGCGCTCAACCGCGTCGTCGACGCCGAGATCGACGCCAGGAACCCGCGGACCGCCGGCCGCCACCTGCCGACCGGCAGGCTGTCCAAGAAGGAGCTGCTCGCGTTCACGGCGGTCATGGGCGCCGTCCTCGTCGCGGCGACCGCGATGCTCAACTGGCTGTGCGTGGCCCTGCTGCCGGTCGCCGCAGTCATGATAATCGGCTACTCGTACACGAAGCGCTTCACCTGGCTGTGCCACTACTGGCTCGGCGCGGCCTGCGCCGCGGCGCCCATGGGCGCCTTCCTGGCCCTGTCGGGCCGCTTCGAGCTCGGCTACTTCGCGCTGGCCGGCGCCGTGGCGCTCTGGGTGGCCGGATTCGACATCCTGTACGCCCTCCAGGACATCGAGTTCGACCGCTCCGCCGGCCTACGCTCGGTGCCGGCCAGGTTCGGCGCCCGGGGCGCCAGGCTGATCGCGGCGCTGTCCCACGCGGGCACTGTCGTCGCGCTGGCCGCCCTGCCGCTATTCTGGGAGCTGTCCTGGCCCTACCTGACCGGCGTCGCGCTGGCGGCGGCCCTGCTGGCGGCCGAGCACCTGATCGCGCGGGGCGGAACCGAGCGCCACATCCGGATAGCCAGCTACTCGATCAACGAGATCCTGCCCCTCGTCGTGCTGGCCGCCACGGCCGCCGACGTGTACCTGGCATAAGGGAGGCGACGATGGGACGATACCTGGTCTGCGTGACCGGAGCGAGCGGCGCGGCCTACGGCAAGCGTACGATAGAGGCGCTGGCGTCGGCCGGGCACGAGGTCCACGCGGTGTTCTCGACCTGGGGGAGGCGCGTCTTCGGGACCGAGACCGGCCTGTCGCTCGACGCCTGGCTCGACGCGACGGCCTTCCCGCGCGATCGGCTCTACGCCCCGGACGACCTGGCCGCCCCGCCGTCGTCAGGCTCCTGGCGGCTCGACGGCGTCGCGGTAGTCCCCTGCTCGATGAGCAGCCTCGGGGCGATCGCCTCCGGCGCGACGACGAACCTGGTCCACCGCGCGGCCGCGGTCGCCCTCAAGGAGGGCCGGCGCCTCGTGCTCGTGCCGCGCGAGACGCCGCTGTCCCTCGTCGACCTGCGGAACATGACGGCGCTGGCCGAGGCGGGGGCCGCCATCCTGCCGGCCTGCCCCGGTTTCTACCACGGCCCCGAGACGATAGCCGACCTCGTCGACCACGTCGTCGGCAAGATCCTGGACAGGCTCATCGTTGAGTACGACGGCGTCGGATACAACGGCGTCGGGCGCGAAGGCGTCGGGCACGGCGACGGCACGCCCGAGCTGTTCAGGCGCTGGGGCGGCTGAGCGCTCGAATCGCGAGCGGCGCGCGGCGAAACCCTGGAAAACGCCCTTCCTCCGCACTACACTCATAGCATCGCGGTCTTCATACATTAAATAATCCAAACATAGCTTCCCAACCCAACCCACCGGGAGGCTTGTCATGAAGCGCAAGCGCCTGTTCGCCTGGCTGCTGCTAGCGGCCGCGGCTTCCGGCTACGCCCAGGTAGCCGAGAATTTCTCGTTCCACGTCAGGCCGGAGGTGGACCTGCCTATCGGCGGGAAGAGCGCCCTATTCTACGAGGACGCGGCCTATCGCGTAGGCGGCAACGCCGCGATCTACGGCCAGTACCTGTTCCCGAAGGCCCCGTTCCTGTACGCCGAGGGCGGCGCGACCGTAGGCCTCCACCCCACCCAGGCAGCCGACGCCCTGACCCTGGCCTCGGCCGGCGTCGGATTCGGCTGCGACCTCAGGGTGCTCGACCGCGTCAGCCTCCAGCTCGGGGCCCAGGGCGGCTATTCGTTCGGCTTCTTCGGGGCCTACGATCCGGCCGGCAACCCGTACCTCGGCGGCAGCCTGGCCGCCGCCTGGGACCTGAGCCCAGGCTTCGCCCTGTCGGCCGGCGGCGCCTACCGCTACCACGTCGGCTGGGACCCCGCCGCCGGCGCGTTCACAGACCTGTACCAGGGCGTCGGCGTCTGGGCCGGCGCGATACTCAGGCTCCAGCCCGACTCGGGCCGACGCAAGCTCAGGATAGCCGACCTGAGGACAGAGCCGCTCTTCCCGGTGTTCTTCGGCTACTACGAGCATAATCCCTTCGGCACGATGACCGTCTCCAACCTCGAGAACAGCGCCATCACCAACGTCGACGTGTACTTCTACGTCGGCGAGTACATGGAGCAGCCGATGCTGACGGCCAGCTTCCCGTCGATCGGCCGACGCGACAGCGTCGAGGTGCCGCTCAAGGCCCTGTTCACGAGCCGCCTGATGAACCTGACCGAGCGCGCCAAGGTGGCCGCCGAGATCAAGGTGTCGTACACCTACCTCGGCGAGCGCGTCTCCTACTCGCAGCCGGTGACCGTCACCGTGCTCGACCGGAACTCGATGACCTGGGACGACGACCGCAAGGCGGCCTCCTTCGTCACGCCGCGCGACCCGACCGTGATGATCTTCTCGAAGAACACCGCCGGCATCATCCGCGACCTCGGCGCCAACCCGCTCAACCTGAACTTCAGGATAGCGATGGGCATCTTCGAGGCGATGCGGCTCTACGGGCTCAACTACGTGATCGACCCCCTGTCGTCCTTCGTCGAGGCGTCCAAGGACGAGCTCTTCCTCGACTACCTGCAGTTCCCGTCCCAGTCGCTGATCTACCGCGCCGGCGACTGCGACGACCTGTCGATCCTGTACGCGGCCCTGCTCGAGTCGGTCGGCATCGAGACCGCGTTCATCACCGTTCCCGGCCATATCTTCATGGCCTTCTCGCTCGGCCTGACCGAGCTCGAGGCCAGGCAGGCCTTCACGAGCGCCGGCGACTTCATCTACGCCGACGGCAAGGCCTGGGTGCCCGTCGAGGTGACCATCGTGCAGGACGGCTTCAACAAGGCCTTCAAGACGGGCATCAAGCAGTGGAAGGAGGCCGTATCCAAGGGGGTCGGCGCGTTCTACCCCATCCACGAGGCCTGGCGGACCTACGCGCCCGTCGGCTACACCGGCAACACGCTGTCGCTGCTGTTCCCGCAGTCCGACCTGGTCGTCCAGAGCTACAAGGCCAGCCTCGACGCCTTCGTCGCGCAGGAGATCCAGCCCAAGATCGACGGCTACGAGTCGATCATACGCCGCGGCGGCGACCGCGCCAGCACCAGGAACGCCTACGGCATCATGTACGCGCGCTACGGCCGCTTCGACGACGCGGAGCGTCAGTTCAAGGCCGCCCTCGCCCTCGACCGCCGCTCGGTCAACGCGATGATAAACCTCGGCAACCTGTTCTACCTGCGCGAGCGCATGGACGACGCGCTGCAGTGGTACCGCGGCGCGGCGTCCGTCGAGCCCGACAACCCCTTGGCCGTCGCGGGGCTGGCCCGCGTCCAATACGAGCGAGAGGAATACCTGGAGGCCCAGTCGCAGTACGCTCGCCTCTCGGCGCTCGCCCCGGACGTCGCCGCGCGCTACGCGTACATAGGCAGCGCCTCGACCACGATCATGCGCGCCTCGTCGGCCCTGTGGGACGGCGGGGAGGAGTGACGATATGAAGACCGAAGCCCGACGATACGGAACGCGCCTCGCGGCGGCCCTCGCGGCCCTGCCGCTCGCGCTCGCCCTGACCACCTGCAAGAGCCCCCTCCTCGGCCTCGTGCTCGAGGAGGTCGCCGAGGCGGTGACGCCGCCTGTGCTCTCGGCCGTGTACCCTACCGAGGAGGCGACCGAGGTCCCGATCAACGCCGAGCTGTCGATCACCTTCTCCAAGAACATCGACGCCGCGACCGTCAACGGGTCGACCCTGCCTATCGTCGACGCGGCGGGAGCGGCGGTCGGCGGAAAGTACTCCGTCTCCGACGCCACGATTATCTTCAGCGCCACGGGGGGCTTCGGCTACGGGAAGCGCTATACCGCGACGATCACCTCGGGCGTGCTCGATACGGACGGCAACCCGCTCGCCGAGGAGTATTCCTGGACCTTCGTCACGAGCCTCACGCCCGACGTCGTGGCTCCGGCCCTCGCCTCGCTGTCGTTCGAGTCGGCCGACGCGTACGTCGACGACCTCGACCGTACCTGGCTCGGCTCGCTGACCGTCCGAGTCACCGTGGCCGCCTCCGACGACCGGGCCGTCGCGCAGGTTATGCTGTCCGACGGCTCGTCGTTCTCGAACGCGTCATGGGTTACCTTCAACGCCGCCGCGCCGGTCTACGAGCTCGAGCTCGGCGGCGCGGACGGCCTCCGGCGCGTCTACGGCAAGGTCAAGGACGGCGCCGGCAACGTCAGCGACGTCCGCGTATCCGAGGACGTCTACCTCGACCTCGAGCCGCCTGCCATCAGCAATATCCTCATCAACGGCGGGGCGAGCGCCACAAACTCCGATCTCGTCGACCTCGAGGTCTTCGCCGGCGACGACGACGGCGCTTCGAGCGGCCTCCACAGGTTCCGCTATCGGCCGGCCGGCGGTTCCTGGAGCGATTGGCTTGATCTGTCGCTCGATAGCGGCGCCGGTATCGGCGCGGTAGCCGACCTGGCCGTAGGCGCGGAGCTAGGCGGCAGCGCGTCCTTCGAGGCGCAGGTCGTCGATCGGGTCGGCCACCTGTCGGCCGTCTCGTCGAGGACGATACGGTACGAGCAGACGCCGCCTACGGTCATAGGCGTCAGCTGGGACGACCAGGCCCTCTTCCCGTACAACGGCAGCGTGCTGCGCATCCAGTTCGACGAGGAGATGAAGCCGGACAGCTTCGCCGAGGGCAGCTTCACGCTCGCGAGCACGACCGGCGGAGCCGTAGACGGCACCGTCAACCTGGCCGCTTCCGGGACTATCCCGAACGCCACGGCCGAGCTATGGGGGCTCGAGCTATACCCGAACACCTCGTACCTGGTGACGCTCTCCGGAGCCGTCCAGGACGTAGCCGGCAACGAGCTGGGCCCCGACAAGTCCTGGTACTTCAGCACGGGCGACGCCGAGGACACGAGCCCGCCGACCGGCGCGGTGTCGCTGACCGACCAGGGCGGCGCGGTCGCCGTCGTCAAGCTGCCGTCGGGTTCGATAGCGACCGACGCCGCGACGCTCGAGCTGGATTTCTCGGGGGTCACCGACGATTACAACGTTCCCTACGGCATCAAGATCTGGGGCGACAACGGCAACGCCGCCGCTTTCTTCGAGGACGACGCGAGCTGGATGACCTGGTCCGACACCGTATCGTGGACCCTGTCGGCCGGCTCCGGCACCAAGTACGTGCTCTACAAGCTGATGGATTCGGCTAACAACCAATCCCCGACCCCGCGCCAGCTCAGGATCATCCTGGACGACGGCGAGGCCCCTACCATAACGGCCGTATCGGTGAACGGCGGGCAGAGCCATACGAACGCGGCCGACAGGGCCGTAGACCTGACGGTCGAGGCGAACGACGCATATAGCGGCGTCAAGCAGATGATGGTCTCGAACGACCCGAGCTTCACGGGCGCGTCGTGGACGGACTATACGCCTATCATTAGGGAATGGGTACTGCCCGACGGCGACGGGCCCCGCTCGTTCTACGTGAAGGTACGCGACTACCTGGATCAGGAATCCTCGACCGATTCGTCCGGCGCGATCACGCTGGACCGCGCCGCCCCGGTCGTCTCGTTCAACGTCGAGAGCATCCTGTCGAGCGAGCCGACCCTGCTCGCCGAGGGCGGCGACGGCGCGGACCTCTACCGTATCGTCGAGCCGTACGGCGTGGCCACGTACGCTTGGGAGCAGCTGAGCGGCCCCGGGACGCTCTACTTCAACGCGACGGACGGGGGCGCGACGGCGAACGACGGCATCGGGCTCATGGAGCCGTACGTCCACGCGAGCGCCGAGGGGTCGTACTTCGCGCGGGTAACCGTAACCGATAACGCGGGGAATTCGGCCCAGGCTACCGTCCCCTTCGCGTGGGACGTGACGCCGCCGGCCGACCTCGGCCCCGTCACGGCGAGCGCGTACGACACGAGCGGGCAGCCTACCTGGTCTTGGGCTCCGGTGGCCGACGCCGACTATTACCGTACGAGCTATTCGTCGACCTTCTCGAGCTACGTCGACGTCTACTCGACCTCGTTCACGCCGAACGCGCCGCTCACGCCCGACGGCGTCAAGACGCTCTACGTGCGCGCCCAGGACGAGGCGGGGAATTTCTCGGCGACGGGATCGGCTTTGACCCACGTCGACACCACGGCGCCGACGATATCGGTCACGACCAACAGCTTCGTCGCCAACGTCGCCGCCCCGACCGTTACCATCTCCTTCCTCGGCTCGCACGGCAGCGTAGCGGACTCCGGCTCGGGCGTCCAGAGCGGCCTCGACGGGTCGTCGTACCTGTGGGAAGAGCTGTCCACGCCCAAGTACCTCAGCTTCGGATCGGCCAACGCCCTATCGACGACGGTGAGCGCCTCGGTCGACAAGACCTACCAGATACGTTTCCGGGCCAGGGACCTCGCGGGCAACGTGAGCTACGCGACGGTCTCGCTGCTCAGGGACACGAGCCCGCCGGCCGCCACGACGGTGACCGGACCGGCCATCACGCCGAGCCTCCAGCCCACCTGGTCCTGGAGCTCGGGCGGCGGCGGCGCCGGCGTCTTCCAGTTCTACCTTACCAACGACAGCGATTCGAGCACGGTATACGCGAGCGGCGAGGTCGCCGCGAAGAGCTACAAGCCAGCCTCGCCGCTGACGGATAAGAAGACGTATAGCATGCACGTCCGCGAGCGGGACGGAGCCGGCAACTGGTCGGCCTACGGGACGCGTACGACCGTAGTCGACACCTCGGCGACGACCCCGGCCCAGATCACCCTCGGCGACGGCTATCCGGCGCTGCGTACGGTAAAATCGGTCGAATGGGACCTGCTGACCGGCTGCGGAGGCGCCGCCAACGCCTACCGCTACGACGTCGACTCGTCAGGCGCCTGGACCTACGTTTATACGGCTCTCGGGGATAGCGTACCCGCTACGATCAGCCGCTCCGGCCTATCCGAAGGGGCCCACACCATCGTCGTACAGGAACGCATCGACACTACCTGGCGCACCGACATCCAAGCGAGCAACACGATAACGGTGGATTCTATCGCTCCGACTAAACCGACGCTTACGGGTACCGGCCTGGCCACCGGCCAGAGCTACCGCAGCGCTACGCCGGATACGACCCCCACCTGGACCTGGACGTCAGGCGGCGGCGGCAACGGCATGTACTCCTACCGGGTCACGCGGGCCTATACGGCGGCCGGCGTCGCGGACGGCGCCGTGATCGTGGCGCAGACCGCCGAGACGGCCACGACCAGCTATACGCCGTCGTCGGCCCTGGGCGAGGGCACCTACGCGCTGTCGGTCATGGAGCGGGACGACGCCGGCAATTGGTCGATCGAGTCGACGCAGTATACGACCGTCGACGTGACCAAGCCGACCATGGTCAGCGTGCTGATACGCGGGCCTACCCATCCCGACGATACCGACTATACCTATTCCAACTCGGCGACCGTCTCGGTGGACATAGCAGGCGACATAGACTCGGAGGACAACGCGACGTTCTCCCGGCCGGTAACGATCAACTACCTGGATTACCAGCCGGCGTCGGCATGGGAGGACTACGGCACGGCCTTCCCGTCCGGCACGGGAACGGTGATCAAGACGATCAGCACCGAGATACCGGCCACGAACGGCACGAGGTACGTCTACGCCAGGCTGATCGACGAGGCGGGAAACACCACGGCCTACAAGTACGATACGATCATACTCGACACGACGCCCCCGACACTAACCTTCAGCATCAACGGCGGGGCGGCGACGACGCCGTCACTGTCGTTCTACCTGACCCTGACCGCCAGCGACAACATCTCGACGGACAGCCAGCTCGAGGTCCGCGACTACGATCCGTACGCAAGCGGCTGGATGCCGTACCGGGCCTACGCCACCTCGATGCTGTCGGACTTCCAGTGGCCCGCCTCGGCCGGATCCAAGTACGCCTACGTCGGCCTACGCGACGCGGCCGGCAACACGGCGTCGGCGTCTGACAGCATCGTCCTCGAGGTACCCGTACCGACCTACGCCACGAAGGGCACCTACTCGGGCGGCTACTCGTACGTCTACTACGCGCCGGTGACGGACCCGGCCGGCGGCAGCTACACGACGCGCTACTACGTCTACTCGACGACCGATCCCGGCGCCGACCCGAACGCGGGCGACCCGGTCACCTATCGCAACTATACGACGAGCACCGCTAGCTGCTACGCGCCTATCCCGAAAGGCGAGCTGCAGTATTTCTTCGTGAGAGCCTACGATAACGATACCGGCGGCTACGGCCCGTACAGCGCCGCGCCGGTCCTCGGCTTCTCGTCGAACGTGACCGTCATCTACGACGACGGCGAGAGCGCCGACGCGCTTCGCGCCGAGGCCATCAGGGCCATACTGGAGGACGACCAGGGCATTACGGGCCTCGCCAACATCTACGGATCCATGCCGGCATGGACCGTCACGCTGCTGCCGGAAGACCTGATCGCCACGACCTATTCGGACGGCGCGAGGATCTACGGCGACCCTATCATCATCACGCACGGCGCGTCCTTCACGACGGCCTCGACCTATGACGGCCGCGTCAGGAATATCGCCGCGTCGAGCAAGGGCACCGTCGCGATGGGCAACGGGGGCGCGTACTTCATCTACCGCGTCGACCAGAACTGGAGCGCGTGGGCCCTGAGCGGTACGCAGCCTTCCGACATCGACGCGGGCAACCAGATGGGCCTCAACGCCATCCGCACGGCCAAGACCGTCGCGTCGTCGACCTCGGAGGACATCTGGTACACGCCGCTGTACTATAGCGTGCTCTATAACTCGTACCGGGAGTCGTCGGTCGCGGTCAATATTTTCACGGCGGATACCGGGAGGAGGGGCGTGTATATATCGTCGGGCGCGAACCCGACGGGAGGCTACATCTACGCCGGCGACGCGTACTCCGGCTCGTACTTCCCGGTCGTCAGGCAGGGAGAGTATTGCTACTTCGGCTATTACGACGTGCCGACCGTCGCGGCGACGGGACAGGTGTTCCTGATCAACCTCGTCGCCAAGATGGCCAGTTTCTAGTCCGGTTCTTGCCTTCGCGGGCGGGCTCCGGTAGACTCTGAGGCTCGGGCGCGGTTCCGGACGATCGCTCGCGATCGCCCGGGCCGCGCCGATAGGAGCCCCGGATGCATATTCCCAAGACCACTCTCAAGGCGTCGATCGCCTTCGCCGCTACGGCCCTGCTCGCCGTCTCGGTCTCTTCCTGCGCCCCGAAGGGGCCGGCCGAGCCGCTCAGGCTCGGCATCATGCCGGACGCCGACTCGCTGCCCTTCCTCGTCGCCGAGGCGGAGGGCCTGTTCGGCAAGCGCGGCGTCGAGGTCGAGCTCGTCAGCTTCGCGAACGCCCAGGAGCGCGACGCCGCGGTCCAGGCCGGCCGCCTCGACGGCGCCGTGTCCGACGTGCTCGCGGCGGCCTTCCTCGCGGCCGGCGGCTTCGACACGAGGATCACGAGCGCGACCGACGGGCGCTACGGCATCGCGGCGGCCCCGGGCTCGGGCATAGCCTCGGCGGCTGGCCTCGCCGGCAGGCGCGTCGGGCTGTCCACCAACACGATCATCCAATACTCGGTCGACGCCGTCGTCGGCGCGGCCGGCCTGGCCCCGGACGCCTATACGGCCGTGGCGATACCCAAGATGCCGGTGCGGATGGAGATGCTGCTCGCCGGCCAGGTGGACGCGGCCGGCCTGCCCGAGCCCTTCCTGACCACCGCGGTCGAGCGCGGCGCCGCCCTGGTCGGCACGACCGAGCAGTTCCATATCGACGCGGCGGTCGTCGTGTTCTCCGAGGCGGCGCTGAACGACAGGCTCAAGGACGTGCGCAGGCTCTACGAGGCCTACGCCGACGCCGCGGCCCGCATCAACGCGGCGCCCGAATCGTACCGCGCCTTCCTCGTCGAGAAGGCCCGCTTCCCCGAGGACGCGGCCCGCGCCTACCGCTTCGTGACCTATCGGAAGCCTACCTTGCCCCCGCTCGGCCAGGTCGAGGCGGCCGTATCGTGGCTCGCCGAGCGCGGCCTGCTATCCAAGCCCGTAGATCCTTCCGGCCTGCTCGACGACAGGGCCGTCGCCGCGTGGTAGAGCTCCGGAAGCTGTCCATAGACTATCCGGGCGGTTCATCGCCCGGATGGACCGGACGGCTCGGGCGGCTCGAGCGCCGCGTACCGGCGGTCGCCGACGTCAGCGCCGTCTTCGCCTCCGGAGCGATCTCGGCCATCGTCGGGCCGTCTGGCTGCGGCAAGTCCAGCCTGGTAGGCGTAATGGCCGGCCTGCTCGCGCCGAGCTCCGGCGAGGCGCTGATCGACGGCGAGCCGGTGCGGGGCGTCAGGCCGCGCACCGCGGTGATCTTCCAGGACTACGGACTGCTGCCCTGGCTGACCGTCGAGGGCAACGCCGAGCTGCCGCTGGCCGTGCGCGGCGCGGGCCGCGCCGAGCGGCGGCGCCGGGTGTTGCCCATCCTGCGCGAGCTCGGCCTGTCGTCCTTCGGAGGCTTCTACCCGAGCCGCCTCTCCGGCGGCATGAAGCAGCGCGTCGCCATCGCCAGGGCGCTGGCCTCCGAACCCGACCTCCTCCTGATGGACGAGCCCTTCTCGAGCCTCGACGCGCTCACGCGCGAGGCCGCCCAGGAGGCCCTGCTCGAGGTCAGGCGCTCGAGGCCGATGACCATAGTCGTCGTGACCCACTCGATAGAGGAAGCGGCTTACCTGGCCGAGGCGGTCTTCGTGATGGGCGGCCGCAACCCCGGCTCCGTCGAGGCGCGCTTCGACGTACCGGAGAATTCGGCCGGCTATCGCTTCGCGCCGGGCGCGGGGGACTTCAGGTCGGCCCCGCGCTACCTGGAGCTGTGCGGCGCGATCCGCTCGGCGCTACGGGGCTCGGGCCCGACCGACGATTCCGCCGCGGAGGCGCGCGAATGACGGCCGGGTCGGGAAAAAGCGCACTGGCGGCGAGGAAGGCCGCGTCGGTGGCGATCGCCGTCGCCGCCATAGCCGCGCTGTGGTCGGCGGCGGCCGCCGCGCTCGGGAAGCCCTTCCTGCCGGGCCCGTCGGCGACCCTCGCGGCGTTCGGGCGCCTGGCCGCCGACGGCTCGCTCGGCCGGCACGCCGCTGCCAGCGCCGGCCGCGTGCTCTGGGCGCTAGCCGCCAGCTTCTTCCCGGCGGCGGCCCTCGGGCTGGCGGCCGGCAGGTCCCGCCGCGTCGACGCAGTCGTCGCCCCCGTAGTCTACGTCCTCCACCCGCTACCCAAGGTGGCCTTCCTGCCCATCATCATGCTGGTCTTCGGGCTCGGGGAGGCGTCGAAGATCATCCTCGTCGCGCTGATCGTCTTCAGCCAGATACTCGTGGCGGCCCGCGACGCGGCCAGGCGCATACCGCGGCCGCTCGTCGACTCGGTCCGCTCGCTCGGAGCGTCACGGCTCGGCCTGGCGCTCCGGGTCGTCGTCCCGTCGGCCCTGCCCGACCTGCTGACCTCGCTGCGGGTCAGCCTGGGCACGGCGGTCGCCGTACTGTTCCTCGCGGAGACCTTCGCGACCGAGACGGGGCTCGGCTACCTGATCGTCGACGCCTGGGCCAGGGTCGCGTACGCGGAGATGTACGCCGGCATCGTCGCGCTGAGCCTCCTGGGGCTCGGCTTCTTCGTGGCGGTGGACCTGGCCGAGCGGCTGCTCTGCCCGTGGCGGGACCTCGAGGGCTAGGTCCGGCGCGATCAGGATAGAGTCATACGCGCCGCGGCGCGGGTACCGATCGATTCGGGCGCTACCGTGATGCCGCCGTTCAGCTGCGCCGCGAGGGCCCGCGCTATGGTCAGGCCCAAGCCGTCGGCCGTCCCGTCCTCGAAACCGCGGCCGTAATCCCGTACCTCGAGCACGGCCGCCTCCCCGTCGCGCGCGAGCCGTACGTCTATCCTGCCGGATCGCCCCCCGGCGGGGCCGCGGTCCCCGGCGTAGCCGTGGCGTACGGCGTTGGTCATCAGCTCGTGGAACAGCAGGCCAAGCGGCACCGCCGAGTCGAGCGACACCGGTATGTCGTCGGCCTCGATGGACGCCTCGACGCCAGTTCCTTCGACGGCCTTGCCCGCGAGGGAGCTCAGGTACTCGCGGGCGTCGACCCTGAGCGACTCCGGGCGGTCGGAGGTTATCAGGTAGGCGACCGCGAGCGCCGAGATGCGCGCCTGGATATCCGACAGCGCCGCGGCCGCGTCGCCCGAGGCTCCGCCTTTCTGCAGCTCGATGAGGCTGTCGAGGAACTGGAAGTTGTTCTTCACGCGGTGGTGTAGCTCCCTCAGGAGCAGCTCGCGGTCCTCGAGGAGCCCCCTGAGCTCGCGCTCGCTGGCCGCCACCCTGGCGGACAGGCGCCGCTCCTCCCCTGCGAGGGCCTGCCGCTCCCGGCGCTCGAGGTACAGGCGGTTCGCGAAGTACAGGGCGGCGATCAGGGTCAGTAGGCCCGTGGCGCCGACCAGGAGGCGCGGTTTATCGATGGCCTCGAGCTCGGACAGCAGGGACGCCCGCGATTCGTCGGCGATGATCGTGAATTCCCCGTTCCCGAGCCTGAACGAGCGGGAGGTCATCAGGCTTCCCTGGTCGAGCTCGAAGAGCGTCGGATGCCGATCGTCGGAGGCCCAGAGCACGCGCCCGGCCCCGAACATCAGGAACGAGCGCCGCCCTTCGCCCTCGGCCAGCGGCGACAGGTACTTGTCTATGCTGAGCCCGAGGCCGATGGCCGTTGCGAGGAGGCCCACCATATCGTCGCCGACGCGCACCGGGAACAGCGCCATGAAGTACGGCTCGGGTCGATTCGACTGGCTCGATAGCACGACCGGCTCGTTCCCGGCCAGGAAGCCGTCCCATTGAGCGACGGAGGCGGAGACGAGGCGCTCGACGGTCTCCTCGGCCCCCGGGCGCGCCCACGATAGTTCGAGCCGGCCGGGCCCGGTCAGGTAACAGTACGATAGCGACTCCCGGTACGAATCGCCCTCGACCTCGAGCAAGGCCGCCATCGAGGCCCGGCTCCGTAGGCCGCGAGCGTACTCGGGGAACGAATACGCCGCGAGGATGCGATTCTCCTGGAGCAGGCGCTCGAAGCCCTCTTGCATCGCGTTGCGCGCCAGCTCGACCTGCAGGGACCGATTGCGCTCCGCCAGCTCGAGGTGCAGGCGCCCGGACGCCTTATCGACTACGACCCACGCCAAGGCTATCGCCGCGGCGACGGGGATAGCGACGAGCATGAAGGTAGCTCTATGCGGCAGTCCGGTCGCGGGCTTCATGCCCCCATGATACGACGAAGCGATCGGTCCGCTCAAGCGCTGATAACGCGGTCGTCAGCTCGAGGCTCATCTCGCCGAGGGAAAAAATCCCTTGACCGTTTCTCGAAACTCTCGAATACTCTCGATATGACTGTAGACACCATGAACATACTTTGGGGCAAGCTGGCCGATATATCCATCGAGGCGCTCCGCATGAATGAACCTGAAGCGCGCGCCTTCAAGAACAACAAGGTAGCCAAGCTCGTCGGCCTCCTGCCGTTCATCGCCGGCTGCGACGACGCGATGCGCTCGTCGCTCAGCCACCTGGCGACCTTCGTGATCGCCAACCGGGGCCGCGCCCGCCGCGTCTTCGACCACGCGCCGGCCGACGACGCCGATCCGCAGGCCCGCCTCCGCACCATCGCCGACTTCAAGGGCGGCGACCCGGCGGTGCTCGAGCAGGGCATGGCCCGCCTCGCTCTGTGCATGGTAAGCGGCTACCGTAGGGACGCCGAGGTCGACCGCCTGACGGGCGAGTACAATCCGGTGAACGGCGGCGCCGTCGATTCGACGATGTCAGCCGCTTCGTCGCGTTCAGTCGCCGCCTCCGAGGAACCTTCGGTCATCGATTCTATTATTACGGCTGATAACGCAATCTACGCTTTTTGGGAAACACCAGATGGACAATAAGAAGCTCAGGTCTACCGGATTCATATTCGCGGCAGTATTCATCGGCGGTTTTTTGATTAACCTCGTTTCCGACATCGGGAAGCACGGTTTCATCTGGTCGACGACGAACCCCTATCAGCTAGCTCAATTGGCTATATGCGCGGTATTTATAGTAAGCGCGCTGGTACGACCGCTTTACATTCTGCAACCGATAGTCTTCTTAGTCTTTAGCCCCGTATCCATAATCCAAAGCACGAGGAATATCTATGGCCTCGGGTTTTTCATCATGGGTATCCTCTTGCTCGAGCGCACGGGCTTCTACGCGAAGCACCGCTTACCGAAGCTTCTTCTCAGCCTTATCTATCTCCTCGCTATCGAAATCGTCGGCGTCGTCAGAAGCGGCAAGTCCCCGATCGAAGCCAGCGCACCGACCTTCTTCATCGTCGCGTTCGGCGTCTTCCTGTGGTTCCTCTACAAGGACCGGCTCGTCGTGATACTCAAGGAGCCGAAGCCTAAGCTGTCGCTGGCGGAGAAGGGCCTATCGACGGCCGAGCGGGCGTTCATCGGCCAGACCCTCGCGGGCAAATCGCAGAAAGAGATATCGATCGACTTCGAGCTGTCCGAGTCTACGGTCAGGAACACGCTGGCCCGCGCCTACAAGAAGCTGGACGTCGAGGACCGCGTCGGCTTGGCCGTGCTCGGCGAGCGCTTCGAGATAAACGCGGACTGAGGGCCGCTACCCGCGCGCCGCGCGTAGCGCTACGGGTAGCGCGTATGCGAGCGTCAGCAGCTCCGCGGCCGGCATGGCCAGCCAGACGCCGGTAGCGCCGAGGGCCGCGGGCAGGGCCGTTATCGCGGCGACCGGCAGCGCGACGCCGCGCAGGGCGGCTATCGCGCCGGACCGACGCGCGTCGCAGCGCGCGGTGAACCACGCGGCCGCCACGGCGTTGAAGCCGTTGAACAGGAATCCCGCGCCGAATATCGCGAAGCCCCCGGCGGCTAGTCCGGCGATCCGCTCGTCCCCCCCTGTCCAGAACAAGGCCGCCGCCCGGCCCCCGAGGGCGGCTATGGCGAACGCGACGAAACCGGTCGCGAACGCCGCCCGCGCCGCCATACGCATGACGGCCGCCGCCGTCGACGGGTCCCCGGCCCCGTACGCCCTTCCGACGATGGGCCCCATACCGATGCATAGTCCCGTAACGACCATCGACTCGACGAAGGACAGGTAGCCGGCCACGGTAAGCGCCGCGAGCCCTGCGGCGCCCATGGTCCGCAGGCAGGCCGCGTTGACCATCCATGAGGTAAGCGTTACGGAGTATTGCCCTATCAGCTCGGACAGCCCGTTCGACAGCGCGGCCGCGTACTCCCGCCGCCCGAGGCCCGGCCGTACGAACCTGAACGCCGAGCGGCCGAGGAGCACGCGGGCTAGCCCGGCGGCGCATCCTAGGACGGCGGCTACGCCGGTCGCCGCGGCCGCGCCCTTCACGCCGAACCCCAGCGCGGCGACGAAGAGCCAGTCGAACGCCACGTTAGCGACGTTGGCGACGAGGCCGATTGCCAGGGCGTCCATCGGCTTGCCCTCGGCGCGGGCGAATACCGATAACGACATGTTGAGCGTCATGAAGAAATATCCGGGCGCCATGACCGACAGGTAGTCCCGAAGCGCCCCGGACAGGTCGCCGCCGCGAGCCAGGAACGAGGCCGCCGGACCGACCGCGAGGGCTAGCCCGAGCGCGGCGGCGCCGCACGCGCCTACCACGGCGATCGCGGCCGCGGAGAAGTAGCGGGACGCGTCGCCCGGTTCGCCGGCGCCCAGGGCCACCGTCGCCCGGCTCGAGAACCCTACCGCGACGAAGAGGGCGACGCCCATGAACGCGTACAGGATAGGTAGCCCGAGGTTGACGGCCGCCAGGGCGTCCGGCCCTACGACGCGGCCCAGGAAGGCGCCGTCGACGAGCACGACGCCCGAGGTCAGCATCATCGATACGATCGCCGGTACGGCGTTGGCCGCGAACGAGCCGCGCAAGCCCGCCCTCCCGTCGGCCCGGAGCGGCATCCCCTTATTCTCTGTCATCGTTACGATCCTCCTCGCTATACGGGAGGATCCTAGCCCGAGCGCCGGCTCCGCCGATTCTGCCGCTCGGGCCCGCAGGTATTCACGGAGCGACGGTCCGGTTCTGGTTTTACGCTATTCCCGGCTTGTCAGCCGCGCGCCGGGACGCAGATGTCGCAGGCTATCGAGCCGTCGGGACGTCCGGACGACCTATAGAGCTCCAGCGAAGGGCCGTCGCCCAGCGTCAGGCCGTGCTTCGGCATCCATACGGCTATGAGCTCGTTATAGCCGTAGATCATCTCCGTCACCGGAGCGTCGAACGAATAGACGGCGTAGACGCGCTCGGGCACGCGCAGGAACGAGTGGCCGCTACCGCCCGGCACCGAGACGCACAGGTCGTAGGCCGACCTGGCCGGGTCGCTGGTGATAGGGTCGTCGCGCGAGATGCCGACGTACGTGTGGTCGCCGCCGGGGAATTTGACGGCGGCACGTATGCAGAAGGAGTGCCAGGCCGGGCTCAGATCCTCGTATCGCCCGCGGAACCGCTCGCGGTACAGGGTCATCCCGGGTATCGTCCGGATCGAGCAGGAGGACTCGACTCGACGTGACGCTTCCTCGTCGCGCCGCGTAGCGGCGATCCGCCGCATGACCTCCCGGTACGCGTCCGGGACCGCCGAGGCCGGGTCGGAGCGGTAGGCCGAGGGGCTAGCGCCGTAGCGCCGCCTGAACGCGACCGCGAAATTGGAGCTGGAATATCCCGCCTCGGCGGCTATATCGGTGACGCTCATGGACGGGCTCTTGAGGAGACGGCAGGCCGCCCGTTCCAGCCGTATCCGCAGTAGGAAATCGCCGAGCGGCTCGCCCGCGACGGCCTTGAAGATACGTCCGAAATGGTCGACCGAGTATGCGGCGCGTTCGGCCACGTCGCGAGCGCTCGGGCGTTCGTCAGGATGCTCGTAAATCCATGAGACGGCCGCTTCCACTACCTCGGCGTGATCGATCATCGGCCTAGGATACAACGAGTACGGACAGTCCGTCACGCGCCTATTCTACGAGGCCTCGCTTGCACAGGTAGTCGCAGAAGAAGCAGGCGTCCCCGGTCCTGCCCGGGAAGCGTACGCCCTCCGCCTCGAGCCGCTTCCTCGTCGCGGCGAGGCCGGTATCGTAGCAGGCGCGCACGAGCGGGCGGGCGGCCGCCTCGGCGACGATCGCGTCGACCGCGTCGCCGACCGTACCGACGATGAGCTGGGGCCTCTCGTTGGCGAAGCCGCAGCAGACCGCCACGCCGCCGTCGGGGTGGACGTACAGCACGTTGCCCGGGCCCTCGCAGTAGTCGTCCGCGAACCAGCGCTCGGCGTCCCAGGCGCCCTCCTCGGCCGACCTCGAGCGGGGGGACCTGACGACCTGCGCGACGAGGGCCGAGCCGTCGTCCGGATCGGACTCCGACCGCGTCAGGTATGCGTCGTCGACTATCCTGGACGGCTCCCCGAGCTCGTACTCCAGGCGGCCGCCCAGGGCCGCCGCCGCCGCCTCGAGCCCGCGGAAGAACGCCTCGTCGTCCGGCGAGCGCACCGACAGGATCTCCACCGCGTCCTGGCGTCCGAAGGCCTCGTAGGCCGCCGCCATGAAGGCCGCGACCCGCTCTGGCGCCTGGCCGTGGTAGGCGTCGTAGCTCAGGCCGATAACGCCGTCGAAGCCGGCCTCCGCGACCGCGCCGAGCGCCTCGCGCAGCGACGCCTCGGTCGCCCACCAATCGCCGTTGGTCATCAGCCGGTCGAAGTACATACCCCGGTCCACCGCGGCCGCGGTCACGGCGACGACGAAGTCGAGCCGCAGGAAGGGCTCGCCGCCGGAGAAGCCGACGCGCTCGACGCCGGCCGCCGAGCACGAGTCGAGGAACGATACGGCGGCTTCGATCGCCAGCTCCGGGCCGTCACGCCGTACGCGGCAGTGGGCGCAGCGCAGGTTGCATCGGCCCGTAGGCGCGAAGATCACTTCTTCCGGGTGGAACATAGGGTCATAGCCTACTCCTCCGCGTCGCCGTGCTCAAGTGCCCGGGCCGGCCTCCGCGGCGAGGCCGCGGGGGATACGGCTAGCGCGCCGAGGATAGCCGCCAGAGCCCCGAAGGCCGCCGGCAGGCCGATGCCGGCGAGCCTGCCGACGCCGACGTTGACGAGCGCCGCTATGATCTCGGCGGCCATCGCGTTGACCGATAGGGCCGTGGCGCGCTCGGAGCCGATCACGCGCTCGTTCTGGATCGACGCCGACAACGGCCGGAACAGGGCCGCGGCGGCGGCCAGCGCCAGCAGCGCCGCTACGCTCGTCCAGGCTCCGTCCGACAGCGCCAGGATCGCCAGCGCCGACGCCCCGACCGCGAACAGGGCCCGTAGCGTCCTCTCCCGGCCGACCGCCCCGACGAGCCTCCAGGCCCCGGCCGCCGCGAGCGACGCGACCTGCAGCGCCGCGTACAGCGCCCCGAATGCCGCGATCGGTATCCCGGCGCGCTCGTACTGGAGCGGCGCCAGGAACACCGTGGCGGCCTGGGCAGCCTCGCCCATGACGGCCGACGCCGCCACGAACAGGAGGAGGCCGCGATCCCGCGCCAGCGCCCTGAACGCGCCTCGGAGGCCCGTCGTCGCGAGGGCCGCGCCCGTCGCCCCGCCCCTCGTAGTCGCCCCGTCCGTCGTCTCCTCCTCGTCAACGTCGACGAGGAACAACGAGGCCACGGCGGCGATCGCGTAGGGCGCGACGGTGCCGTAGGCGGTCATCCTGAGCGACGACGCGTACAGGAGCGGCGAGGCCGCGGACGCTATCAATAGACCCGCCGCGCTCGCGGCGTTCCAGCGCCCGAAGGCCTTCTCCGAGGCCTCCGCGCCGGCCGAGCGGTAGAGCAGGGCCTCGGTGCAGCCGCTCAGGGCGGACAGCGCTACCGACAGGAGCAGGCGCTCGGCCAGGAAGCCCGAGAAACCGTAGGCGACCGAGAAGACGAGCTTCGACGCCAGGAAGACGATGTTGCCGAGCACGATGGTTAGCCTGTAGCCGAACCGGTCGGCGAAGCGTCCCCATGGCGACTCGAGCGCCAGGGTGACGATCCAGGATATAGACTCGATCAGGAACAGGGCCTCGACGTCGAGGCCGTAGGCGCGGCGGTAGATAGTGGCCACGGGGCCGTAGAATACGATGCCTTGCATCAGCGCCATCAGCGCGAGCAGGCGGTAGTTGCGGGTATGCGGCATGATCGATCTCTTTCGTACTGCGAGGATGGTCGCGCTCTCGGCGCGACGATTCGGGCGGGTCTTCCTCTGTCGATCAGATCGGTCGCATGGCTACAGGGTAACCTGGCATAAACGCCCGGTCAAGATTATTGACCAGGACGGCTCCGACCGTTCATGCGGGTTTTTCATTAAAATCGTCGGTATTTCATAGAAATTCGGCTAAACGCATCTATTTTAACCTTAACGGTACTATGTACGTTCAACCGCTTCGGGTATACTGCTCCCCGAGAGAGTCTATCTAGACATCGATGTAACGCCCTTTCACGGGCTTCGCGCGCGAGCGCGACGCCCGGCCGACGCAAAGATTTACGCCCGGTGGTCCTGAACTCCCGCAATCGCCTATACCCGTATAGGCGTACTATCAAACGCTCGGAGGCGAGGCCTCCGAAAAGGAACGAACCATGGGCAGGAAAATTTACGTTGGCAACCTGAGCTACAACACCTACGAGAACGCGCTCCGCGATCTCTTCGCCGCCTACGGCCAGGTCGACTCGGTCAAGATCATCACCGATCGCGACTCCGGCCAGTCCAAGGGCTTCTGCTTCGTCGAGATGGGCTCGGACGCCGAGGCGCAGGCCGCCATCCAGGGCATCAACGGCCGCGAGGTCGACGGCAGGCAGCTCAAGGTGAACGAGGCGATGGATAAGCCGCGCCGCGACAACAACCGCTACTAATCCGTTAGCGGATACAAAAACCGGCCGCGAGGCCGGTTTTTTTATTGAGCCGCGACGGAGAGCACCGTCCGAACCGCCGCCTCGTACGTTTCGAAGCTTGTGGACTTGCGTATCTCCTTAAGCCCGTTCTCCGCCCGCGGGAACGAGGCGCCCAGGTACGACCACAGCTCCTTCATCTTGTCGAGCGCGTGCTTCCGGCCGGACAGGGCCTCCCTGTAGCCGAAGTACACGTCGTCGTGGAAGGCCTCGAGCGTCGCCGTCGGGTCGTCGGGCAGGCGCAGGCCCTTGATCCTGGCCGGTAGGAAGGGGTCGGAGACGACGCCCCGCCCCAGCATGAATTCTCGTACGGCGGGGAACCGGGCGCGGACGGCCTCGTACGAGCCTGGGTCGACGATATCGCCGTTATACGCGAGGTCACGCGACGATAGGCCCGCGGCCTCGGCGAAGGCGTCCAGGTCTACCGAGCCTTCGTACATCTGGGCGCCGACCCGCGGGTGCAGGATGACGGCGCGCAGCGGATAGTCGTTCAGGACGGGCATGAGCCTGAGGATCTCGTCCGGGGCGTCCAGCCCGAGCCGCAGCTTGATCGATAGCGCAATCCGTAGCCCGCCGCAGGCCTCGTCGAGGAAGGCCCTGACCGCGTCGGGATGCGGCAACAGGCCGGCGCCGCGCCGCTTCCGCGTCACCATCGGGTACGGGCAGCCGAGGTTCCAGTTCACCTCTCCGTAGCCGAGCTCCCCGAGCGCGGCCGCCGTCTCGACGAAGCCCGCGACGTCGTTGCTCAGGATCTGCGGCACGAGCGGCATCCGCGCGTTGTACTCGGGGAACAGCTCCTTGAAGTGGTCGCCGCGCGGGTCCGGCGTCGGCACCGACATGACGTACGGCGCGACCGCGTAGTCGACGCCGCCGAAACGCCTCGCGAAGGCGTTCCTGAACACGCGCGTCGTGACGCCCTGGAGCGGGGCCAGGGAAATGACGGGCCGCGCGATCGGTGCTTCGTTCATGCGCCCATACTAGCCCGATTCACCGAGGCGTGGGGAGCCCCGGAGCGCGCTC
>QKAK01000196.1 GCA_003247225.1 Spirochaetota bacterium | reverse complement strand
AGAAGCCGTACCGGGTCAACGCGAGCGCGTCGGCGACGCCGGAACCGATGAAGACCCACGCCGAGGTGGCGGGCATCGATGCTGGGCGAATCGCTCCTGAACTCGGTTGGATCTATCTCCGTCGCCCGTTCATCTCGAAGCAGGTGCTAAGTAGTGACAACAGAAGGATATGGCTGAAAAGCACGCCGACTCCTCTCAAGGATAGTGACGACTACCTGCCGAAGTACGCGGCTGGATAGTCGTCACAAGGTTCGAGGAACTAATCATTCCTAATACCTGGCGTTCAGGAGCGGCAGGTAGATTCCGAACCCGCCGTCGGGTCCGAGCGCGACCGGCCGGGGAGGCTCCGGGATGAAGGAGACGTTGCCTACGTTCCGGCCCTCGGTGTAGTCGCGCGTCAGCCACAGCGCCGTCGCGGAGCCGGCCAGCGAGCCGGCGAGCATACCGCCGTAGATCACGCCCGGCGACTCGGCGCCGAACACGTACGGCACGCCTAGCCCGAGGAAGGAGCCGAGCACCGAGCCGAGGTGGTACAGCCAGACCCTCGAGCTGGGGAACGGCTCATCGCCGGAGGTCAGCCAGGTGGACAGGCCGCCGTAGACCAGCCCGCCGGCTACGCTGAGGCCGGCGTGCAGCGGCAGGAACCCGAACGACGACGATCCTTCCTGATCCGCAGCGGCGTCGGTCGCCCCGTCGGCGCCGAACACGAACGAGGCTACGAGGCCCCAGGTACTGCCCCACATGGTGCTCGACATGATCATGAAGGAGCGGCCCGAATTCATCACGACGCCGTCGGTCGCCTTGAGCGCCCCGAAGAACGCCAACGGCGAGGTCAGGAGCGGTAGGCCGACGTAGAGCCTGACGTTGTCAGAGCCGAGCGCGTACAGCGTCGCCTCGGAAGCCAAGGCGGCGTAGACGGTCGTGAAGGTCAGGAAGGAGACGCGGCCGTCCTGGAGTGCCCGCGTCCGCTCGTCGACTATCTTCTCCTGCTTGATCAGCCTGGCCTTGAGGAAGAAGGTGGCGTTCTTCTCGACGTTGACGTTCTGCGACCAGGGCTTGTAGCCGTCTGTAGCCAGCTTGACGTCGTACTTGCCGGGCTTCGGCACGCGGATGACGACGGGGCCGTTGCCCTCGAACAGGCCGTTCACGTAGACGCCGACTCCCGGCGGATCGGTCTCGATGCTGATGAATTCGCCCTGGTTAACCTCGATGCCCGGCACGCCGAGTATTTTCTGCGCCGCGACGCGCACGGGCTTCCGCAGGTCCTCGAGCGGGCCGATGAACTCCTCGGTGACGGTGCGCGTCACCTGGCCCGTCTCGACGTCTATCATCCGGAGCGAGATGATGTACAGCGTGCCCAGGAGGCCTATGCGGCCGACGATATACGAGCCGGCGCCGGTCAGCGCCCCGATGCGCACGGGGTCGGACGCGTCGAAGGCCTCGGACAGGCGCAGCTCCTGCTCCTCGAGCAGGAGCTCGATGTCGCCGCGGTCTACGAGGGAGAAGCCGGGCGCGATGGATATCTCGCGCCTGACCAGGTCCGATAGGATCAGCCTGCCCGATTCGCTGATGTCGCCGGAATCGAAGCCGACGAAGGCGACGCCGACCGTCTCTCCGACGGCCGGGTCGGCCTCCTGCCCGATGGCTGAAAAGGCGGCGAAGAGAACGACGGCTAGAGCGATGGATCGTTTCATACGCAGACGAGGCGACCGATACGCGGCTCGGGCCGAGCGCCCGAGCGCCGGGCCTCACCCTCCTCGATGACGGACTGGCTCCGCCTAGGACAGGCGGCATACCCGTAAGTATAGCCCGAATCCCGGCCGAGCGCTCATGGAACCCTTCGTCAACCCGCCGCGGATTCGTCCGCGGCGGGTACGGATAGCGAGAACCGGGTTCCGGCGCCGCTGGACCAGGCGAACTCGCCGCGGAGCTGCCTGGTCATCATCCTGACGAGCTTGAAGCCGAAGCCCTCGACCGCGTCGGGATCGAAGCCTTCCGGCAACCCGACGCCGTCGTCCTCGACGATGAGCAGGTACCGGCCGGCCTCGGCCCGCAGGCTTACCCGTACGGTTCCCGGCGTCCCGTCGGGAAAGGCGTACTTGAGGCAGTCGGTCACGAGCTCGTTGACGATCAGCCCGAGCGACACGGCCCGCTTCATGTCCATCGCGACGGGCGCTATGTCCCGCGTCAGGCGTATGCCCTTGACGTCGACGCCGAGGCTCTCGGCGGCCGCGTCGACGACCCGGTCGAGGTACGCCTCCAGGGGCAGGCGCTCGATGCCGCCGGTGTCGTAAAGGATGTCGTAGAGGGCCGCGAGCGCCGACACCCTCGATTCGAGCGTATCGAGCGACGCGCGCAGCTCGTCCGTCACGGACTTGTCGGCCTCCAGCCCTATCAGGCTGACGATGATGGAGAGGCTGTTCTTGACGCGATGCTGCAGCTCGCGGAGCAGCATCGCCTTCTCCGTGGCCATGGCCACGGCCTTGGCCTCGGCGCGCTCGCGATCGCGTACTTCGCGGACCAGGACGTCGTTCGCCGCGGACAGGTCGGCGGTACGCGCCTCGACGGTCGCCTCGAGCCTGGACCGTTCGACGGCGAGGGCCTTCATCGCCCTGGCCCGCTGTGACGACGAGCGGACGAGGGCCAGGATCAACAGCGTCTCCAGGACGAAGACGACGGCGCCGGCGACCATGAGGTACCAGTACCTATCCCAGAAGCCCTCCTCGTCGTACAGGACGACGCTACCCGAGGGCAGCGATTCGCGCCGGATGCCCCAGCGCTCCAATGCTCGGGCGTCGAAGTAGTAGCCCATCGTCGCCTCGGCGTAGCCGCGCTGGGAGACGGGTACGGCCATGTCGCCGCGGGCGGCTATTTCGCCGATCAGCCGTCCGAGCAGGTCGCCGGAGACCAGGTAGCCGCCGACGATGCCCGAGCCGAGCAGCGAGTCGAAATGGGTGAACACCGGCACCGACGACGACGCGGCTAGGCGTTCGCCGACGACTCCCGGTACGAGGGGCGCGTCGTTCCGGTCCCGCTGGACCGGCAGGTACATGATAGCGGCGTCGTTCGGGAGGCCGGCCGATCGGGAGAGCAGCTCTTCCTCGGTGAAGGCGTCCCAGATGTCGACGGCGAGGCCCTCGAGCCGGCCGGCGATCTTGCCGATCTGCTCGACCCTGGCCATGCCGTTCACGGTGCGGTCCGTAACGACCACGACCCGCTTCGTACCGGGGCGTACGGACGGGATAAGGAGCAACGCCCGCTCCATGTCCTCCGACGACGAGAAGCGCCGCTCGGCCCCGTTGCCGTTCCCGAGCGACGAGCCCTCGGCGTAGTGCAGCACGTAGCGTTCGGCCCCCGGGAACAGCTCAGGGAAGGACAATAGCAGCGACGCGGCCTGCTGGCTCTCGGTGATCACCGCGTCGAGGCGTACGTCCCGGTACTTCTCCTCGACGTAGCTACGCCAGGCGTCCAGGTCGTCGATCATCCCTACGCGGCCGGAGTCGAGGCTCTCCTCGTACAGGTATGGCCGTCGTTCCAACGCTATGGCCCCGAGTACCGCGTCCAAACCCCGCATCACCCTGTTCTCCCAGGGCAGGAGGCGAGAGTACGAGTAGATGACGAGCGCGTGCCTGGAACCGGGGGCGGAACGCTGGGCGACGGCGGATTGGCCGGCGGCGACGGCGAACGCGGTCAGGGCGAACCAGGCGATGAGGCTGCGAATCGTCATCCTGTCCATCTCGCCGGCTCTCCGTTCCGACGCGGTCGGCGCGTCGCGCGATAGTAAGTATATCGGCATGAACGGGATCGGCGCAACGAAAAGAGCGCCGGCGCACGGCGCCGCAGCGCGCTACGAGAGATCCATCGAGTATCGCTCCAGGTACGCGTCGTAGGCGGCCGCCGCCGAGGCGAGCTCGGGCGAGCGCGGGCAGTCCGTTGCCCCGGCCGCCTCGCCGGGGACCGGTAGCAGAGCGGCGACCTGGATGACCCGGCTCGAGGTGCTGGTCACCGCGAGCGCGTACTCGCCGGACAGCGCGTCGGCTACCGGCAGCGGCCGCTCCGCTACGGCGACGCCGGCCTCGGTCAGCGCGGCGATCAGGGTGCGCCGCGTGATGCCCTCGAGCGCCCGGTCGGCCGGCGGCGTGTAGACGGTCGAGGCGTCGCCGCGGCGGGCGTAGACCACGTTGGTCCGCGTGCCCTCGGTGATCTCCCCTCGCCGGTCCACGAGCAGCGCGTCGTAGCAACCGGCCGCGGAGGCGGCCCGGAACGCGACGGTCGACAGCAGCATCGATAGGCTCTTGGCCGCCGGGAAATGCCGCTCGCCTCGGTACAGCATGCACGGCACGCCGTCCGAATAGGCCGTCGCCGGCGGCACGAGGGGCGGAAGCAGGAACGCGTACCAGTCGGCGGACCGCCCGGAACGGCCTATCATGATCGCCTTGACGTTGCAGTCGCCCGCGGCCTCGGCCTCCACGAGCCCGCGGAGGCCTCGGACGAGCTCTCCCGGACGCAATCCGTGGGCTATGCCGAGGATGGCCGCCGAGCGCAGTAGCCGTTCCTCGTGGAATTCGGCGAAGTACAGGAGGCCGCCCCTGACCTTGAGCGTCTCGTAGCAGCCGTAGCCGTACAGCGCGTCCGCGTCGTCGAGCCCGAATCGGCCCAGCTCGACCGGGACCAGCCGGCCGTTGGCCAGCATCCTACGCCCGAGCATCGTCCCCCCCCCAGACCCGGACGCGTTTCCAGTCGCCGCGCCGATAGTACGAGAATAGGATGACGGCCTCCACCGCGTCCGACACGAGGAAGCTGGCCCAGACGCCCGCGATGCCCAGTACGATCCCGATCCTCGGCAGCGCGTAGACCGACAGCGCCAGGAACGGTATCTGCGCCCCCCAGCGCCCCGCTATCGACGAGACGAGGAAGGGCAGGTTGTAGCCGGCTCCCGAGAACGAGCAGCCGAGCGCGATCGCGAAGCTGACGACGATGAACGAAGAGCCCATCAGCCGTATCATCGATACGCCCGCCTCTATCGTCTCGGCCGAGTCGACGAATATGGCCATCACCGGTCGCGGGAAGGCTATCGCCAGGCCCATCAGCGCGGTGATCAGGAGGCCGCCGAACAGCGATGCCGCCTTCGCGGTCTTCTCGGCGCGCTCGACGTTCTCGGCGCCCAGGTTCTGCCCGACGATGGTGCCGCCGCCGGACATCAGGCCGAACAGCGGCATGAACACGAGGCCGCCGAGCCGGTTACCGATCCCGAGCGCCGCGATCGCCGCGGTGCCGTAGGCCGCGACGAATTTCGTCGTGACGAGGCCGGCCGCCTGCCTGGCGAGCATCTCGCCGCCGCTCGGCAGGCCTATGGTCAGGAGCTTACGGTCTATGGCCGGGTCCAGCCTGAACAGGCCCTTGATCGTCAGCTTGACCTTGGTTCGTCCGCTGGCGAGCAGCCCGAAGCCCACGGCGAAGGCCAGGCAGATCGATATGACCGTCGCGAGCCCGGCCCCGAACACGCCGAGCCCGAAGCCCCTCCAGCCCAGGCCGGGCACCGTCTCGAACATCAGGACGGGGTCGAGCGCCGTATTGAGCACCGACGCTCCGAGCATGATCCACATCTGGCTGGCAGGGTCGCCGGTGCAGCGCAGCGCCGTGAAGCAGCTGTAGGTCGCGAAGAAGACCGGCAGGAAATAGACGCGCACGCGGCCGTACTCGAGCGCGCTACGGAGCACCTCCGGGTCGTCGGAGAAGAAGCGGACCAACGGCTCCAGGAACAGGTCGAGCGCCAGCGCGGCTACGATCGCGACCAGCGCCTTGAAGACGACGGTCTGCTCGACGATGCGGCCGGTCCGCGCCGCGTCGCCGGAGCCGTAGCTCTGGGTGATCATCGCGACCGAAGACGCGCCGATCACCTCGTTGAGTATCTCGACGAGCCAGAAGATCGAGCTGAACAGCGCCACGCCGGCGACGGCCTCGCCGGAGACGCGGCCTATCCATATCATGTCTATCACGTCGTACAGGGTCTGGCCGAGCATGCCGAACATGGTCGGCACGGACATGGCCAGCAGGTTTCCGAGTACGCTGCCGGAGGTCAGGTCGCGCTTCATGCGTCCGTTATAGAAGGCCGACGGCGGGCCGTCAATGACCGGCCGCGCGGGCCGGCCGTCAGCGCGAGATGTCCGAGATGGTCTCCTGGGTCTTCTCCGAGATCGACGCGATCGCGCCTATCCTCGAGAACAGCCGCTCGAGCTCGCTCGATATGTTCGCGTAGATGCTCCTGACCTCGCCGGTAGCCGTCTTGAGGTCGTCGATGCCGGCCATCACCGTGGCGCCGCCCGACGACAATCCGGAGAACGAGTCGATCAGGCCGGACATCTCCTCGGCCATCACGCCGACGTCGCGCGACATGGCCTGCATGCTCGCCTCGGTCTTCAGTATCATGCCGTCGGAAGCGGCGATCTGCTCGATCACCGAGCCGAGCGACGCGCCGATCCCGTCCGCCTGGTTCTTGGTCGCCTCCGCGAGCCTCCGTATCTCGTCGGCCACGACGGCGAAGCCCTTGCCGGCGGCGCCCGCCCGGGCGGCCTGGATCGCGGCGTTCATCGCGAGCAGGTTGGTCGTATCGGCCACGTCCTGGATCACGTCGATCATCGAGCCGATGCCCGACACCTCGGCCGAGGTCCGGCGTATCGTCTCCATGGTCGCGCGCATGCCGCGCTCCCCGTCCTCGGCGGCGCCGGCGAGCGCGACGATCTGGGCGCGCTTCCCGGAGGCTATGCCGGAGTCGCTCGACAGCGTGCCGACCATCTCCCGCACCGCGTCCGAAGACGCCCGGATCGCGGAGAACTGGGCCTCGGCGTGGTCGTGCAGCGACGCCAGCTCGCCGGAGATGGCGCGCACGTCCTCGAGCGTCCGCTGGATCTCCTCGTGGAGCCGGGCCGTCGACTCGTCCACCACCCCCCGCTCCCGCTCGATGACCCGCTGTTTATATAAGTGGCAGTTCTCCTTCTTGTTGAGCCCGTTGAAGACCGCTATCGCCATGCCCCGGCACGACTTGTAGCCGCAGGCCGCGCAATTCAACTGATCCTGGAGGCTTTCCTTGAGCATATCGGCGTACAGGGCCTCGAGCTCGGCGTTCGAAGGGATGCGTATCCTATAATTGGACGACCTGTCGACGTAGCTCCTGGCGTACAGGCCGGGCTTCCAATAGCGCGACAGGGCCTTATCGACCCGCCTGCGCGCGACGCGATCGCCGCCCTTCTTGCCGGCGTAGGCGAGGCGGCCTTCCTCGGCCCGGCGTTCGACGGCCCGCTCGATCACGTCGGGGGCCATATCCTGGGTAAGCGTTCCCGGGCCGGCGTTACAGCCGTACTCGCAGTTGAGGCAATCGACGAGGAGCGGGTTGACCCCCTTCTCGAGGGCCTCGGGCAGGGTATCGAGGTACGGATAGACCAGCTCCGGCCCCTCGATCTTCCTGGCCGCGGCTCGCAGGTCGGGCCGGTCGCGCTCGACCGTCCGCAGGAGGCCTCCCGGGGTCGAGAACAGGACGGCCCGCTCGGCCGGGCTATTGTCGAAATCGGCTTCCGGCTGGCGCGACAGGTCGACGTTCCGTCGCTTGAGCATATCGTCGAGCGACCTGAGCGTCACGTTGTAGTCGCCGGCGCCGGTCTCCTCGAATTCGCGCTTCTTGGCCGCGCAGGGCGAGACGACGAGGGTCTTGCAGTCGCGGTACGCCGGGTAGAATTCCCGTATCATCTTGACGGTATGGAGCATCGGGCTGTCGGCCGGTGCGAGGCGGCCGAGCAGCTCCGGCCTATAGATCTCTATGTAATTGACGATAGCCGGGCAAGGCTGGGCGATGACGAGCTCGGGCCGCGCCGACTCGACGTGGCGCAGGTAGGAGCGGACGGTCAGCTCGGCGCCGAAGCTGACGTCGAAGCAGGCCTCCACGCCGAGGCTCCTGAGCCACCCGAGGAAGCGTCGGTGCTCGCCCGGGTAGCTCGCGGCGATGGCCGGCGCGACTACGGCGACGATCCTCTCGCCGCGGCCCAGGGCCTCGATGAACGCCGCCGCGTCGTCGACGATGACGCGGGCCTTCTGCGTGCAGGCCCTGACGCAGCTGCCGCAGCCGATGCACAGGTCGGGGTCGATCGTCACCTTGTCGCCCGAGCCGTCGATGCAGTACTTGACCGGGCAGACGGCGATGCACATGTGGCAGTTGACGCACTTCTCCTCGTCGATCGCGATGACAGGCGGCAACGACAGGGCATTCGGCTCGTTTTTCATGGGGCTGATCTCCGTTTTTCGGCGTCGAAGTCTAGGCTCGTAAGATAGAAAATGCAAGCGAGCGCCGAACCGAGGGCGAGGAGCCGTCGAATCGCGGTTGACAACGGCCCGAGCCGGGGCAATATTTGAATATGCTTTTCGCTATCTTTAAACGCCCGGGAGAGTCATGGAATACGATGCGGTCGTAGTCGGTGGCGGCATGGCGGGGCTGACCGCCGCCGCCTACCTATGCAGGGCGGGCAAGACGGTAGCCGTGCTCGAGAAGCGCGGCAAGACCGGCGGCCTCGTCGATTCGTTCGAGCGGAACGGGTTCACCTTCGACGGCGGCATACGGGCCATCGAGAATTCGGGCATCGTGTTCCCGATGCTCAGGCAGCTCGGCATCGAGCTGGAGTTCCTCCAGAGCCCCGTTTCGATAGGCTTCGGCGACGACGTGCTTAAGCTGTCGCCGGAGACCGGCCTCGACGAGTACCGGGCCCTGCTCCGACGCCGTTTCCCCGAGATCGTCGCCGAGGTCGACGCGATAGTCGACGAGGTGGCCAAGGTGATGGAGTATATGGCCGTCATCTACGGCATCGACAATCCCCTGTTCCTCGACCTCGAGGACGACCCCGGCTACGTGATCAAGGTCATCCTGCCCTGGATGCTCAAGTACATGACGACCATGCCCAAGGTCGCCAGGCTGCGGATGCCGGTGGACGAGCGCCTCGCGGCCCTGACCGGCAGCCGCGAGCTGGCCGATATGATAGGCCAGCATTTCTTCAAGAAGACGCCGGCCTACTTCGCGCTGTCGTACTTCAGCCTCTACCTCGACTACCGCTATCCCAGGGGCGGTACCGGCCGGCTGCCCGAGGCGATCGAGTCGTATATACGCGGGCGCGGCGGCTCGATACTGACCGGCGTCGAGGTCGCCGGCCTCGACGCGGACCGGCGGGTCGTCACCGACGCCGAGGGCCGCGAGCACGGCTACCGCAGGCTCGTCTGGGCCGCCGACTCCCGTCTCCTATACCGGCTGGCCGAGGCGTCGCCCGTCGACGACAGGAAAGCGGCGCGCCGGATCGCGGCCAAGGCCGCCGAGGCCGCGGCCTCGCGCGGCGGCGACTCGATCTTCACGCTGTACGCGGCGGTCGACCTGCCGCCCGTGTTCTTCTCGTCCGTGTCGAGCGCGCACTTCTTCTACACGCCGCGCCGCGAGGGGCTGTCGTCGCTCGGCCGCTGGGACGTCGTCGCGGGGCGCGGCGACGAGCAGGCCGAGAAGGAGGCCCTGCTGGCCTGGCTCGGGGACTACCTCGAACGCACCACCTACGAGATATCGATACCGGCCCTCAGGGACCCCGCGCTCGCGCCCGCGGGCAAGACGGGCCTGATCGTCAGCACGCTGATGGACTACGACCTGGCCGAGCGCGCCGAGGAACGGGGCTGGTACGACGAGTACAAGGAATCCTGCTCGGCCCGCATCGTCGACATACTCGACCGCGGAGCCTATCCGGGCCTGCGGGCCGCTATGATCGAACGGACCGCCTCGACCCCGGTGACCATACGCCGCGAGACCGGCAACGCCGACGGAGCGATCACCGGCTGGGCCTTCACGAACCCGACGATGCCGGCCGAGAACGACCTGCCCAAGGTCTCGCGCTCGATACGCACGCCGATACCGGGCGTGTACCAGGCCGGCCAGTGGGCCTTCAGCCCGTCGGGCTTGCCGATATCGATCCTGACCGGCAAGCTCGCGGCCGACGCGGTCGTCAAGGACCTGCGCTAGGCTGCGGGCCCGTCCCGTCGGCCTAGCCGAATTTCCTGGCCATGAACCTGCGGTACGGGCCCTTGAACCACGGTATGCCGTTGAATATATCGCCCCAGAGGTCGTAGTAGTCGCGCTGGCCGACGATGCGCCCGTCGCGGTGGAGGGTCAGCACCGTCGCGCCGTAGACGGGCGTGCTCGGGAATTTCTTGAACATCATCGTCATCGTCCACTGCATGTGTATCGCGTCGCCCGCCCGGGCCACCGAGTGGATCTCCATGCGCAGCTCCTCGCAGCGATCCGTTAGCCGGCCGCAGAGCGCCTTGAACGCCTCGATGCCCTCGACACGCTGGATCGAGTCCTGGAAGACGACCTCGGGGTGGTAGTACGGGAAGGTATGGGACCAGTCCGGCTTGCCCGCGGTGTTGTAGGTCCTCGACCACAGCTCCTTGACCGTCTCGGGCGTCAGCTCCGGATAGACCGGCGCGTCGCTAGCATCCACGCTTTCGGCTCCTTCCGGCGGCTCGCGCGGCCGCCGTTTTCGATTAAGCATACCTAGTTCCCCGAAGCTTGTGAGCGTATCCGACTTGGCGCTACGGGCCGTATGGCCATGGCGTCAGGAACACCACCGGACGTAACGGAACAACGCCCGCCACAAGGTTCGAGGAACTATGTAAAGCATAGGGCCGGCCGACCGGGCGCGCAAGCGCGAAGCGCCGATCGTGGCCCGCGATAGCGGCCCATCGGTGACAGCGCCGATGAAATAGGCTATACCTTATCCATGTCTATACAACGAACTCGACCGGCGGACGCGCCAGACGGTCTCGTCCGCACGCCGTATATATGGGCGCTCTACCTGCTGCTCGGCCTGTTCTCGTTCATGCTGTCGATGATAGGGCCGATGGTGCCCTACCTACGCGACGAATTCTCGCTGAGCTACGGCCTAGCCGGCCTCCACCAGAGCGCCTTCGCGCTCGGCATGGTCATCATGGGCTTCCTCGGCAGCTCGGTGATCAGGCGCCTGGGCATGGCGCTGAGCCTTTGGGGCGGCATGGCCGACATGCTGGTCGGCCTGCTCGTGATGATACTCGCGCGCGGCCCGGCGACGACCCTGGCCGGCGTCTTCGTGATGAGCCTCGGCGGCACCGTGGCGCTCGCCGCTATCCAGACCTCGCTGGCCGCGGGCCCCGCGGCCCATCGCGGCAAGCTGATCATGGAAGCCAACGTTATGGCCAGCGCGCTGACGATGCTCGTGCCCCTCGTCCTGCTCGCCGGCTCGCGCGTCGGCGCAGGCTGGCGGATCGTGTTCCCGGCCATGCTGGTCTCGGTGGCGGCCACGGCCTCGTTCGGCCTGCCGGCGACGCTGCGGCACCTGAAGTCGAGGGACGAGCGCGCGGACTCGGGCGGCGGCAGGCTCGGAGGCGCGTTCTGGCGCATGTGGCTGATCGTGTTCTTCGGCGTATCGGTCGAATGGGCGGTCAGCTTCTGGTGCATGACCTACCTGCTCGGGCTGCCGGGAAACTCGCGGGAGCTGGCCGCGGCCGGCACGGTCCTACTCGGCCTGTCCGCGGTGGCAGGACGATTCTTCTCGAGCCGCGTCAGCCACAGGATTCCTGAGAGACGGCTGCTGTTCATGATGATGCTCGTCGTCGCGGCCGGCTTCCCGCTGTACTGGCTACGGGCTAACGCGGCGACGGCTTTCGTCGGGCTGGCGCTCTGCGGGATAGGCTCGTCGAACTTCTACCCGCTCGGGCTGTCGCTGGCGGTCGGCCACGCGCCGGGCAACGCCGCCAAGGCGGGCTCGCTGATCCCGGTCGCCTCGGGCTCGGCCATCGGCCTGGCCCCGTTCATGCTCGGCCGCCTCGCCGACCTCACCGACATGAGGACGGCGCTGTGGTACATCCCGATCGGCGTGATTATTATCCTCGCGATAGCCTTGATCGACCGGACCTTCGAGCGGAGGACCGGCCGCGAGGCCGCCGAGGATCCGAGCGCGGATTAAAGGACGGTCCCATGCCAGGCGGCAGCGTACGGCGGCGCATGATCATCATCCTCACGACGATAGGCACCCTGCCGTTCGTCGTATTCGCGGCCGCCTTCATGGCGGTAGTCGGCGAGCGCCTTGACGAGTTCTCCGAGACCGTCTCGTCGGCGGCGCTCGAGGCCGTGATCGCCACGGCCAGGGAGCGGGCCATCGAGGGGCCGCGCCGCGACCTACCCTCGCTGCTGCTGCAAGCCACCGACGAGCCCGACGGCTCGCGGCTGATCGCTCTGCTTAGGGACACCCTGGCGCCCCGGCCCGAGTACCTGGCCCTGATAGTGCTCGACGGCGCCGGCCGCGTCGTCGCCTCCTACCCCGACACGGGCCTGGCGCCCGGGTACGTCTACCGCGCCAAGGCGGCCAGGGCTGCGCCCGGGGTGACGGCCTTCTCGCCGCCGTTCCAGTCCGACACCTTCGGCCGCACGGTCATCGAGGCGGCCTACGCCGGCGAAAGGCGGTCCGTGATCGCCATCATCGACCTCGAGTGGCTATCGGCCAAGCTATACCTAGCTACGGCCTCTCCCCAGGACAGGGTCGGCATCGTCTGGCTCGACGGCCGCTACCTGGCCTCGAGCGACCCGTCCAGGATGCGCTCGGGCGAACGCGTCGACGCCCGCCTGCTAGGCGGCGGGACGGCGTCCTACGCCGACGAGCGCGGCGAGTATAGGGTATTGAGCGAGCCGATCCACGGGTCGGACTGGCGCGGCGTCTACTTCAGGTCGATCGCGCCCATCCGAGAATCGGTGGCGGTCTTCAGCCTGCGTATCGTCATGCTCGGGCTGGTCTCCTTCGCCCTCGCCGGCCTCATCGCGTATCTCGCGTGGCGCCGCTTCCTGACGCCGCTCACGGCGCTGACGCGGAAGATCGCCGCCATCGCGGAAGGCCGCTACGACGAGCGGCTGGAGCTCGACGTCCCGGAAGAGCTGATGGACATGGCCAGGGGCATCAACTCGATGGCCGAGTCGATAGAGCGGCGGGGCGCCGCGCTCGAGCGCAGCGAGCGGCGCTACCGCATGACCTTCGAGCGGAACGCCGTCCCCGCCCTGCTGCTGTCCGCCGGCGACGCGTCCATCCGCGACGCGAACCCGGCCGCGCTCGAGTACTACGGCTACGCTCCCGAAGGCATAGGGCGGCTCAGCATAGCCGACCTCGACGCCGTAGGCCGCGGCGCGGCGGCCTACGCGGCGGCCGATCGCCTGAATACGCGGCACCGCCTGAGTTCCGGGGAGATACGCGACGTGGTCCTGTACGTCAGCCCGCTCGAGCTGGACGACGAGGAGCTGCTCCACGTGCTGGTCTTCGACGTGACCGATCAGAGGCTGGCCGAGGAACGCTCCGTCGCGGCCCTCGAGGAGAAGACGCTGCTCCTGCGCGAGGTCTACCATAGGGTTAAGAACAACCTCCAGGTCATCTCGAGCCTACTGTCGATGCAGGCGTCCCTGGCGGCCGACCGATCCGTGTCGACGGCCCTGCAGGGCGCCCAGGACAGGGTATTCGCGATGTCGCTGGCCCACGAGATAGTCTACCAGATGCCGGATATCTCCTCGGTCGACGCGGGCGACTACGCGGCCCGGCTCGTCGCCTACCTGGCGGACGAATACAAGGTCCCGCGGGACCGCGTCGATGCCTCCTTCGAGCCGATGCCGCTCGACCTGGAACGGGCCGTGCCCTTCGGCCTGCTCCTCGGGGAGATCGTATCGAACGCGCTTAAGTACGGAACGCCGCCCGGTACGGACGGCGCGGTCCGCGTCAGCCTCGCGGCGGAGCGGGCCGGGCCGGCCGGGGCGGTCAGGCTGGTCGTCGAGGACGACGGGCCGGGCCTGCCGCCCGAGGTGGCCGACAAGGGCTCGCTCGGCATATCGCTGATCGCCGGCCTGGCCGACCAGCTCCGCGGCGTCGTCGCCTGGGAGCGGCCTGCCGCCGGAGGCACTCGCGTGACGGTACGTTTCGGCTCGGCCGACGAAGGGAAGGCCCGATGAAGGCCCGGACGAGGATCGCCGCGATTGCGATAGCGGCGGCGCTCGCGATGACGTCGGCCGCCTGCGGCCGACGGCCGGTCGTCACGCTGCGCTACGCCCATATGAGCGCCAGCGACAGCGTAGCCGGCATGCAGGCGGAATTCTTCGCCAGGCGGGTCGCCGAGCTGAGCGACGGCAGGCTGGCGGTCGAGGTATTCCCCGCGTCGTTCATCGGGGACACGGCGGAGCAGCTGGCCATGGCGCGGGACGGCACTATCGACATCCACCATACGACCGCCGGCGCCCTCGCCACGCTGGTCGAGGGCTTCACCGTGCTGGACGCGCCGTACCGGATATCGGATCCGGAGCGGCTATCGCGGATCGTCGACCTCCGCTCGCCCCTGATGACGCGGCTCGACGGCGAGCTGAGGCATGAGACCGGCCTCCGGGTGCTGTACACCTTCTATTTCGGTACGCGGCACCTGAGCTTCGACGGTCCGGCGCTGTCACCGGTCGATCTGCGGGGGGCCCCGATACGCGCCAATCCCTATCCCGTCTACGAGCTCGCGGTAGCGATCCTAGGCGGCGTCCCCACCCCGGTGGACTGGAACCGTATCCAGGCCGCCCTGGCTACCGGAGCGGCGCGCGGGCAGGAGAACCCCATCGAGACGATATACTCGTCGGATCTCTATAGGTGGCAGTCGCACCTGATGCTGACCGGCCATATCGTCGGGGCCGAGATCGTCGTGATGAACGAGCGCTCCTGGGCTCTGCTGCCGAGGCGCGACCGCGACGCCCTCGCCGAGGCCGCGGCAGAGGCCGGCCGCTGGGCCTCCGGCGAGACGCTGACGATGGAGTCCGCTAAGCTCGAGGCGCTCAGGAGCCTCGGCATGCGGGTCGTCGGCGAGGCCGACGGGCTACGGACGGACCTGTTCAAGGCGAGGGCCGAGCGTTTCCTGGCCGCCGAGTACGGCGAGCGCCTGGCGCCGTACTTCGCCCTGATGGACGAAACGCCTTAAGCCTCCTCGGCCTCCTCGTAGCGCCTGAGCACGAGGTAGCCGGCCAGCGTCAGCGCCGCCGCGGCCGCCCCGGACAGCCTGATGCCGAGCGATCGCTCGGCGCTCCTGCCGAGCAGCAGGAACGACGGGAAGGCCAGGTTCGCCGTCGACACGGCCAGCTTCATCGCGAAGCTGTTCACGCCGAAGTAGGCGCCCTCGATGCTCGAGCCGGTCCTGGTCGAATGGGCCCGCGCCGCGTCCGCGACCATAGCGGTCGGCAGTATGCCGAAGGCCGCCGAGGCGGCCGACTGGCCCACGGCTATGACGACGGCCCAGGCCAGCACCGGTATCGCCGGCGCCAGGCCGACCAGCGGTATGACGCAGAACACGAAGACCTGGGCCACGAAGCCGAGCGACAGCACGCGCTTCTTGCCGAGGCGCCCGGCGAGCCTCATCACGGCCGGATACCAGAGGAAGCTGAGGCCGAAGATGGCGACCGACAGGGTAAAGGCCTGCGACTCGGGCAGCCCCATCAGCGCGCCGACGTAGTAGGCGATGCCGATCTCCAGGAAGGTATTCGCCGTGTAGTAGAGGAAGCTCGCGCCGACGAGTACCCTGAACGGGCGGTCGCTCAGCGCCTCGCGGATCGCCCCGAAGGCGGGCGCGTCGGAGACGCCGCCAGACGCGTACCTCCGCTCGTTGATCGCGAACACCGGCACGAGCATGGCTATCGCGGCCACGGCGCCGAGCAGGCCGGTCGCCGTCCTGAACGCGGCCAGCGGCGTGGCGCCGCCGGCTACGAGCGCGTCCTTGATCGCGTAGACCGCGTTGCCCGACGCGAAGCCGACCGCCCAGGTCACGGAGGTCAGGGCGGCGAGCAGGAGGCGATCCTTCGAGTCGGCGCCGAGCTCGGCGATCAGCGCGTTGTACGGCATCACGTACATCGTCAGGAAGACCGTGCCGAAGAGGGCCGTGCCGAACAGCCAGGCCACGTTGAGGCCGGAAACGCCGGCGACCGGCGGCCAGAACTGGGCCAGGGCCATCGCGACGGCCGGGACCGCGCCGATCGCCATGAAGGTACGGCGGCGGCCGAGGCGCGAGCGCGAGCGGTCCGAGAGCCCGGCTATCAACGGGTCGTTGACGCCGTCGAACAGGCGGGCGGAGAAGGCGGCCAGCCCGACGACGGTCAGGAGCCCGAGCAGGGCGCCGCGCGGCACGAAGGCCGGTATGCCCTCGCCGCCGTTCTCCGGCGGCACGTAGAAATACGCGAGCAGGTTATTGGCCAGGAAGGTCGTCAGGCTCCAGCCGAGCTGGCCCACCGAGAACACGAGCTTCAGGGCCAGGCTCATCCGCGGCCGGCCGGCCGCCGTGACGGAGCCGGCGGCGCCCGCCGGCGTTGTATCGTCTCTCATGCTTCCTCCGATCCTTGTCCGCTAGACGGAGCGTCGAGTACCCTCGACGCGATGAGCGCCGAGTACCAGCGGCCCGAGTCCTTGACGGTACGGGCTTGGGTGCCGTAGTCGACGTGCACCAGGCCGAAGCGCTTCGCGTTGCCCTCGGCCCACTCGAAGTTGTCGGTCAGGCTCCAGACGAAGGCGCCGCGCAGGTCGGAGCCGGCCCCGATGGCCGAGCGCATGACGGCGAGCTGTCCGCGCAGGTAGCGGACGCGCCTGGCGTCTCGGACCCCGGCCCGGCCCGTAGCCGCGTCCGTCTCGACCTCGTCGCTCCAGGCCGAGCCGAACTCGGTGACGACGACGGGAGGGTTGCCGTAGCGGCCTCGCAACTCGGCCAGGATCTCGGCGAGGCCGTCGTGGTAGACCTCCCAGCCCATCGCCGTCCTGTCGTCGGTCTCGGGCAGCTCGCGCGGCTCCTTGCCCGTCACGTCGGCTCGGATGAACGGTACGAGCGGGGCGTTCCTCGCCCGCTCCCGGCTATAGTAGTTCAGGCCGACGAAATCGATCGGCGTCGAGATGGCCTCCATGTCGCCGTCCCTGACCGGCGGCTTGAGCAGCCCCCCGGTCACCAGGTCGGGATAGCGTCCGAGCAGGATAGGGTCGAAGCTGACGCCGTTCATGAACGCGTTCGTCCGGGCGGCCGCCCTCGCGTCAGCCTCGGTATCGCGCGCTGGATGCACCGGCGTCCAGCTAAGGGCTATGCCGACCCTGGCGCCCGCGGCCTCGGAGCGTATGGCCGAGACGGCGCGTCCGTGGGCGAGCAGCTGGTGGTGGACGACCGGCAGATAGGCCAGGGGGTTCTTCACGCCGGGCGCGTGGGTGCCGAACAGGTGGCCGAAGCACGCGTACTCGAAGGGCTCGTTGATCGTGATCCAATCCTTGACCCGGTCTCCGAGCGCGCGCGCGACGATGCCCGCGTAGTCCCCGAAGCGCGCGACCGTATCGCGGGCCCTGAAGCCGCCCGAGCCGCGCTGGAGCGCCGAGGGCAGGTCCCAGTGGAACAGCGTCGGGAACGGGCGCACGCCCCGCTCGAGCAAGGCGTCGACGAGGCGCGAGTAGAAGTCGATGCCGGCCCTGTTCGGCTCTCCGCTGCCGTCCGGCTGGATCCGCGGCCAAGATACGGAGAAACGGTACGCGTCGAGCCCGAGCTCGCCGGCTATGGCGACGTCGTCCGCCCACCGGGCGTAGTGGTCGCAGGCCGTCGCGGCGTCGGAGCGAAGGCGCTCCCTGCCGGGCCTCGAGACGAAGTCGTCCCATACGGACGGCCCGCGGCCGTCCCGGTCGAGGGCTCCCTCGATCTGGAACGCCGACGATGACGCCCCGAATATAAAGTCCTCGCTGAACCTGTCGTCCATACGCCGATACTCCCCGTCGTCAAATTGACGCTAGGCTATCATGCGATGACTGACCAGTCAATCATTTTGATGAGCCGGATGAACGCAACATGGCGACGACGGCGTCGGCCATCCTGTCCGGGGCGGATTCGGCCAGTCCGGAACCGACGAACAGCTCGAGCTTGGCGCGCTCGAGCCCGCTAGCGCGGCTCTTCATCAGCTGGGCGGCCAGCGCGTCCAGCAGGTAGGCGGCCGCTCGCTCGTCGACGCCGTCGTCGATCTCGCCGGAGGCCTTGCCGCGCGCGACGACGCGGCGCCATCGCTCGGTCGAGTCGCTCTCGAGAGGCAGGATGGCGTCGGCGAAACGGGCGTTCTCGGCGAGCGACAGGGACAGCCACAGCGATATGAGCTCGGGCTCGGCGCTCGCCTCGTCCCAGGCGCTCCTGAAGACGGCGCGGACCGCGTCGGCGAAACAGGCCTCCTCGTCGTCCGACGCCGCGAAGCGCACGGCCTGTATATCCATGCCGCGGGCTATCACCGCGCGGACCATGTCGTCCTTTGTCGGGAAATAGCTGAACATCGAGCCGTGGGAGACGCCGGCCTCGGAGGCGACGTCGGCCATCCTCGCGCCGCCTATGCCGTCGCGGCCGAGCACGCGGGAGGCGGCCCTGAGGATGCGCTCGCGCTTCTCCGAGGGGATGTTCTCGAAGGTAGCGGTATGATACCTGATAGCCATGGGGCGAGTATCGCCGCAAGCGGCCGGCGCGGTCAAGCGCGGCAGGTGTCACGAAGCCTATCGGTGGATACGCGCCGGGTATCGATGCTATAGTCGCCGGAACTCGGAGGGGCGGAGATGGAACGGGCGCGAGCGGCCGGGATCGACGGCGACAGAATCGAATACAGGGAGGTCTGCTGGCGATGCCGCAGGCCCAAGTCGCTGTGCCTGTGCCCGGCCGAGCCGCCGATGCCGACGCGGACCCGCGTCGTGCTCCTGATGCACCCGATGGAATGGAAACGGGAGAAATGCACGACCGGCAGGCTGACCTGCCTGAACCTGGAGAACAGCGAGATCATCCCGGGCCTGCGCTTCGGCGACGAGCCCCGGTACCGCGCCCTGGTCGACGATCCGGCCAACTACCCGGTGCTGCTCTACCCCGGCAAGGACGCCTTCGACCTATCGAGCGGCGGCTTCCCCGCGGCCGAGCTCGGCGGCAGGCGGCTCGTCGTCTTCCTGATCGACTCGACCTGGGCCTGCGCCAAGGCCATCCTGCGCGAGAGCCCCTGCCTGCTCGAGCTGCCCTGCGTGCGCTTCACGCCGGAGACGCCGAGCCGCTACGTGATCAAGCGCCAGCCGGCCCCGGACTGCCTGTCGACCATAGAGGCGACGCACGAGCTCCTCCTGGCGCTGGAACGGAACGGGCTCGACGAGTACCCTGACAAGGAGCGCCTGCTCCGTTCGTTCTTCGCGATGCGGGACTATCAGCTCGAGCGCATAGCCGACGACCGCAACCCGCGGCGCAAGAAAAAGTACCTAGTTCCTCGAAGCTTGTGAGACCTCGATATTCGTTACCCCATGGAGCATCGATAGTGGAACGCCCCTACCATAGCCGGTATTGAGCAGGCCCCCTCCACAAGGTTCGAGGAACTATAGAAAAGCCCGGTCTTCCCAAGGCCTGACCGCCGCGCCGGATCAATCGGGCTCGCTGAACTCGGCGTCCGCGATCTTGATGAAGGCGACGAGGCGCTCGAGCGTATCCCAGGCGCGCAGCGAGCCTTCCTCGCCGAGGCCGTCGATCAGCCTGGAGTAGAACGAGTCGATCAGCTCGTGGAAGCGCCTCGCCTTGGCGAGGCCGGTATCGGTCAGGAACAGGGTCTGGGCCCGGTTGTCGCTCTTCGAGGCGACCTTCCTGATCAGGCCGCCTCGTTCCATATTGCGGACCGAGACCGACAGGCTCGGGAGGCCTATGCCGCAGCGTTCCGACAGCTCGGACAGCGTACATCCCTCGTTATCCTTGAGGATAGTCAGTACGCGCGGCTGGCCGCTGTACAGGCCCGATTCGCGGCTCATCGCCCGCTCGAGCCTCGAGTACTGGTAGACGAGCGAGAAGAACAGGCCACCGAACTCGTATCTGTCTATCGGCATCGCAACACTCCATCGCGCGCCGATCGACCGGCTCCGCGCTGACGTAATCATTCAGTTATAGCGGAAGCCCCGGAATTGGGTAAGGTGCCGGCGCGCCCTAGCTGACGAGGAGGCTCTCCACCTGCGCGTCGTACAGGCGCTTGTACACGCCTCCGGCCGCCACCAGGTCGTCGTGCCGTCCCTGCTCGACGATGCCGTCCTCGGTCAGCACGAGTATCCGCGCGGCGTGCCGTATCGTCGCCAGGCGGTGCGCGATGATGAAGGTGGTGCGGTCGCGGGACAGCCGCTCGAGCGACTCGCGTATGGCCATCTCGCTCATCGTGTCGAGCGAGCTCGTCGCCTCGTCCAGGATCAGGATAGGCGGGTCCTTGAGGAACATGCGCGCTATCGAGATGCGCTGCTTCTGCCCGCCGGACAGCTTGACGCCGCGCTCGCCGACCATCGTGTCCATGCCCCGGGGCAGGGAGCGGATGAACTCGAGCGCGTTGGCCGCCTCCGCCGCGGCCTCGACCTCGGCGTCGCTCGCGCCGAGGCGGCCGTAGGCGATATTGTCACGCACGCTGCCGGAGAACAGGAACACGTCCTGCTGCACGAGGCCGACCGCCTGCCTGAGCGAGGCTATCCTCGCGCCGCGTACGTCCAGCCCGTCGACCGTGATCGAGCCCTCCTCGATATCGTAGAAGCGCGGTATCAGCGAGCACAGCGTCGTCTTGCCCGCCCCCGACGGCCCGACGATCGCGACCGTCTCGCCGGCGGCCACGCGCAGGTCGACGCGCTCGAGCACCCGCTCGAGGCCGTCGCCGTAGCGGAAGCAGACCCCGCGGAATTCGACGTCGCCGCGGACGCTCGCCAGCTCTATCGCGTCGGGCGAGTCGACGATGGTCGGCTTCGTGTCGACGATCTCGAGGAAGCGCCTGAAGCCGGCCGCGCCCTCCTGGAACTGCTCCATCGAGCGGACGAGCACCTCGATGGGCTGGAAGAAGCGCGCGACGTAGAGCGCGAAGGCCACGTAGGCGCCGACGCTGACGGCGCCCCGCCAGGCGGCGTAGCCTCCGGCGACCAGCACGATCACCAGCCCGAGGTTCGACAGGAACGACACGCCGGTGTTGAACACGCCTATATGGAAGACCGACTCTATCCTCGAGGCCCTGAAGGTGGCGTTGCCCTCGTCGAAGCGCGCGCCCTCGAAGCCCTCGTTGCCGAAGGCCCGCACGACGCGGACGCCGGAGACGCTCTCCTCTATGTGCTCGTTGATGACGGCCATCGTCTCCTTGTTACGGCGGAACGCGCGCTTGAAGCGGGCGCGGAAGCTCGACGAGAAGGCCACCTGGACCGGCACGATCGCGAAGACCACGAGCGCCAGGCGCCAGTCTATCGCGAGCATCACGACGAGGGAGCCTACGAGCCGTACGCCGGCCATGATCAGGTCCTCCGGCAGGTGGTGCGATATCTCGGCCAGGTCGAACAGGTCGCCGACGATGCGCGACATGATCTGGCCGGTCTTCGTGTCGTCGAAGAAGCGCGTGTCCAGGGTATGCAGGTGGCGGAAGATGTCGCGCCTTAGGTCGTGCTGGATGTTGACGCCGAGCACGTGGCCGTAGTAGCCGAGGATGAACTCGAGGCCGGCGCGGACGGCGTACAGCGCCACGAGCAGCAGGCCGAAGCGCGCGAGGCCGGCCATGTCCCCGGCCGGAACGATCACGTCGACGACGCGCCGCGTGGCCGCGGGGAACACGAGGTCGGCCAGCCCTAGCCCGAGGGCGCAGGCCAGGTCGAGGGCCAGGAGGCCGCGGTACGGCTTGTAGTACGGGAGGAATCGCTTGAGCATGATGACGCATGGTAACGATTCGGGAGCCTTCGTGTATACTGGAACGCATGATTCTACCTGAACGTTCCGTCCCGTCGGCCGGCGATCTCCGCGAGCGGGAGAAGGAGCTCGACTTCGTCTATTCGCTCGCGGCGCTCCTATCGAAGCCGGGCCTCGACGCCGAGGAGGCGGCCGCCGGCTGCGCGCGGCTGTTCGCGGCGGCGATGGGCAGGCCGGAAGCGGTCCGCGTCGTCGTAAGGCTCGGCGACCGGACGGCGGCGTTCCCGGACGAGGGCGGCCGGAAAGCCGTATCGGATCGGCCGCCGGCGGCCATGGCGGCGGTCGCCGGCTCGCGCGCGCCCTGCGGCGTCGAGGCGAGCTACCCGGACGGGGGCTCGGCGTTCTCCGAGCGCGAGCGCTCGCTGTGCTCGTCGGCGGCGGCCCTCCTGGCCGTCGCCGCGGAGAGGATCGAGGCCGACGGGCGGGAGCGCCTCGGCCGTTCGGAGCTGGAACGCAAGAACGCAGCCCTGTCCGAGCTCCTATCGCGCATAGAGCTCGAGAAGGCGGGCATCCGGTCGGCGATGCGCGCCGCGTTCGACGCGCGCCTCTCGCCTCTCCTTTCCGGCCTCGCCGGCGTCGCGGCCGCGGCCGGCAAGCGGGACGAGGCGGCCAGGCTCGAGGCGAGGATACGCGCGGAAGCGCGCGCGCTTCTGTCCGGGAGCGCCCCGGAGGGCGAGGATCCTCGCCTGCGGCTGAGCCTGCGCGAGCTCGAGGTATGCGACCTCGTCGCCTCGGGACTATCGAGCAAGGAGATCGCGGAGCTGTTATCGATAGCCAAGTCGACAGTCGAGCGGCATCGTCATAATGCAAGGCGCAAGCTCGGCCTGCCGGCCAGGGAGGGCAGCCTAGCGACGGCTATGGGGCGGTCGTCCGCTATCAACTTGTAGATTTAATTACAAGTTATATACAAGTTATACTATTATTGCCTCAACGGCTAAACGACCGTATCCTTCGCATGAACCGATACCTATCGTTTCCATCACCTCCTCGGAGCATCACCGTGAACGACACCTGCATCCTCCTCGGGCTTCCGGACTACCGGAAGCTTTCCGGCGTCGTCGCGGCCATGAAGGCCGATCGACGACTGCGCGACCTCCACCTGAGGCGCCTCGAGAACGAGCTGTCGACGGCCGACGTCGTCGAGCCGGAGGACCTGCCCGGCGACGTCGTGGCGATAGGCTCGTCCGCGACGATCCTCGACGTCGATACCGGCGAGCGCTTCACGACCAGGCTCGTGTTCCCCGCGGAGCTCGACGGCACGAGCGCGACGGCGAGCGTCCTGTCGCCGCTCGGCGTAGCCGTCATCGGCGAGCGGGCCGGCTCGAGCGTCTCCTGCGCCTCTCCGTCGGGGACGAGGCGCTTCGTAGTGGAGGCGGTGTATCCGGCCGGGCGATGACCCGGGCCGCGCCGACGATATCCGCGCCCCCGGCCGTCGGGGCCGAGGAGGCCCTGGGAGCCCTGCTTGACGAGGCGCCCGACGCGTACGCCATCGTCCGCTCGCGTTTCGAGGCGGTCGGCGACATGAGGGCCGCGCTCGGACGGCTGCCCCCGGCCGCCGCGGCCAGCCGCCTCGGCTCGGTTCCGAGGACTGAGGAATCGCTAATAGAGGAACTCCTGCGCGACGACCGGGGCGACCGCCTGCTCTACCTGCCCTCGCGGGCGGTGTTCAGGCGCTCGGTCGCCGCGGCCGAGGCCCAGGCCCGGTCAGCGCTCGCCAGGGCCTGCGCCGGCGCCGGCATACGCGGCGGGCCCCTGGCCTCCGCCCAGGAGCACGCGACGAGGGCCGTGCTGGCGCTGATGGCCGAGGACGCCTACCTGGACATCCTCGACGACGAGGCTCCGGAGCCGGTTAAGCGCTCCGCCGCCTCGCGGCTCATCGCGCTCTGGGACTCCGACCTCGACGGCGGCCTCGACGACTCGACCGAGGCCCTCGTCGCGGTCTGGGCCTCGCGCAAGTCGTGCCGGCCGGCGTTCGGAACGCTCCTCGGCTCGAGCGAGCTCGTCGGCCTGTCGATGAGCCTCGACGGGCGCTGGTTCGCCTTCGCCGGCGAGCGCTTCACGGATCCCCGCGTCTATCAGGCGCTCGCCGAATTCCTCTTCGGGCTGAGCCACGAGGAGCTCGAGGCCTGCGGCGCACATATCGACGCGAACGGCCCCCAGGACGCCGCCGGCGTCGAGGCGCTGTTCGGCGGGCGCCGCGAGTACCCGGAGCCGGCGAGCGCGGATCCGCGCGACCTATACCGCTTCTACGAGGCCAGGCGCGGCGCGGCCAAGCGGCGCGCGGCCACGGGGGCGCCCGGCCCGCGCTCGACGCTCGAGGGCGAGTACCTCCTCTGGGCGATGGGGCGCCGCGCTTGACGCCCGGCCGCCCCGTCGACTCTATTTGACAACCTGCCCGGCCTCTCGGTATTTTGATCGCTACAACCTACGAACCGTCGCGCGCGCGTCCGCTCGCCGCCCGGCGCGTTCAAGCGACCGAAGGAGCCATCATGAGCGCAGGAATAGAGTTGACCTCGAAGAATTTCGCGGCCGAGGTCGAGCAGTCGCCGATACCGGTACTCGTCGACTTCTGGGCGGAATGGTGCATGCCGTGCCGGATGATCGGGCCGCATATCGACGACCTCGCCAAGACCTACGCCGGCAGGCTCAAGGTCGGCAAGGTCAACGTCGACAACGAGGCCGAGCTGGCCGGCAGGTTCAACATCATCTCGATCCCGACCCTGATGGTCTTCAAGGACGGCAAGGTCGTACGCCAGCAGCCCGGCGCCCTGCCCAAGCAGGCCATCGAGAAGCTGTTCGCCGACCAGCTCTGACCGTCCGGCGGGCTCCGGCCCGCGGACGGGTTCGTTTTTTCACCTGAAGCCCTCGAGTTTCTCCCGACAGTAACTTGATTCTTTTATCCGGGCATGGTAGCGTGCCCGCATGGTTTCAGGACGAACAGTTCAAACCTCCTCCCCCGCCCCCTCCTACCAGTATTTTTATAGCCGTTACGACGCATAGGGCTCCATCGCGGCGCGGCCGGGCGGGGAGCCCGTAGGGTTCCCGGCCGCCGCTCAGCGAGCGCCGCTTCGATAGCCGCGCCGCTATCGACGACGGAGCGCCCCTGGTTGTATCCTTCGTTCGCGGCCGCCGCGACGACGGGGATCCCGCGATCCGAACGACGACGATTGAAACGATCACGGCCGGCCGAGCCGGCGGAAGGTAGAATATATGAAGGACTTAAAGCTGACCGGAGTCCGGCCCGACGGCGCGAGGACCGTGGTCGAGGTCGGCGGCATACGCATAGGCGAAGGCTTCACCGTCATCGCCGGGCCCTGCGCCGTGGAATCGGAGGACCAGCTCCTGCGCACCGCGGTCGCGGTCAAGGAAGCCGGCGCCACGATGCTCCGCGGAGGCGCCTTCAAGCCGCGCACCTCGCCGTACGCGTTCCAGGGCCTCGGCCTCAAGGGGCTCAAGATCCTGGACAAGGCGAGGCGCGAGACGGGCTTGCCTATCGTCACCGAGGTGATAGACACCCGCGACGTCAGCTGGGTCGGGGAGTACGCCGACGTGCTCCAGATCGGCGCCAGGAACATGCAGAACTTCTCGCTGCTGCGCGAGGCGGGCAAGTCCGGCCGGCCGATACTGCTCAAGCGCGGCATGTACTCGACGCTCGAGGAATGGCTCAACTGCGCCGAGTACATCCTGGCCGAGGGCAACCCCGACGTCATCCTCTGCGAGCGCGGCATACGCAGCTTCGAGACCTACACGCGCAACACCCTCGACCTATCGATCGTCCCGTCGGTCAAGGCGACGAGCCACCTGCCCATCCTGGTCGACCCGTCGCACGGCACCGGCGTGCTCGGCCTGATCGAGCCGATGAGCCTGGCCGCCGTCGCCGCCGGCGCCGACGGGCTGGAGATAGAGGTGCATATCGACCCGCCGGCGGCCCTGAGCGACAAGGCCCAGCAGCTGTCGCCCGAGGCCTTCGCGAGGCTGATGCGCAAGATAGCGACGATGCGCCGGACGATGGACGAGCTGGCCGAGGAGGACCGGCGATGAGCGCGCCCGAGATACGCTTCGGACCGGCCTCCGGCCTCGGCTCGCTCGCCGACCCGGCCTCTACGGTCGTCGTCGCCGACGCGCTGACCGCCGGCCTGCTGCCGTCCGGCTTCGACCCCGGGCGCGTCGCGATCGTGGAGCGCGGCGAGGCGGCCAAGAGCCTGTCGTCGCTCGAGGCGGTGTACGAGCGCTTCCTGGAGCTCGGCGTCAGCCGCGACTGGACCGTGGTCGGGCTCGGCGGCGGCAGCGTCTCCGACCTCGCCGGCCTGGCGGCGTCCACCTGGATGCGCGGCGTCGACTTCGGCTTCGTGCCGACGACGCTGCTCGCGATGGTCGACGCCTCGGTGGGCGGCAAGAACGGCGTCGACTTCCGCGGCTACAAGAACCTGATAGGCTGCTTCTCCCAGCCGCGCTTCGTGCTCGTCGACGCGGGCCTGCTCGACGGGCTGCCCGACGACGAGCTGGCCCGCGGCTTCGTCGAGGCGATCAAGCACGGCGTCATAGCCGGCGGCGAGCATTTCGCCGCCGTGGGGCGGGCCGTGGACCGGCGCGGCAGGATCAGGCGCCAGGCGCTCGGCGAGGTCGTCAGGCTGTCGGTCGAGCTCAAGTCCGCCTTCGTCGAGTCGGACGCGCTCGAGCGCGGCGAGCGGCGCAAGCTGAACCTCGGGCACAGCTTCGGGCACGGCGTCGAGTCGGTCACCGGCCTGCCCCACGGGGCGGCCGTCGCCGCAGGCCTGGCGACGGCGCACAGGCTGGCCGTCGAGCTCGGCGGCTCGGCAGGCGACGCCGACGAGGTCATCGGCCTCCTCGACCGGCTCGGCCTGCCGACCGGGCTCGAGGCGGCCAGGCGCGCGTCGGTCGAGAGCCGCGACCTGTCGCCGTCGAGCTTCCGCGAGGCCGTGGCCGCCGCGCTCGGCGCCGACAAGAAGCTGTCCGGCGACGTGATGCGCTTCGCGCTGCCGCTCGCTGTCGGGAACGTCGAGATGCGCCCGATACCGCTCGAGGAGCTCAGGGCTTTCGCCAGGAGGGCACCATGAACGCTATCGGCACGATATTCCGCGTCCAGCTCTTCGGCGAGTCCCACGGGCCGGCCGTCGGCGTCGTCGTCGACGGGGTCCCGGCGGGCCTGCCGCTCGTCCCGGACGACTTCGAGCCGGACCTGGCCAGGCGCCGGGCCGGGGCCCCAGGCACGACGCCGCGCGCCGAGGCCGACGTCCCGGAGCTGCTGTCCGGCGTCTACCGGGGCATGACGACCGGGACGCCGCTCTGCGCGGCCTTCAGGAACGCCGACGCCAGGCCGGCCGACTACGATCTCTTCGCGGCCATGCCGAGGCCGGGCCACGCCGACTGGGTCTCGAGGATACGCTACTCGGGCTACGCCGACCCGCGCGGCTCGGGGCACTTCTCCGGCAGGCTGACCGTAGGGCTCGTCGCCGCCGGCGTCGTGGCCAAGAAGGTCCTGCGCGGCGCGTCGTTCGGCGCGCGCGTCGCCGAGGCCGGCGGCCGGGGCGACGTCGACGCCGCGATAGCCGAGGCCGCCGCCGACGGCGACTCGGTCGGAGCGATCGTCGAGCTGCGCGTCGCCGGGCTGCGGGCCGGGCTCGGCGAGCCGTTCTTCGGCGCCCTCGAGTCGCTGGCCGCCGCCGCCCTGTTCGCGGTGCCGGGCGTGCGCGGCGTCGAATTCGGCGACGGGTTCGCCGCGGCCCGGATGCGGGGCTCCGAGCATAACGACCCCATCGTCGCCCCGGACGGGACCACGTCGAGGAACGGCGCGGGCGGCGTCAACGGCGGCGTCTCGAACGGCAACGAGCTGGTCGTACGCGTCGCGATGAAGCCGACCGCGACCATCGCGAAGCCTCAGCTCACCTGGGACTTCGACGAAGGCGCCGCCGGCGAATTGTCGGCGCCAGGCAGGCACGACGCCTGCATCGCGGTACGCGGCGCCGTCGCGCTCGAGGCGGCCCTCGCCGTCGTCCTCGCCGACCTCGAGCTCCAGTCGCTCGCCCGCGGATCATCGCTACGCAACGGAAGGATACCGTCATGAACCTCGAATCGCTCAGGCGGGACATAGACCGCATCGACGCCCGCATCCTGTCGCTACTCGACGAGAGGCTCGAGAAGGGGCTCCTGACCCGCCGCCATAAGAGCGGCGCCCTCGACGCCGGCCGCGAGGCCGAGGTGCTCGAGCGGGTAGCCGCCCGGTCGCGCTGCCTCGCCGGAGAGGGCTTCACCGCGGCGCTCTACCGGCGCATCATGGACGAGAGCAAGGCTATCCAGGATCGCGGCCTCGCCCTGATAGGCTTCCAGGGCATGCACGGCGCCTACGGCGAGGCGGCGGCTCGGGCATGGTCCCCCGAGGCGGCGACCATGCCGTTCGGGGAGTTCTCCCAGGTCTTCGACGCCGTGCTCGCCGGCGACGTCGACTACGGCATCGTGCCGGTCGAGAACACGCTCGGCGGCGTCGTCGGCCAGGTAAACTCGATACTGGTGACGACGGAGCTTCGCGTCGCCGGAGCCGTCGACATGGCCGTCAGCCATTGCCTGCTCGCGGCGCCGGGGACGGACCATAGGGAGCTGCGCTCGGTCTACTCCCACGGCCAGGCCCTGGCGCAGTGCCGCCGCTTCATCGAGCGCAACGGCCTCGAGGGCGTCGACTGGTTCGACACCGCCGGCGCCGCCCGGATGATAGCCGAGGAGCGCCCGAAGGGCGCGGCCGCCATAGCCAGCCGCTTCGCCGCCGAGCTGTACGGGCTCGAGATCATCAAGGACGGCATCCAGGACTCGCCGAACAACCGCACGCGCTTCTTCGTGCTCGCCAGGGCGGATCGGCTGAGGGATCGCGTCGCGCCCGCAGGATCCGCCGCCGGCGACGCCTGCCCCGCAGGCGACAAGTGCTCGGCGGTCTTCTTCGCCGACGACAAGGCCGGCGCCCTGTTCGCCGTGCTCGAGGTATTCGCCGAGGTGCCGACGGAGCCGGGAGACTACGCCATCTTCATCGACTTCGCCGGCTCCGACCGCGACGAGGCGGTGATCCGGGCGCTCGACCGCGCCGGAGCCCTGGCGCGCGACTTCAGGCTGCTCGGCTGCTACGCCGAGAGGAGGCTGTAGCGTGCGCGTCGCGATACTCGGCGCCGGCAAGATGGGTTCATGGCTGATACGCGCCCTCGCGGCCGCCGGCCACGAGCTGGCCGCCTACGATCCGTCGCCCGAGCGCCTGGAGGCGGCTATCGCCGGCGTCGCTGGCCCGGCCGGCGGGCGGCCGGTCGTGCCCGCATCGGGCGTCCGCGCCCTGGCGGCCTTCGGTCCGGAGCTGCTCGTCAACTGCGCGCCGCTCGGCCTGACGACCGAGGCCTTCGAAGCCGTGACGCCGTACCTGGACGAGTCCTGCGCGCTGTCGGACATAGCGTCGGTCAAGACCGGCCTCTCGTCGTGGTACGCCGCGTCGGGACGGCCCTTCTCGTCGTCCCATCCGATGTTCGGCCCGACCTACGCCGACGGCACGAACCTGAGCGAGCAGAGCGCGGTGATCATCGCCGAGTCGAGCGACGACGGCAAGGCCTTCTGGCGGTCGCTGTACGAGTCCTTCGGCATCCGG